>JAWOHN010000147.1:0-13596 GCA_046485135.1 Anaerolineales bacterium | reverse complement strand
GCCCGGAGGCGGCGCTCCGGGGCCGGCTCGGGGCTCGCCGCCTCGACGCGGGTGTAGCGGGGCGGCCTGAGCCGGATCGGGTCGTCCACGATCGAGGCGACGACCATCTCCCGGTAGCCGGGCGGGCAGATCGCCGCGTACTTCCGGCTGCACGCTCACACCCCCAAATCTGGACCCTTCCACGGAAACTCCCAATGAACCATTATTTCAGAGGGGAATGGCCGGATCAAAAGTCAGCAGGGACTGCTATTACATACCGCGTTGTTCCTGGACATCTGATAATTCTACGGATATACTTCTGTTTCGTAAGCACCTGCTTGCAAGTCTACAATCTGGGAAATGGCTGCGGGGATCCTGGCCATACACATCAAACGTTTTTTTCGTATGATCCAGAAAAGCGCCGCTGCCCAGGATGCTGGGCAGGGTGCATTCGGATTAACTTGCTGAGCACACCAGCGCATGTCTTATCATGGCTATAACTGACTACTGGTTATTCCTTCCTCTGCTGATCTGCCTGGGATCGGTAGCCGCGGCTGCCCTGGGGGGCCTTCCCGCGCTCAAACAGCGTATACCTAATATCTGGTTAGGCTGGCTCCTGGCGCTGGCTCCGTTGGGCGCCTTCTTGATGATCGCAGCTCACGCCGGTCAGGTCATCGACGGAGGCAGGGTTGTACAGGAGATTGCCTGGATGCCAAGCCTGGGCGCCAGCGCCGCCCTATACCTGGACGGGTTAAGCGCTCTGTTTGCCCTGATGGTAACCGGCATTGGCACACTGGTGGTCATCTACACCGGCTATTACTTGAACAAGGACCCAGACACCTGGAAATTCCTGGCCTATACCATGCTCTTCATGACCTCAATGTTAGGGCTGGTGCTGGCTGGAGATATCATCACCCTGTTTGTGTTTTGGGAAGGCACCAGCATCACCTCCTTCCTGTTGATCGGCTTCAAACAAAAAGACGCTGCCGCCCGAAAAAGCGCTTTCAAGGCCTTATTCATCACCGGAGCAGGCGGAATTGCACTGTTAGCCGGGCTTTTGCTCACCGTCATCGTCAGCGGAAGCTTTGCTTTTGTGGACATCCTGGCCAGCGGGGATGTGTTGAGGGAAAGCCCATTGTATCTGGCCATGCTCGGATTGCTGATCCTGGCCTCTTTTACGAAGAGCGCCCAGGTCCCCTTCCATATCTGGCTGCCAGATGCGATGAGCGCACCAACACCAGCCAGCGCCTACCTGCACTCGGCCACTATGGTCAAAGCCGGCATCTATTTGATGGCCCGCATGAACCCGGTCATGGGTCTCACCGAGGCCTGGTTTTGGATGCTCAGCCTGGCAGGTCTGGCAACCATGCTAACCGGAGCCTTTCTAGGGTTGAAGCAAAACGATCTGAAAGCTCTGTTGGCTTATTCCACTGTCAGCCAGCTTGGGGTGCTGATAATGTTGATCGGACAGGATAGTGAGATCGCCTTCAAAGCGTTGGTGGTGGGCTTGCTGGCGCACGCACTGTACAAGAGCGCGCTATTCATGATTGCAGGCATCGTCGATCACGAGACAGGCACTCGCGATCTACGCCGCCTGGGTGGGATCCGGCGGGCTATGCCTATTACCTTTTCGGTTACTTTCATCGCAGCCTTATCCATGGGAGGCCTGCCGCCGCTGTTTGGCTTTCTGGCCAAAGAGACCTTGCTGGCAACCACCACCCACCCAGGAGTCCCACAGATCATCGAAATCCTGTTCCCAGCCGCGGTAGTGATCTCTGGCGCGTTGATCCTGGTCCAGGCAGGCCTGTTGCTGGTCGACACGTTTATGGGTGAAAAGCGGGACGACTCGATCCACGCGCATGAAGCGCCGCTGGGGATGATCCTGGCGCCTATGTTGCCAGCCGTTTTCTCGCTGGCGTTAGGGATTCTGCCCGAGCCGCCCGCTTTGGCCGCCTTGCTGGCAGCCGCCGCCCAGGCCGCCTTTGGAGAACCGGTAAAAGTCTCTCTGGCGCTGTGGACGGGAATCAACGTCCCCCTACTGCTCAGTATGGTGGCTATCATTACCGGTGCGAGCATATTTGCCTTGCGCATCCGCATACGAAGCCGGGTCATGGAAATGGGTAATGGTTTGACCGCCAATAAACTCTACCACTCCACCCTGAGCCTGATCGACCGGGCCGCTTATTGGGTGACGTTGGTTCAGAATGGCAAGCTCCGCTTTTACCTGGTCATCATGCTGGGGGGAATAGGTGGGTTGATCCTGTGGTTCAATGCCTTGCCGGCATTGGTCGTGCCGAGGGGCATCAGCCTGGCGCCAGACCTGTTTACCAGTGAATTGATGTTACTGAGGTTTTTTTCCTTGCTATTGATCGTAATCACTGCTGCAGCAAGCGTATTTCTCCAGCGCGATCTGCCAGCAATTTTAGCCCTGGGCGTCTCAGGTCTGGCAGTAGCGGTATTGATGGTACTGGAGCCAGCGCCGGATGTAGCCCTGGTGCAGGTAGTGGTTGACATCCTGCTCACCATTATCATGGTGCTGCTGCTGACCCGCCTGCCGCGCCCGCAGCGACAACGAGCAGATGAGTTTACCTTTAGACAGTCCCGCCCTGGCCTATTGCGCGATGGTCTGATTGCTTTGGGCAGCGGGATTGTGATGACGGTGCTGGTGTTCAGCATGCTGGCTTCCCGCCCACGCCAAAGTCTGGTGACCCCCTATTATGAAGACAATGCCAAGGTACTGGCGGGAGCCACCGACATTGTCGGCGCGATCATTGTCAGCTTTCGCGCATTTGACACTCTGATCGAGATTGCCGTCTTCGGCATGGGCGGTATTGGGGTATACACCCTGTTACGCTATGCATCTAGAAAAGCCGGCGACAAAGAAGAAGAGACCGTGCACGAACCCTCCAGCCAGCTGCCTACCCTGGGCATTGGCGGTTTGCATGTCTCTCCATTCGTGCGCCTGCTGGCTTATATGATTTTGCCGCTGACCCTGGTTGTTTCGATCACGCATATTCTTTACGGTCATGACCAGCCTGGAGATGGATTCACCGCCGGTATCATGATTAGCCTGGCGGTCGGCTTGTGGTATGTGGTGTTTGGCTACCGCTACACCAAGCGTCGCCTGGCTTGGCTCAAATCAACTCAATTGATCGGGGCGGGATTGCTGTTGGTGCTCACTGGCGCGACCATCTCAGCGCTGGTGAACGGCTCATTCTTCTCGCAGGTAAGCCTGACAGATTATATCGACCTGCCACTGCCGCGCGGATTCTACCTCAACACTGGCCTGCTGTTTGAGCTGGCTATCTGCTTGACGGTCTTGGGAAGCGCCTCCCTGGTCATCGATACCCTGGGGCGGCCCAAAGACGCCGATCGCGAAAGCACCCGCCAGGTGGAAGCCATCTCCACACTGGAGAAATTGGGTCTGGTGACGCGCGATGAAGATGTACTGGACCCGACCGAGGAGTAAGGGAATATTATGGAGCTACTAACCGCTTTGGCGATCGGCGCATCCTTTGGAATAGGCATATTTCAACTGCTCAGGCGCAACCTGATCCGCTCGGCCATCGGCATAATCATCATCTCGAATGCCATCAACCTGTTCCTCTTATCAGCGGGCGCCTACCAGGGAGATGTGGCTGCTTACACAAATGTGATTGGACAGCGCAGCGACGCGCTTCCACAGGCGCTGGTTCTGACCGCCATTGTCATCAGCGTAGGTGGCTTCGCCTTTGTACTGGAAATGCTATACATCTTGTCAATCCGCTACCACACCAGCGATTCCGATGAAGTCAACCGACTGAGGCACTGAGCAACTCAAGCAATGCATTATGAATGATCTTTTCGACCACTTAGCCATCCTGCCCATTATCATCCCCCTGACCGGGGCGGCTGTTGGGTTATTGCTGCGCGCCCGCCACCGCCTGCAGGCCTGGTGGACCATGGGCGCTATCCTGACCTCCCTGGCCAGCAGCCTGACGCTGCTGTACGTGGTCTGGGATACGGGCAAACCGGTCGTCTTCCAGGTCGGAGCTTATGCAGCGCCATTCGGCATCTCGATTGTGGGTGACATGCTCTCAGCTACCATGGTGGTCATGAGCCAAATCGTTCTCTCAGCCGGGATTCTGTATGCTTTGGACTGCAAAGATCAGGTCGCCCAGTACCCTACTTTTTACCCACTTTTCTTGATGTTGGCTACCGGCCTAACCGGTAGCATGCTGACGGGTGACCTGTTCAACCTGTTCGTATTCACCGAGCTGTTGGTCATCTCAGCCGCCATCTTGACTGCCATCTCCGACGATAAGCTGGGCACCGAAGCAGCCTACAAATATTTTTATATCAGCCTGATGGCTGCCATCTTTCTGTTGATTGGGGCCGGCCTGCTGTACACATCATACGGCACATTGAATATCGCACAACTGGCGCAGTTGATCGGCATGGACGAGCAGCGCACCCTGGTTCCGGCGGCAATGGTCTTTATCATGGCCTTTTTCATGGTCAAAAGCGCCGTTATCCCCTTCCATTTCTGGCAGCCAGATTTCCACACTGCCGCTCCTACCCCAGTACACGCGGTCCTGTCATCGGTGGTTGTAAAACTGGGCATCTATGGCTTTTTCCGTATGACCACCCTGCTGTTCATTGACCAGGCCGAGGGAATCCAGGCGGTGTTGATCTTGCTGGGTGTGACGGGGATCTTCTTTGGGGGGTTGGGCGCCACGGGCACTTATGACGCCAAACGAATGCTGGCTTACTCCACCCTGGGGCAATTAGGCTTCATCCTGGTTGCGATCGGCTGGGGCACCCCCTTAGCTCTGATGGCAGCCATCGTTTACGCCTTCAATCATAGCTTGTTGAAAGCCGCCATGCTGATGCTGGCTGGCAGCGTGGCCAGCCGGGCGCCGATCAAAACGGCGGCCTTCTCGGCCATCACCGGGCTGGGCAAAACGGTACCCCTGGCCGGCGTGTTGTTCCTGTTGGGAAGCATGGGGTTGGCGGGTATCCCCCCCATGAACGGCTTTGTCAGCAAGCTGACCCTGTTTTACAGCGGTCTGGAGGCGCAGTCCTATCTGCCGCTGGGCTTGCTGGCTCTGGCAAGCATTATCACTGTCGTTTACACTGCCAGAGCCTTCCAGAGGATCTGGTGGGAACCATTGCCTGAAAACGTACAACCTAAAAAGTATGGCGACCGCTTGATTGCGCCGGCGATATTGATCAGCTTGTGCCTGGTCCTGGGGCTGTGGGGAGAGCCATTATTGCAATTGGCTCAGGCAACTGTTAGCTGGATGGGCGATCCTGCTGCATACATCCAGGCAGTGTTGGGAGGGTAGCGCGTTGACATATCCTGGAAACTACCTGCGAGTCACACTTCCACTGCTGATTATTTACCTGGCGCTGACCTCCAACCTGGCGCTGAACAATATCTTGCTGGGTCTACTGGTCTCGACAACCATAGCCATTTTGATCCGCCCACGGAGACAACACTACCAACTGCATCGCCTCCCTGGAACGCTGTGGGCGGTTGGGCAGTATGTCTTGATCCTCATGGTAGATATCATCAAGAACGGTCTACAAGTTGCCCGCATCGTGCTGACCCCCAGTTTGCCCATCCAACCGGGCATCATATCCATCCCATCCCAATGTGACACGGAATTTGGCACCGCGCTGAGCGCGCACGCGATTACCGTTTCGCCAGGAGAGCTGGTGGTGGAGGTGGGTGAAGACGGCACCATGTATACACACTGCCTGGATGCCACCAACAGCGAGCAAAAAGCAGCCGAGGCGCAGAGGCTGCGCGTGAACTTATTACAGAAGATCTTTCCATAAATATCCAAAAACAGGTGGGTGTGAGGGCCCAAACACCTGTTTTGCAGATTTAGCTACAGAAAAGGCATTAGAATAGTAATCGATGATTGAAACTGTCCTGATTTACACATTGAACCTCTCCCTGGCCATCCATATCGCGCTGATTGCGGTATGCGTATGGCGGGTAGGGCGAGGGGAAAACTTGATCGACCGGCTGATCGGGCTGGACATGACTGCCACCTTGATCCTGGCTGTGCTGGTGTTGGTATCCTTCATCTCGCAGGACGTGATCTATATCGATATCGCCCTGGCTCTGGCAGCCCTGGGATTCATCGGCACGATCGCCTTGGCACGCTATATCGCCGATCAGGAGATGTTTTAATTATTATGGAATATATCCTTCAGTTTGTTGCCTTGATTGCGGTCATTGTGGGTACAATGTTTTCTATACTCGGCGTTGTCGGGTTAATCCGCCTGCCGGATGTATACACCCGCCTGCATGCCACCGGGAAGGTTGGCTTGTTTGGGGTCGTGTTATTATTGATCGGCGACGTGGTTTTCACTCCCTTGGGTCTCAGCAAAGGGTTGGCATTGATCGTGCTTTTAATGATCGGAGGCCCAGCCACCTCCCATGCGCTGGCCTCAGCCGCTTATCGCTCGGGCATCCCCATGAAACAGGCCATCCGTGATGATCTGAAAGAGAAAATCGAATCATAGCTGTGGTTCACCTGTTAGCCCCAATTCTTAACAATCGCTGGCTGAACTGCGTAACTCCTAACACAATTAGATAAACAGAGGGGTAGATATGGACATACAGAAATCCTGGCATTCGATAAGCATCGATGAAACCTTTGCAGCTCTCGAGACAAAACCGAAAGGGTTAACCGAGGCAGAAGTCAAAGCACGCCTGGAAAAATATGGTAGAAATGAAGTTGAAACGGAAGCCGGCGCCACCTGGGTCAAGATCCTGTTACACCAGTTCATCAACCCGCTGGTAGCAGTGTTGGTGGTAGCAGCCGTCATCGCGCTGCTGGCCGGCAAGACCATTGACACAATCGTCATTGGGGTCGTTATCCTGTTTAACACTGCCATCGGATTTTTCCAGGAATTTCAGGCCGAATCAGCCATTGAAGCTTTAAGATCGCGTTCCGCGCCCCAAGCCGATGTCTTACGCTGTGAGGAGGGTGACCGCTGCACGGATGTCAGCGTTGATACTGCAGAGATCGTCCCCGGAGATATCATCTTACTGGAGGCAGGCGATAAAATCGCGGCCGACAGCCGCATCTTTGAAGCTGCCAACTTAGAAATCGACGAATCGATGTTAACCGGGGAATCGCTCACCGTTTCCAAAACCATTGAACCCCTGGAAAGCGAGCTGGCAGTGGCAGACCGGACCAACCTGGCATACGGCGGCACCATCGTTACCGAAGGCAAGGGCAAAGCTATCGTGTACGCCACCGGAAAGAACACACAGCTAGGCGAGATCGCCACCCTGATCCAGGAGACCGAAAAAGCCGCCTCGCCCTTGCAGATCCAAACCGGCGAGTTGGGCAAACGACTTGGATTTATCGCCTTTGGAGCTGGTGCGCTGATCCTGGTATTAGGTTTGATGCGCGGGCTCGAGCTGCAAGAGGTGTTCCTGTTTGCTCTGGCGGCGGTCGTATCGTCTATCCCTGAAGGGCTGCCGGCTGTCATGACCATTACCCTGGCAGTTGGCGTCAATCGCATGGCCCGGCGCAACGCCATCATCCGGCGACTCCCAGCCGTAGACACCTTAGGCGCCACAACGGTGATCTCAACCGACAAGACCGGTACGCTGACCACCAACCAGATGACCGTTCAACAAATCCTGGCAGGCGGAAAGCTAATCCACGTATCCGGCGCCGGCTTTACCCCCGAAGGTGAATTCACAGATAACGGAGAAGAGATCGAACCCGCCGAAAATGAAGACCTGTGCACAGCGCTGCGCATTGCGGCTTTATCCAACGATTCCCGCCTAGTGCACGAGGAAGAAGGCCCAGACATTCGCTGGGGTATACGCGGTGATCCGACCGAAGGCGCTTTGATCGTAGCGGGCAGAAAAGCGGGTTTGGATCGACCTGATTTGGAAAGGGAGTATCCCCGGATTAATGAAATCCCTTTCAGCTCTCAAAAAAAATATATGGCGACATTTCATGAAACCCCATCAGGAGGCACCCAGGTTTTTCTGAAGGGCGCCCCAGAGACAATTTTAGACTTTTGCAGCTCAATCCGCCTGGATGGGGAAGTGGTCGAGCTAACCCAGGAACAGCGGGAAGCCGTCTTGCAAACCAACAAGGAAATGGCCAAGCAAGCCTTGCGGGTGTTAGGTGTGGCCTACCAGGAGATCGACCGAGAAAAAGTCGAACAAATCAAAGATAACATCTCTGAAGATCAAGGAGAGCTGGTCTTCGCCGGCTTATTTGGCATGATCGACCCCCCTCGTGAGGAGGTCTTTGAGGCTATTGAGCGTTGCAAACGAGCCGGCATCCGCGTGATCATGGCCACCGGAGACCACCAGACCACTGGTGAAGCCATTGCTCGCAAAGTGGGTATCCTGGAAGAAGGTCAAAAAGTGCTCACCGGGCTGGAGCTCGACCATTTGAGCGATGAGGAGCTGGACCAGGAAATACAAAAAACGGCCGTGTTTGCCAGGGTCTCCCCAGCGCACAAGCAGCGCATCGTTGCCTCCCTCCAGCGCCATGGAGAGGTAGTGGCCATGACCGGCGATGGGGTGAACGATGCGCCCGCCTTAAAGGCAGCCGAGATCGGCGTGGCCATGGGCATTACCGGCACTGACGTGACCAAAGAGACGGCAGACATGGTGCTCACGGACGACAATTTCGCCAGTATTGTCAATGCAGCCGAAGAGGGGCGAGTCGTATTCCAAAATGTGCGCAAGGTGGTAAATTTTCTGATCTCCACCAACGCCGGGGAAATCCTGACCATCCTGGGCGCCATTTTCCTGCTCCCGGTGGGGCAATTAATTTTTACTCCAGTACAGGTCTTATGGGTAAATCTGGTCACCGACGGCCTGCTGGATATCACCATTGCCCTGGAACCAAAAGAAGGGGATGTGATGAATGAGCCGCCGCGCAGGTCGCAGGCGCGGATTATCAACCGCAGCATGCTCCTCGTTGTGCTCTTCGTAGCCATTATCATGGCAGCCGGAACTCTAGGGGTATATTTGAGCGTTCAGAACTCTGTCAACGCTGAACGCGCCCAGACCATGGCTTTCATTACCATCGCCATGTTCCAGGTCTTCAACTCCTTCAACGTCCGCTCTCTGAACAAATCCATCTTCCAGATCGGTGTCTTCAGCAATAAATATCTGATCGGCGCCATTATTGTCTCGGTCTCGCTGCTATACCTGGCGACCGTTGTCCCCTTCATGCAGGTAGCTCTTTCAACAGTCCCCTTAAGGACAGGCGACTGGGGCTTGATCACACTGGTATCCAGCTCGATTTTGATCCTGGGAGAGCTCAGGAAGCTTGTTTGGAGGAGGATGAATAAAAGTTAACCACATGCCTACACAGAATCAAAAGAAAGCTCAAATTGAAGAGACATTGAGTGAGGTGGTGCTGGCCCGGCTGGGATCAGCTAATATCAAAACCTGCCAGCCGCATGTGGTGCCGGTCTGGTTTTTATGGGATGGTGAGAGCGTCTATATCAGCGCTTTTACCAGCACCCGCAAGGTCAAGGACTTGCAGGGAAACCGGAGATGTTCGATTTTAATCGAGCCAGCGGCTGGAGATGGAAAGCTTCAGGCGATTTTATTAGAAGGCGTATGTGAGCTGGTCAGCGAGCCGCGCCAGCTGGTTGAGGAATTATCACTGCGCATTTATACGCGCTACCTGGGAGCGGAAGGCGTCCTGGCGGATGAGCCACAATCTTGGAGCAGGGACCCAGAAAACCTGATCATCAAGCTGAAGCCCGAGCGGATTGCTTCCTGGTAACGATTTGGTCAAGATTCGCCCCTGACGTGACGTCTGGACCAGGCGGCTACCCCAATCACGCCGGCATCATTGCCCAAACGGGCCGGGACGATCTCAACCTGCTCTGCTGGCATCACAAAAACACGCTCCTTCACCGTCTTGCGGATGGGCTCTAGCAGCAGGTCGCCGGCTTGGGAAACCCCACCGGCAATGACCACTTTGCGCGGCCCAACTGATACCAGGGTATTCGAAATCGCAATGCCCAGGTAAGTACCGGCTCGCTGGAAAATATCCAATGCAATCCGGTCGCCGGCTATAGCAGCTTTATAAATCACTTTGGGAGTAATGCGGTTGAGGTCATTTTCAATCAACTCAGCGATCTTGGTGGTCAGTCCCTGGCTGACCGCCTTCATGCCCATCGCAGCAATAGCCGGACCTGAGCTGTACACTTCCAGGCAGCCCCGGTTTCCACAACCACATAAAGCGCCATTGGGCTCGACGGTCTGATGTCCCAATTCCCCGGCTGTCCCACCGATGCCCAGGTGTAGCTGGCCATTGATGACCAGACCACCCCCAACGCCCGTGCCAATGGCGAAACAGGCCATGGTATCCACATCCTGACCGGCGCCAAAGCGCCATTCGCCGTACGTGATAGCGCGCACATCGTTCAGCAAGTTGACCGGCAGCCCGGTTTGGTCAGAGATAGTCTTAGCCAAAGGCACGTTCGGCCATTGCCCAGACAGGTTGGGCAAGAAAAGGGTGGTACCCTTTTCCAGATCCAGTACTCCTGGCACTCCTATCCCAATCCCACCAATGTCATCTATCGGGATATTGCTTTCATGGATAATCCGGTTGATTAAGCCAGCCATGCGGGCCATTACCGCATCATGCCCTTCTCTGGCTAAGGTTGGAATAGTCGCCTGATGAGAAATTTCCCCCGTCTCCAGGTTCACAATCCCTGCCCGAAAATTAGTGCCTCCCAAATCGCAGCCGATGTATTTTCTCATGCCCAGCCTCATCTAGAAATATATTAACTGTTCCGGCTTAAACCCTCGCAGTTGGTGAATCCGAAAAAAGTAATATTGGTTGACACAGCCTGTTCATATCTTCTATAATAATTTTATCAGAGCCTGGCCTGTCCTAACAAGCATTGATCTCACCAGCCGGGAGGAAAAGATGCACGCGTTCGCGGAGCCGGCCCAACAACGGAAAGAAGCCATCCACAATCACAAAGAACGCGGCGGGCAGGTCGCAGCAGTGCTGCCAATCCATTACCCGCGCGCCCTGTTACGGGCGTTCAACTACCTTCCGGTTGAAGTATGGGGACCACCGCAAATAATTAATCGTCCTAGCGCTGCACACCTGCAACCATATATCTGTTCCATTGCTCATAACGCGCTGTCCTTCCTCCTGACGGGTGGGTTAGAACCCGCCGACCTGATCCTGGCGCCGCATACATGCGACTCACTGCAAGGCCTGGGCAGCATCATCTTAGATTTTGTCAAGCCCAGACAAGCCGTCTTAACTTTATATATACCGCGCGGGGGAGAACCTGAGAGCCTGGAATACCTGGCTCGTGAGATCCAATCGCTTTCCAATCAATTAGAGCTCCTGACCGGCTGCTCCCCAAGCATGGCTGACCTGGCTGAGAGCATCCATAGAGAAGAGGCTGCAGACAGGGCGTTGAGCGAGCTTTACCAGCAACGCCTGGTTCTCCCCCTGGACTCACCGGCTTTTTACCGGCTGATCCGCTCACGGGAATACCTGCCGGCAGAGGTTTTCGAGTCAGCCGCGCGGGATGTTTTGTCTGTGGCTGCTGAAAGTGCTCAGCAGGGTGGAACACCGATCCTGCTCTCGGGCATCGTCCCCGAACCGATGGCAGTACTCGAGGCGATCACCACTGCAGGCGGTTATATTGCCGGTGATGACCTGGCTTGCTGCGGTCGGCGCTTATATCCACCCGGCGCCAGCCCGGCGCCTTTCACCCGCATGGCTGAGAGCCTGCTGCACGCGCCAGCTGACCCCACCCGCGGCAGTCCCATCCAGGAACGCTTTGAATGGCTGCTGGACATGGCTCACCGGACCGGCGCCAGGGGAGTCGTCTTCTATGAAATTAAGTTTTGCGAGCCGGAGCTTTTCGACCTGCCGGTCTTGCGTAAGAAGTTGATGGAAAACGGGGTTCGCTCAACGGTGATCGAAATGGACCTTAACGATGGACTCTCCCAACAAAACCTGACCCGCCTGGAAGCCTTTTTGGAGGCTCTCCAATGACAATCCCCAGCCTGGCGCACTACCATCTTCCTGTTGGTCTGGGTAAGGCAGCCCTGCGGATTCGCCGCTGGCAGGCCGAGCGCAAGGCCATATCTGCCAAAAGTTGGAAAAGCCAGGCGCTTACCCCACCACTCAAAATATCGCCCTACACCAAAGAACTGGTTGCCCGCCATTACTTGGAAGGACGCTATGCCAACCAGGGTCGCAAGGTTGCCTGGGTGACATCAGGAGCGCCGGTGGAGCTTTTAAAAGCCCTGGATTTCTACGTCCTGTATCCCGAAAACCATGCTGCGGTGTGCGGCGCGGCGCGCCTGGCGGAGGATTTGGCTGTCCAGGCCGAAAATGCAGGTTATTCGCGCGATATTTGCTCCTATGCCAGGACAGATTTAGGCGCGCTGATCTGCGGGCGTACCCCGGTTGGCCGTCTGCCCCGCCCAGACTTATTGTTTGCCTGTACAAACATCTGCCAGACCGTCTTGGCTTGGTACCGGGTGCTCGCCGAACACTACGGAGCGCCCCTGATCGTTATTGATACACCTTTTATCTACCAACAACCCGGCGAACATGCCCTGTGTTACGTTCAGCGGCAGTGCGAAGCAGCCATTCCACTGGCAGAACAAGTGGCTGGCAAAAAACTGGATGCGACTTGCCTGCGCGAAACCATCCAACACAGCCGCACCGCCTCCCAACTGTGGATGGAGATATTAGAAAGCGCCCGCTGCCACCCTGCGCCGATCTCCGTTTTTGACCAGTTTATCCACATGGCTCCGATCGTGGAAATGCGCGGCGATCCCCAGACGGTTGACTTTTATGCAGCCATGTTGAGGGAGATCCAGGAGCGAATTGCCAGCGGCATTGGGACGGTTAAACGCGAGCAGAAAAGGCTCCTGTGGGATAACCTGCCCATTTGGTACCGGCTGCGCAACCTGGCAGAGATGTTGGGAGAGCGTGGCGTAGCTTTGATCGCCTCCAGCTACACTAACGCCTGGGGGGAGTTGGCCGAGATGATCGACCCGCACAAGCCCTTTGAATCAATGGCTCGGGTTTATTTACACCCCATCCTCAACCAGGGGGCAGGCCATAAGCTGACAACTTTGCAGTGTATGGTAACAAAATACCAGTTGGATGGCGTTCTGCTGCATTCAGATCGCTCGTGTAAACCGTACTCGATCGGACAGATGGACCAGCGTGAGCGCTTGAGCAAAGAATTCGGGATACCGGCGCTCTTGCTGGATGCCGATCATAACGACCCGCGCGCTTATTCAGATGAGCAGGTAGCTACCCGGCTTGGGGCATTTATGGAGATATTAGGAGTGTAATGAGCCTCGACATCCGTGCAGTAGGACTCGACCTTGGCTCCACCACAGCAAAGATCGTTGGCGTTGACCATCAGGGTTATCTGGTCTGGCACTATCTCGAACAGGCCCGGCCGCGCGTGGAGGAGCAGGCCGGGGAACTCCTGGAACGCGCCCGGCTCGCATCCACCAACCGGTCAGAGCGGCTACCCCTGGTTGCAACCGGTTACGGGCGCGGCCTGGTGCAGCAAACCACCCAGAAAATCACCGAGATCACCTGCCATGCCCGGGGAATT
>JAWOHN010000127.1:0-3275 GCA_046485135.1 Anaerolineales bacterium | reverse complement strand
AGCAGTTGTTCCAGTTCTTCAATTTCGAGCGGTTTTGGGATAACAAACATCTTGTTGTTATCAATTGCCCTGGCCAGACCTCGATAGGCTAAGCGGCTCCCCCCGCAGGACGGGGGGAGCCGCTTAGCCAGCGGGGCTGTCGGCCCCGGCAAGCCGGGCCGACCATCATACAGGAGCTTCAGAGCTGAACCCCGGACCCGAACCCGGACCGCCCCCCCTTCCCCCCGCCGGACGGGGGAACCCCCGGCCCGCAGGACGGGCCAGGGGCCGCCCTCTGGCAACTCTGCGCCGTAATCCGTCGGTTGGCAATTGATGATGACGACATCCACCTTAAACCGCCGGCTGCGAAGAAATTTATGCAATAGCAGGGCTTCGCGCGGCAGGTCGATTTGTTTAGGATCGTTCACTTCTACCAGCAGGATGGGATAGTCGCCGGATATGCCAAATCGCCATAACCCGGACTGGCCTAACCGGTTGGCTGCGATCGTTTCTGGAGAGGCACGGACTGCCTTGAATGAATAAATCAACCCAGACAGCACTTGCAGGAAGTCCTTAAAAGATTCAGTGACGATTTCCTGCTTGCCCAACCATGCCTGGCTAGCGATATTTGCCTGGTGGAATGAATTCTCGATCAGAGTCCAATTGCGATAACGTTGCGCCAGAGCCAGAATGGCCTCACGGCTCTCGCCAGCGAAAGTAAGGAATGCCAGATCTTTGCTCCCATGTGGATCCAGCTGGATTTCCTGACCCAGGGAAAAGATAGAATCGAGTGTTGCCCCGGTTGTGCCTGTCAGGTATTGCTGCGACATCAAGGCATCTGGACTGCGTAAGGATTGATTCCTGCCAAGAAACTGATACCGGTCTGCTTCGTGGTGTGTTGCAGAATGATTCCCTTGCGCCACCAGCATATGACCCATATAGATTGGAGTTTCCAGATTAGAACGAGGCCGGCGCATGAAGATCTGCAAATCAAGCTCAGGCAAGAATTCGCTCTCGATAAAAAGCTTATTGAAGGCCGGGTGGCGGGTATCCGCAGACTGAGGTGAGAGGATAACTTCGCCATAGGATGTCAGACGGAGTTCTCGAGTGTCTCCAATGTTGTTATGGAGGTGGAGCCGGCGGATCTCTACCGGATCGTCTGGAGCAACCGCGACTTCCATGGTGGAGGTGATTTCATTTTCCGTTCGACGGAACACCGCCATATGCGAGAAATAAGTGACCTGCATTTCCGCCGCGTTGCCAGGTATCGGTTGGTGTGCGGCGGACCAGGGCTTACCCCGTTTTTGCGGGTCACCCCCAATTTCCTGGATGTAGATCCAGGTTCCCCACGGATCTAAAACACCGTCGGGCTGCCAACGGGTCAGATCGACATCGTTCCAGGAGCTATAACCGCCCCCCATATTGGAGAGCAGCACATTATAGGCGCCGTTGGAGAGCAAGTTTACCTGAGGTATGGGTGTTTGTACCGGCACTCTCCACGGATTAATTTCTTCTTGAACAGGTGTAAGGCGTTGTATCCCCTTGACTTGCTCTGCATAAGGATCTTGCGCTGGAACTCCATGCGGGATTTTCTCTTGTAGCAGTAGATCTGCGCTTTGAATACGTGGGTCGCTGTGCATTCGGTGGACCATGATGTCATCATTGAGAAAATTGGCCATCGCCATTAAGATCATGCCCTGGTGGTGGGACATATATTCGCTCACTACAGCTGACGTTTCATCCAGTGGTAAACGGTCGGTAGTGAAATCGATCGATTCGTAAAAGCCGTATATACCATTCATTTTAAGCTTGATGAAACTAGCAAGATTTCGAACTACGGCGTGGGGATCAATCCCAATTGCAATGAGCGAAGCATAGGGAGCAATTACCAAGTCGTCCCCCAAACCGCGTTTAAATCCTAATCCAGGCACACCAAAAGCCCGGTACTGATAATTTTGATTCGCGTCGAATCGGTAAAAACCAGACTCGGAAATACCCCAGGGGACTCCTTTCGCTTTTCCATAGGCAATCTGATGTAGAACCGCTCCTTGTGTACTTTCTGCCAGTAGCGTTCCAGGATAAGAATGTAAAAAGAGCGAGGGCATCAAGTATTCGAACATGGTCCCACTCCAAGAAAGCAGGACATAAGTGTTCTCTACCCGGGTCACTGGTCTGCCTAGATGCAACCAGTGAGATTGCGGCACATCGCCCTTAGCGATCGCCAGGATGGATGCAATGCGCGCCTCTGAGGCAAGTAAATCGTAATAGTTCTGGTCAAGCTGCCCGGTAACCAGGTTAAAACCGATATGAAAGACCCGGCGCTGTAAATGATAAAGGAAACGGAAATCCATTTCATTGATAAATTGTTCTGAGCGGTCCATGATTTGAGCGTATTTCGTTACCAACGAAATTGCATTTGCGTCGGCATGCTTGAGTACCTCGACCACCTTTTCAAGCCACTCCCGCGCTGCATTTCCTGACCAAAGGACAGGTTTATCGAAACCCCTTGGGATTACATCTGCTTCTGGCAATAAGTCACACAAGCTTTCGATGTGCTGATACGCTTCTTCGATGCGACCGTGAACCTGCCCAAACGCAATGTTATTGGGCAAACAGGTTCTCAAAGCGTTCATTGTCTCCAATAAATTAGGTTCAAGGAATTGTAAAGGGATGTTTTCAAAAAATGGAATCCAGGGTACCAACTCTGTGATCGTCCTCTGCACGGCCAAGTGGTGTCGTTCAGTCTGTGCGGCGACTTCCTGCAGCTTCCCAAGGGATTCCAGATTGAAAGCAGATCGGCCAACCATTACGAGTTTCATCAGGCGCTGCGAAAGATCTTGCCAGTACGGCCCGCTAACTTTCAGATAAAGAGAATACCAAAGATCAGGCTTTGACCGGACGGCCAAAATTTCGGCGTGAATAGCCGTGATTCGTTGGTTGATCTCCTCAACCTGCTGGTCGAATTCAGCTTTTTTCATCCAAATCAGCGTTTCAGTCAGGTTGGCGAGTGTGTCCAGATAACCCTGCCACAAAGCCCATCGGAATATGGGTTCGTCTGGCATTGTCCTGCATGCCTGGGCAGTGATGATAAGACAGGCAGCCAGATTACCGCTATCCACCGTGGAGACGTAGCTTGGATGGAGCGGTTGTAGGGTCAGGGTATCATACCAATTCAAGAAATGTCCGCGGTAGCGCTCAAGCTGATCGAGCGTTTCAATCGTAGTTGCCAGACGAGTAGCCAATCCAAGTTGGTCCAAATAGCCAAGGTCGTAACCCTGGCGGCTTACGACCTTGGC
>JAWOHN010000120.1:0-14082 GCA_046485135.1 Anaerolineales bacterium | reverse complement strand
GATTGAAGATCTAGAAATATTCTGGCTATAAACTTCCCGCAGGCTTGATTTAGGAGAACCTGTACGGGATCTGGCAGTAGCTTGATCTTCCCGGAGGGATATGCCCTTCTGGGAAGATTTTTTAATTGCCTTTCCCGCCTGCAGATAATTCTGCGGGCTACATAGACACGCCGGATAAATCCGGCTTGTGTGCATCACGCCTTCCGTCCGCTGGCCCGGCGATTGATCGCCCGGGCGGCGAAACTGGCATAAATCTTGCCCCTTCATATACAACGGGTGAAAAATGATACAATAGCGGTCCATTATCCGTAGAAGGAAGTTGCATGGCCAGGTCATCTTCGATCAAATTCGTCACACAAAATCCCCGGGTGGAAGTTCACCTGCCGGATGGCAGAGTCCTGTCCGGTCCGCGCGGCGCGCCGGTAAAGGATTTCCTGCAAGCGCTGCCCGAGACCGATGATCCACCCATCGTGGGAGCGGTGATCAATGGGGAGCTGCGTGAGCTGACCTGCCCGATCGTGATGGAAGCCACCGTTCGCCCGGTTACTATGGGCGAGCCTGACGGCATGCTCATCTATCGCCGTTCTTTGACTTTCCTGATGGACGCTGCCTTCGATGACCTGCATCCCGCCGGCACCCTGACCATCGATCATTCGGTGGCTTCGGGGGGATATTTCTGCCAGGTGACTGGCCGGCCTCCGCTCAGTGAAGCCGAGCTGGTAGAGTTGGAAAACCACATGAAGAAGTTGGTAGCCCAGGACATCCCCTTCGAGAGGACTTCGGCGCCCCTGGCAGAGGCCATCGCTTATTTCCAGGCCAAAAACCACCAGGATAAGGTGCGCTTGTTGAAGCACCGCCGCAAAGATTACCTGACTCTGTACCGCCTGGGGGACCATCAAGATTACCATCATGGCTACATGGTACCCTCTACCGGCTACTTGCGCTGGTTCGGCCTGGTCCGGACGGACGGAGGCTTCACATTGCGCTTCCCGCGCCGGCAATCGCCGACCGAGCTGACGCCGATGCCAGAGTACCCAAAGCTTTTGCAGACTTTCCGCCAATACGGCGCCTGGCTGGAGAGGTTGTCCATCGCCGACGTGGGTGCGCTGAATGATTCCATCCAATCGGGCCATATCCATGAAATGATCCTGGTCTCTGAGGCGTTGCACGAACAGCGCGTGGCTGAGATTGCCGCCAAGATCGCCGCATTGCGTGAAGCTGCCCAGGAACCGCGCATTATCCTGATCGCCGGGCCATCATCTTCTGGTAAGACGACCTTTTCACACCGCCTAACCATCCAGTTGCTGTCCCAAGGCCTGCCCCCCTTCTCGATCGAAATGGACAATTACTTCCTCAACCGCGAGAAAACGCCCTTGAATTCCAATGGCGAGCGTGACTTCGAGAGCATCCGCGCTCTGGACCGGCGTAGGTTGGTCGGAGATCTACGCAAGCTGGTGGAAGGGGAAAACGTGCGCCTACCGCGCTTTAACTTCGTCAGCGGAGAAAGAGAAGATGGTGAGTGGGTGCAGCTTCATCCCAGGCAGTTAATCATCCTGGAGGGCATCCACGGCTTGAATCCTGAACTGCTGCCAGAGATGGAACCCGGGCAGGCTTTCCGCATCTATGTGTCTGCGCTGACCCAGCTCAACCTGGACAGCCACAACCGCATCTCCACCACCGACACACGCCTGATCCGCCGCATCGTGCGCGATGCGCGCGAGCGCGGCTACAGCGCTAAACAAACCATCCAACGTTGGGAGGCGGTGCGCTGGGGAGAGAAGCAAAATATCTTCCCTTACCAGGAAAACGCCGATATCATGTTTAACTCAGCCCTGGCTTACGAGTTGGCTGCCCTAAAGCCCCTGGCCGAGCCCTTACTGCGCCAGGTGGCGCTGCGCACACCTGAGTTTATCGAAGCCAAACGCCTGCTGGCTCTGTTGGAATGGTTCCTGCCATTGGAGGCCGATCTGATCCCAGACAATTCGATCTTGAGGGAATTTATCGGCGGCTCGATTCTCAAACAGTTCAAACTCTGGCATAACCAGGCGCGGGAGTAGAAAGCGGAATGCCAGCAGGGAGATTGCCACGTCGCAAAAAACGCTCCTCGCAGTAACTTTACATCCGTCATTGGAGCTGCCCAGTGCCCTTCTGGGCGGCGAAGCAATCTGATTCCCAAGCCTACTGGCACCCCGATTGCGGAATGCCAGTAGAAGGTTTCACTTTGTGGTATATAATTAAACATCCCACTTGGAGGTGACTATGTCCCGCAATACCTTTCGTGAACAGCGCCGGGCCGCTCGCACTGCCCGCATCCGCAACCGGCGAATAGCTCTGACGGTGATCCTGGTTGCCGTTGTGGCCCTGGTTGCCTACGGCATTTTTTCCTCCTTGACTCCGGATGAGCCGCAGGAAACAGCCCTGCCTACCAGCGCTGCTGAGGTGATTACCACTGAGTCTGGGTTGCAATATCAAGATATCCTGATCGGGGAAGGTGATTTAGCCGAGCCTGGCAAACGGGTCAAGGTGCATTACACCGGACGCCTGGAGGATGGCAGCCAGTTCGACAGCTCCATCGACAGAGGCCAGCCCTTTGAGTTCACCCTGGGCGGAGGCGGCGTCATCCAGGGCTGGGAGGAAGGCATCGCCGGCATGCGTGAAGGAGGCCAGCGCATCCTGACCATCCCCCCGGATTTGGGCTATGGTGAGGCCGGTCGCCCGCCGGTCATCCCAGGCAATGCCACTTTGATCTTCGAGGTGGAGCTGGTCGAGGTCAATTAGCCCGCACAGGAGATCTGCACCTGTTAGTACATGAAGCGGGGCTGGTTCAGCCATCCCCGCTTTTCCACTTAAGCAGCCAGATTCGGGCTCGGTCTTGCGGAAGAAGCAGCGACAAAGCTGCCTTAGTTCTCGTGCGAAGCCAAGAAACTCTCAACGTCACGGATAAACGTCAATGTCTCGCGCTCGATTTGCTCTGTCAGAGCCTCCAAATTGCTGAAATCCGGGTGGTCAGCTGCAACGTGCTCCACAATCGAATCAAAGCCCTGCGTGGTGGGGACCAGGGGATATTTATCCCATCCGCTTTCCTTGATCGATTGCCAGTAAATGTAGGCATTATTCTCGCTCCATCCTTCGATGGTAGGGCCATCTTTTCCACCGTGTTCATCGATTTTATCCAAACAAATACCAAACAGCAGGACCCACTTGGCCAAGGCGTGCACATTTAAAGTCCTACTTTTTAGGCAGATGGCGAGCTAGCTGCCGGGCGTATCTCACGCCGGCAATCAATGTGATGATCATCCCCCCAAACACGATCACAGTAATCACAATCGCATAGATATCCAATGTCATTTCGGGGACAAAAGGCAACAGGATCGCAGCACAAAATTTCAGGATGGCTATGACCAGCAAACACCATCCCGCACAACGGTTAACCGGATACCAGATTTCAGGATGGTTGATCGTCAAAGGAATGCGAAAGCCATACATCCCATTTGGCTCAACCTTTTCTTTGATCATTTGATAGTTTCAACAAATTCCACTGTATGAATTATTTGACATAATATTGACTATTCACATAAACTTTATATAATATTGCTACATCTTCATAAGGGGTAGCTCTGTACTAATCCGTGGATGGTTTCACAATCACAGGGTGTGCTACCTCATAAGGCTTAATTCCCAGGGATATTCATAGGTTAAACGGATCGATTGAAAGGAGGAAACAGTGGAGCAGATCATTTCAAAGGATGGCACTGTCATCGGCTTCAAGCGGAGTGGAAAAGGACCGCCATTATTGCTTGTGCACGGCGCCACCGCAGATCACCGGCGTTGGTCAGCGATCTCACCCAAATTCGAAAAGCATTTCACCGTCTATGCCATGGATCGCCGCGGCAGAGGCGGCAGCGGCGATTCTCCCGATTATGATTTGCTGCGTGAAGCAGAAGACGTGGCAGCAGTGGTGGACTCGATCGGAGCGCCGGTCGACGTGCTCGGTCACTCCTACGGAGGTTTGTGCAGCCTGGAGGCTGCCCTGCTGACGGATAAGATCAACCGGCTGATCCTGTATGAGCCGGCTGGGTCGGGCGGACCTGATCACTACTCACAAAATACCATCAAACAGATGCAAGAGTTGATCGACGCCGGAGAGTTCGAAGCTGCAATTGAAATGATGTTTCGAGAGATCGTCAAGATGCCCAAGCACGAGCTAGCCGCTTATCGCAAGCTGCCAATGTGGAAAGGGCGGATTTTACTGGCCCCGACCCTTCCCAGGGAGCTGGCGATCGACCTCAGGTATCGTTTCGACGCGCACAGATTCAGAGACCTGCGGGCACCTACCCTGCTCCTGCTGGGGGGGGATAGTCCGGCATTTGTCAAAGAGACGACCGAAAGAATACATTCTGCTTTTCCCAACAGCAAAATCGTAGTTCTTCCCGGACAGCAGCACATCGCCATGGATACCAACCCTGACCTGTTCACCAGGGAGGTCTTGAGCTTTCTACTGGCATAACCAGTTACGTTCGGATTCGTTCGTTCACGAAAGGCCCTGACCCGCCCCAACCAGAACTCGCTCGCCATCCATTCTACTCTATCATCACAGGGAGGTAAAACCTAATGGAATTTGTTCGATCAAAGGACGGGACGCCATCGCTTACTCGCGCAGTGGCGCGGGGCCCGCTATACTTTTCGCACACGGCATGACCGCCGACCATATGAGCTGGGCCCGTGTTTCACCGTATTTGGAGGGGCATTTTGCCGTCCATGCTTCTGTTGGGGGAAGACAGCCCCTCATTTGCCCGGCAAGCCGCCGCAGCCGTCGCTTCCGCCCTGCCCAACAGTAGAATCATTATCCTTCCCGGCCAACAGCTCATGGCTCACCATACCGACCCGAAGCTGTTTGCCAAAGAAGTGCTGGGATTCCTGCTAACTGCGTAACTCCTACCCTGTTTATCTGAATTGACTGATGTTGAGACAGAAGTTCAGACATTTCTCGAAATGCTGTCATTGCGAGTGCCCGCCGCTCCTGCGGGCACGAAGCAATCTATCTTCCAATTCCCTCCATGTAATTAAGAGCGACAGCGAAGCGATCTCGGTGGAAATTCAGAAGATTGCCACGCCCCTTCGAGGCTCGCAATGTCCCGAAAGAAGATGTTGTCCGAACTCGTGTCCGGAGATCAGAATTGATACTTGACCAAACTAATCTTATTAGTTAAAATACTAATATATTTAGCTTAAAGGAGATTGGTTATGACGACTCGCTGGTTTGAAAACAATAACGGTAAGATCTCGTATGAAGATAATGGCAGCGGCCCACTGGTCATCTGCATTCCCTCAGTTGGCGATCTACGAGCAGAGTACCGCTTCCTGGCCCCCCGGCTGGTGGAAGCCGGTTACCGGGTGGTGGTGATGGATATGCGCGGTCACGGCGAGAGCAGCACAGAATGGGACGATTTCTCGGTGGTTGGCGTGGGTCGCGATTTGCTGGCATTGATCCGGCACCTGCAAGCCGGCCCGGCAGCGGTGGTAGGCACCTCGATGGGCGCCGGCGCGGCAGCCTGGGCAGCGGTGGAAGAGCCGGGCAGCATCTCGGCCCTGGCGCTGATCGGACCGGCGGTGCACGGAGAACCCAGCAGCGCAGCCAAGATGCTCTACCGGGCGTTGTTCGCCCGCCCATGGGGGCCCGCGGTATGGCTGACCTACTACGCCACACTCTACACCTCCCGCAAACCGCAGGACTTCGCTGAGTACAAGGCAGTCCTGCTGTGCAATATGAAGGAGCCGGGACGCATCGAAGCCACGCTCAAGATGGCGCTGGCCACCAAGGCAGCCTCTGCGGAGCGCCTCGGGGGGGTTAGCGCGCCGGTGCGCGTTATCATGGGCAGCAAAGACCCGGACTTCAAAGACCAGGAAGCCGAGGCGCGTTGGGTGGCTGAACAGATGCACGGTGAGTACATCATGGTTGAAGGTGCCGGTCACTACCCGCATGCCGAAATGCCCGAGATCAGCACGCCGCTGGTTCTAGATTTCTTACGCGAGCACCAACCCCAGTTGGAGAAGGTGTATGCCTAGAGCAGGCCTGGACACGACAGCCGTAGTACAGGCTGCGGCAGAGCTGGTGAACGCGCAAGGCCTGGAGGCGCTATCCATCACTCGCCTGGCCGCGCTCCTGGGTGTGCGAGCGCCATCGATCTACAACCACGTCGGTGGCCTACCCGACCTGCGCCGCGAGCTGGCATTGCTGGGTCTGCGCAGGATGGGCGAGTGTATGGCAGAAGCTGCTATCGGCAAAGCAGGCCCGCCAGCCTTGCTGGGGGTTGCACTGGCTTACCGCACTTTTATTAAAGAAAATCCGGGTGTGTACAACGCCGGATTGCGAGCCTCGGGTAATATGAAAACTGTGGACGAGCAGATCCAGCAGGCGGAGGAACGGGTGCTGCGCATCGTGATGAACATCATCCAATCTTTCGGGCTGGATTGGGAGGAAGGCCTGCACGCGGCGCGCGCCTTGCGCAGCCTGGTGCACGGATTCGCCACTTTGGAGGTCTCAGGCGGGTTCGGCCTCCCGCTGGACCTGGACGAGAGTTTCCGGCGACTGGTAGAGCTGCTCAGCGCCGGCATGCAGCAACAAGCCAGGGAGTCTACAAAAACTTAAAAAATTGTAGCGGCAGGCGAAATTTACCTGCCGCTATACAATTGTTACGAAATTTTAATCCCTTAGACCCCTGCCTACTTCACATTGGCCTGCAGCACCTTCCCCAGCCGCGAAATGCCTTCGCGGATCATATCCGGTTTGGCGTTCGAGAAGTTCAGGCGCATCGTGTTATGACCACCTCCGCAAGCATGGAAGGATGCACCGGGAACAAAGGCGACTTTTTCTTTGACGGCTTCTTTCAACAATTCGGTGGCATCCATGTACTCCGGCAAGATGCCCCATAAGAAAAGGCCTCCCTCGGGTTTGGTCCAATCTACTCCAGGCGGGAAAAAAGCGTCCATCGAGCCCAACATCACATCACGCCGCTCGACATACGTCTTGCGAATCACCTGAACGTGCTGGTCCAGGAAACCACCCTTGGCGACCTCGTAAGCCACGATCTGGTTGAAGGTGGAGGTATGCAGGTCGGCGCCTTGCTTGGCCTGCACCAGCTTTCGGATCACTTCCGGTGGTGCGATGACCCAGGCTAGGCGCAAACCCGGAGCGAGCGTCTTGGAAAAAGTGCTCAAATAAATGACGTTGCCCCGGTAGCAAGGATCACTGTTCTGGCGGAAAAGCCCGTCCAGATAGACGACCGAGGGCAGGTGTTCCCCTTCATAACGGAGCTGACCATAGGGGTCATCTTCGACAATGGGCACGCCGTAGCGATCAGCCAGGTCGATCAACTGGTTGCGGCGCTCGCGTGCCAGGGTCACGCCGGTCGGGTTTTGGAAGTTGGGCAGCACGTAAATGAACTTGGGTCCCGTACGCAGGGCTTCTTCCAACGCCTCAGTGACCATGCCGTGTTCATCTGAAGGGACCGCCACGTATTCTGCTCCGTAAGCATTCCAGGCCTGCAGAGCACCCAGGTAAGTGGGTGATTCGACCAAGATGCGATCACCCGGATTGATGAACACCTTGCCCAGGAAGTCCAGCGCCTGCTGAGAGCCGGAGGTGATCATGACGTTTTCGGCGGTGACTTCGATACCGTAGCGCGCTGAATGGCGCACGATCATCTCGCGCAGGGGCAGGTAACCCTCGGTAGCCCCGTATTGCAGGGCGGTAGCGCCACAGGTATCCAATACCCGCTCGCAGGCCTGTTTGAACTCCTTTACCGGAAACACATCCTGTCCAGGGAGTCCGCCGGCAAAGGAAATGATATCTGGTTGTTCTGTGAATTTTAGCAATTCCCGGATGACCGAACTGCCCATGCGTTGTGTGCGTTGAGCGTAGCGATGATCCCAAGGGGTGTGCATATATTTCTCCTTATCTAATCAATTGATGAAGATCAAAACTCCTGCCGGCTCACATGCAACCTGGCAGGAGTTTCATTACTACTTCTTGAACCTGCTAACCACAAGAGCCAGGGTTGGTAAAACGCTCCGGTCTCCTGGCTTGAGCTCTGCCGGGGCTTTGCCGGGCTCCTTGGCTGCGCTTTGATAAATATAAATGGGGGCGCCCTCCTCTGCGCTTTTCAAATCGATAAAAGCTTGCCCGGTCAGGTAGCCGTCGCTATCCACCGCGCAACTGGTGACCCAACCGATCACCCGCCCGCGCTTGTCCAAAACGGGGTCAAAGGAGTGCGCCATGCGCACCCCCTTCTCACTGAAGCGGAAGCGTACAACCTCACTCTTGCGCCCCTTTTCACGCTCCAGGAAGGCCTGGCGACCGATAAACCAGGGTTTGTAGGTCTTCACATACGAACCAAAGCCGCCCTCTCCGACGCCCAGACTGCGCTCCCCGCCCATTTCATGCCCGTATAACGGCAGGCCGGCCTCCGTGCGCAAGGAGTCGCGTGCGCCCAGGCCGCAGGGTTTGATCCCAAAGGGTTCCCCGGCTTGCAGGAGAATGTTGAATAGCTGGTCGGCTTTGTCCGGGTGCACGAACAGCTCGAAAGCCATGCGCTCGCCGGTGTAACCGGTGCGTGAAACGACCAGGTCGAATCCACCCACGACTGCGTCACATAACTGGGTGCGTTTGAGAGCCTTGATCCGTTTTTCCGTCTCTTCATCAACACCCACAGCCAGCAGGATATCGCGCGCGCGCGGCCCCTGCAAAGCTATATCTACACGCATATCAGCGCCTTCCTTGGGATCGCGCAAGTTACGCAGGATGACGCCCCGCCCGAATGCCCGCGCCCAGGGGCGCTCCAAATCGACCAACACCCGGCCATCTTTGACCGCATTCAGCCAGGCCCAATCCTTGTCGTCATTGGAGGCGTTCACCACCACCAGGAATTTCTCGCTCCCGCGCCGGTAAACCAGTAGGTCGTCAATGACCTCGGCCTGCGGGGTCAGGAAATGGGTATACAGCGATTCACCCACCCCCAGGGCAGCGATATCGTTGCCGACCACGCTGTTCAGGAAGGCGACCGCCTCAGGTCCTTCAGCCTGGTACACACCCATATGCGCCACATCGAACAGCCCCGCTGCCTGGCGCACCGCCAGGTGCTCCTCTAAGACTGAGGAATACCACACCGGCATCTCCCAACCGGCGAAGGGGATCACCTTGGCGCCCAGCTTCAGGTGCGTATCGTATATCGGGGTCCGGCGCAATTCCCCTTCCACTTCATTCCACAGGAACTCCGGCAGGGCTGCAACAGATCCATCCCCCGCCTGCAGGCCGATGAAATAGGCTTTACGTGAGTCCAAACGCTCGCCACGTTGAGCAATGGCGTGCGCCGGTTTCGCCTCCGAGACGACCACCGGCCCGGGCAGCTTGCGCTGGTGGTCCGCGTCAAAGGCAGTGTAACCGTCGGACAGCGACCGCAGCCAGGCGGCTGCCAGGCCAGCTTGTTCCGCCGGGACCACAAATTGGAACTCGCCCGTATCTTTGCATAGCAGGTCGCCTTCCACCACCTTTTGCGGCGTCCACAACGAGCTGGGCTGGCTCTGCCCTTTTGCCAGGCCTTCAACATCGCTGCTGAAAGCATAATAAATAAATTCTCGAACATCCGCGCCTTGCAGGTCAAAGGCAACCTGACCATCCCCATATTCATCATCGATATAAGCAAAGTGAGGATAGCGCGATCGCACAGGCTCGTAATCGATGCCTGCCCTCTCTGCCAGCACTCGCACGCGCAGCTTGGCCGCTTCCAGATTATTGAAATCGACCTTGGCGCGCTGCAACTGGCTCTTGCGGCCGCCCAGGGCGTACGGAGTCGCGGATTGGAGCAAATCTGCGATAACCTCCGCCAGTCGCACCATCTCCGCTTCTTTGAAGCCGCGCTGGGTTACCCAAGGGCTGCCCATGCGGATACCGGCCGGGTTGGCAGCCGATTTGTCTCCAGGGATGGTGTTGCGATTCACCACGATCCCCGCCAGGTCCAGAATACGCGCGGCTTGATCGCCAGATAAGGGCGTGCCGTCCGGGCCTTTGACGCTGTGGCAGTCCAGGTTCATCAGGTGCGTGTCCGTGCCGCCAAAGGGGATGCGAAAGCCGCGTTCTCTGAGATGATCGGTAAAGGCCACACAGTTTGCCACCACCTGCTGTTGGTACCGGCGGAAGGTCTCACTGCGGGCCAGCTTGAAAGCCACCGCCATGCCGGCCACCGCATGGATATGCGGCCCACCTTGCTCGCCGGGGAACACGCCCCGGTCGATCTTGCGCGCCAGGCTTGAATCACGGGTGATGATACAGGCGCCGCGCGGCCCGCACAGTGATTTGTGGGTGGTAAAGGTGATCATGTCGGCATAGCCCACCGGGGTTGGGTAAGCGCCGGCTACCACCAGGCCGGCCACGTGAGCAATGTCGGCCAGCAGGTAGGCGCCTACGCTGGCAGCAATGGCATTGAAACGTGCCCAATCCACCGCCCAAGGATAGGATGAATAACCGGCAATGATGATCTTCGGGCGGTGTTCGCTGGCCAGCGCTTGAATAGCGTCGTAATCTAGCTTTTCGGTTTGCGGATCGACCGTGTAATGAACGGCATTGTACAGCTTGCCCGAGCGGTTCACTGGTGAGCCGTGCGTCAGGTGCCCACCGTGCAGCAAATCCATGCCCAGGATGGTGTCCCCCGGCGAGATCAGCGCGTTATAAACGGCGTTGTTGGCCGGCGCGCCGGACAAAGCTTGCACGTTGACGTACAGCTCATCCGCAGGCACTGCGCTGGTAGCGAATGCCTCGGCGCAGCGGCGGCGGGCCAGGGCTTCGACGATGTCCACATACTCGACGCCCTTGTAGTAACGTGGGTCCGAATAGCGCCGGTAATGGGCCAGACGGGCCGGGTAATCCAGTATTTCCGCCTCGCTCATCCAACGGGTATCCTCATCAGGGTACCCTTCAGCATACAGGTTTTGAAAAACCGATCCAAGCGCCTCCCGCACCGCCAGGGGGGCGCTGCTTTCGCTGGGGATCAGGATGAGCTTGCGATACTGGCGTTCTGCTTCGATCTGGATCAATTCATCCACATCGGGGTCGAGATCGGCAATGCTGCCGCGAAAAAGAAAGTCAGACATGAGCAACTCCTGAGGTAGATTTGAGTGTGATGGATTTTGTGCTGTAGATACACTTCGAGATACCCCCAAGAAAAGGATGTGACCATTTCTGTTCTGTACCCATCCTAATTGTATTGTAGCCCCTGCCAGGCATAGGGTCAAGTGACTTTATTCATGAATGGGAAGTGTGCGAGAGGGTCTTTTGTTACCCTGGCGTGTGCGCAACATCCTTTCCCCCTCCCCAGCCCGCTTCAGCGGGCGTCTCCCTCTAGCCCGGTGACGAATCGCCAACCGGCGATCATCGCCGGGCAATCAATATCCCCTCGCCTCTTCCCCCATCCGTGTTTATCTATATGTTTCTGATGGTGCCCTTCTTTGCGTTCTTTGCGCCTTCGCGGTGCAATCTCTTCCCCCCACAGCCAATCCTCTCCGCGTCTCTGCGGCTCTGCGGCTCTGCGCGAGTTAATTTCCTTTGCGTCCCTACGTCCTTCTTAGGTCACTCGCGACCTTCTTAGGTCGCCCGGCTCTGCCAGGTCTTTTCTCCATCAGCGTGTCCCATCCTATTCCTGGTCTTTGCATATCCCCCGCCCCACCGCCTGCAGCACGCGCTCAGGCGTAGCCGGGATCTGGCGCAGGCGGGCGCCAATAGCGCGCGACACGGCGTTGATCACCGCCGGGGCGGTGGGCAGCATGGCCGTCTCCCCCAAGCCCTTGGCGCCGTAGGGACCGTAATAGCTGGGCACTTCCACCAGGAAGACCTCCATGTCGGGGATCTCATAGACCATGGGCAGGATGTAGTCGGTGAACCCGGTGGAGACACCCGGATGGTATTCTTCCATCAAAGCCGAGCCCACTCCCATCACCACCGCCCCCTGGATCTGCCCGACCGCGTCGGGTGGATTGATGACCCGCCCCACATCATGTGCGGCAGCGATGCGTTTCACCTGCACGAACCCGGTCTCCAGGTCCACCACCACTTGGGCCAGTTGGGCGCCGGTGGTGATCGTTGGGATGTATTCCGGGCGGGTCTCGATGGGGAACTGGGGAGACAGGTCAAAGACGCCGGTAACGATGCGGGATTTGCCCATTTGATCCAGCTCGGCCGCGACTTCTGCCAATGTAACCCTGCGGCTGGGATCGCCTTGCGCGCATACACAATCTGAGCTCATGGCCATCTGGGCTGGATCCCAATCGATCATCTCCGCCGCCACCGAAAAGAGCTGCTCTTTCAGGTTCTGCACCGCGTTGAGCACCGAGCTGCCGGTGAAATAGGTGGCGCGTGAGGCGCCCTGGATGCCGCTGTCGGGGGTGAGTGCCGTGTCGGCGTTGACCAGCTCTACTTGGCCGCGCGGCACATCCAAGCCCTCGGCTGCCAGTTGCACCATGACCGTGCCGATGCCCTGCCCGTAATCCGGTGCAGAACAATACAAGATGAAGTGGCCATCCTGAGCCAGCTCGAGGCGCGTCTCGACCCGCAAGGAGCCGGATTTCCCAAAGCGATACCACATGCCAGCCAGGCCAACCGCCATGCGGGCGGCTGCGGAATGGGCGTTGAAAGCCGCAGCCTCCTCCTGGTAACGCCGGTAGCTGGGGCCCAGCGTTTCCAGGACCTGCTCGTAGCCCAGGCTCTCCCCAACCGGGTATCCCAGAAAGGAAATTTGGTCTTGCTTCAGGCAATTCAACAGGCGCAGCTCGAGCGGGTCTGCCCCCAGGCGCTGGCACAGCTCATCCAGGCTGCATTCCAACGCGAAGACTCCCTGGGGCGTGCCGTAGCCGCGGAACTGCCCGCATTTGGGGCCGTTGGTATAAACAGCCTGGGCATAAGCCTGCACAGCCTGCCAGGCATAGGCGCCGCCGCTGGCAGTGACGGCATAATTGGGGATCCAAAATCCGGCGCTGTCGTACCCGCCGGTGTTGGCGTCAATATGGACCTGGATGCCCGTAAAGCGCCCATCCGCGCGGGCGCCGACTTTCAGGCGAATATTGTAGGGGTGGCGCTTGGAGGTGGCGTCGAAGACCTCCCGCCGCGAGTAGGCCAGTCGCACCGGGCGGCGCACCAGGTAGGCGGCCAACCCGGCCGCCACCAGGGGCCAGGGGTCCTGCCTGCCGCCAAAGGAGCCGCCGGTGGGCGGGACGATCACCCGCACTTGCAGTGGATCGATGCCCAGGACTGTGGCGATATAACCCACCTGCCAGTGCGGCTCGTGCGTGCCGCCCTGCACGGTCAAGCGCCCGTTTTCATCAAAATAACCCAGGGTGACTTCGCGCTCCAGGGTTGAGTGCTCCTGGAAGGAGGTGCTGTACTCGTTTTCGACCACCACCTGGCTGGCTACGAAAGCCGCCGCCAGGTCTCCATGTTCCACGCTGAAGTGGCTCAACACGTTTCCGTCTGGATAGAGCCGCGGCGCTTGCGGGTCCAGCGCCTGGGAGGCCTCGAACAGGTGCGGCAACGGCTCGTAGGCCACCTCGATGGCCGCCAGGGCCATACGGGCCTGCTCCTGGCTCTCGGCCACCACCATGGCTACCGGCGCCCCCTTTTGTTTGAGCGTTTCCCCGATTGGCGTCAACAGCGGCTCATCCCGGCTGTAACCGGTCAACGTGTTTTGACCGGGGATGTCTTGGGCGGTGATCACTCGCACCACACCGGGCAAGGCCGCGGCGCGCGTGGCATCCAGGGCCAGCAGGCGGGCGTGGTGGTACGGGCTGCGCAGTACGCAGGCGTGCAGCATACCGGGCAAGCTGATATCTTCCACGTAAAGGGTCTGCCCGGTGACCTTGCCGGTCGAGTCGATGCGCTGGGCGCTGCCACCAATAGGAGGGCGGGAGATGGGATCTTCTCTCATTTTTAAGTCCTCAAGGTTCGCTGGATGATTCTGCTCTGAAGAGAAGAAGCCGGAAACCGGATGGATCGGCTCGCTTATCATAGTTGTCTGAGGAAGTTTTGTCAATGTGAGAGCG
>JAWOHN010000060.1:0-26180 GCA_046485135.1 Anaerolineales bacterium | reverse complement strand
CATAGCCACAGCAACGTGGATCAAGCCAAGTTGGAGTCGCTTACGCAGCATGAAACCTCCCAGATATAAAAAACTTAATGAATCGGAAATCTTGCACACACAAGCGCGCAGAACCTGTGTATTTTTATCAGACTATTACCGATTCGTAAATGTAGATTTACGTAGATTTTCTATAATGTAAAGTGAAAAAATGACCGCTAGAGCCGCTGCGTGAATTTCGTCATTCCCCCAAGCCCGCTTTTTCCGGCTGACTCTCGCCAGACAAGAGCGCATGTTGCAGGGCTTGTTTCAGCGAGCGTACCTCGACTACCTGGATGTCGGTAGGCCAGGGCTCTCCCCGTTTCAGCCGGCGGGGAACAATGGCAATCTTAAAACCGAGTTTGGCTGCTTCCCTCAAGCGAGCCGGCATCTGTCCAACCATGCGCAACTCTCCAGACAAACCCACCTCACCGATCAGGACCGTGTCAGCCCGCACCGGTACGTCCCGCACGGAGGAAGCAATTGCAGCAGCAATCGCCAGATCAGCAGCCGGCTCCCCCACTTTAATACCGCTAACAACATTGACAAACACATCTTGCTCACCCAGCCTCACGCCGACCCGCCGGGTCAATACAGCCACGGTCAGCAACAGGCGATTGAAATCAACCCCGTTGGGCGTCCGTCGAGGATTGCCAAAGGAGGTTGCGCTGGTCAGGCCCTGAATCTCCACCAACAACGGACGGGTGCCTTCCATGGTCACAGCAATGGCTGAGCCAGGTGCGTTGACCATCCGTTCCGCCAGAAAGGCTTCGGAGGGATTGGTCACCTCCGCCATGCCGCGCTCGCCCATCTCAAAGACCCCTACCTCTGAGGTAGCCCCAAAACGGTTCTTAACCGAGCGCAGCAGCCGGTAAGACTGAAAGCGGTCGCCCTCCAGGTACAGCACGGTATCGACGATATGTTCCAAAACGCGCGGTCCAGCGATGACACCTTCCTTGGTAACGTGCCCAATCAAGAAAACTGCTATCCCAGAGCTTTTGGCCAGCTCGCGCAGGCGCGAGGCGCTTTCGCGCACCTGCGACACAGATCCTGCTGAAGATTCTAGTTCAGGCAGATAAGTGGTCTGGATAGAGTCCAGCACCAACAGGCCCGGCTGCAAACTGGAAATATGCTCAAGGATGGTGCTCAGATTTGTTTCAGTCACCAGGTAGAGGTCTTCCGGCATCTCCGGTGGATCGTCCGTCCCGGAATCTGGGCTGCGCAGTAGGCGCAATGCCCGCATTTTGATCTGCCTTTCAGACTCCTCTCCCGACACATACAGGATTGAGACGCGCCTTGCCATTTCCAGAGCTACCTGGAGCAGTAAGGTGGATTTTCCAATACCCGGGTCTCCGCCGACCAGGACGATCGAACCCGGCACGATGCCTCCTCCCAAAACGCGCGCAAATTCCCCCATCGTCAGCGGCAGCCGTTCCTCGGCATCCATATCAATCTCAACCAGGCGGCGCGGCTCAGAGACCGCAGCAATTCCCCGCCCCTTGGTACTGCCAGCCACAGTAGCAGGATGGATCACCTCTTCAACCATCGAGTTCCAGGCATTGCACTGAGGGCAGCGTCCCATATTGCGTGGGGCGCTGCGCCCACAATTCTGGCATACATATTGTGTGCGTATCTTGGTCATATGGGTATTCGGCTAAACGCGAGACACTGCTCAGGCAAATCCTATCACAGCGTTGAATTGTTAAAAATGGTGTATGTGAGGGCATTTGCACATCACATACACCATTTATTTTGTTATTTCAAAGATCCGTCATGCAGCCGGTACTGCCTCGGCGTTATTCGAAGATGGCTCACCCTCTGCTCGCTGGAGGGTGATCTCCCCTTCCACGACATCAATCAGCACTGTATCGCCGTCATCGAAATGGCCGGAAAGGAGCGCATCCGACAGGGGATCTTCCACCTTTTGTTGAATAACCCGCTTCAAAGGTCGCGCGCCCATATCAACATCAAAGCCCAGTTCAGCAATCAGATCAACCGCCTCTGCTGTGGACGTGAGCACAATAGCGTTCTCTTCCAGGCGCTGGGCAACCTTCTGCAACTCCAGGTTCACGATCTCGCGGATGTTCTCTTTGGTGAGAGAGTGGAAGACCATCACCGAGTCAACCCGGTTGATGAACTCAGGCCGGAAGACCCGCCGCAATGACTCTATCAGCTTCTTGCGCATATCTTCATAAGCCAGTCGCTCTTCCATCTCTTCGTCACGCTTGAGAGCGAAACCAAGACCAGCCTGGCGCTTGATCATATCGGCGCCAATATTGGAGGTCATCACGATAATCGCATTGCGGAAGTCAACCTTGCGCCCGCGCGCGTCAGAAAGATGACCTTCTTCCATGATTTGCAGCAGCATATTATGAGCTTCAGGGTGTGCTTTCTCGATCTCATCAAAAACTATGATCGAATAAGGCCGGCGACGCAAAGCTTCTGTCAGTTGCCCGGCATCCTCGTATCCCACATAACCAGGCGGCGCCCCCACCAGGCGGCTCACAGAGTGCCGTTCCATGAATTCAGACATATCCAATTGGATGAGCGCATCTTCACTGCCGAATAAGAAGCGCGCCAGCGCTTTGGTCAACTCTGTTTTTCCAACGCCGGTTGGGCCAAGGAAGATGAAGGAGCCGATCGGGCGACGCGGGTCTTTCAATCCGGCGCGTGAGCGGCGTACCGCCCGCGCAATCGCCTGGATAGCTTCTTCCTGTCCAACAATGCTATGGCGCAGCTCATCTTCCATCTGCAGCAGACGTTGGGATTCTTCCGTCGCGATTTGCATCACGGGTACGCCTGTCCACATCGCCACCACTTCAGCGATATCATCGGCAGTAACTATCGGGGCGCTAGCTCTATCCCAGCCGGTGCGCAGGCGCTCCAACTGGCGTTCCAGGGATTCCTGGCGCTCTAAAATCTCTTGTGCATCGTCATAACGGCCATCTTCCAACGCCATAGCGTGATTTTGCCGAATCTCGCGCAGCTGTCCCATCAAATCTTTAGATGTTTTTGCCGCTGGGCTCTTGTACATACGAACCCGAGAGGATGATTCGTCAATCAGATCGATCGCTTTATCCGGCAAGAAACGCTCAGTCACATAGCGGGACGACAACTGGACTGCCGCCTCCAGCGCCTCATCTGAGATCGTCAGGCGGTGATGCTCTTCATACGCAGAGCGAACGCCGCGCAGGATCTCGATCGTCTCGTCCGGTGTGGGCTCATCAACTATGATCGGTTGGAAACGTCGTTCGAGTGCTGCATCGCTCTCAATATGCTTGCGGTACTCGTCCATGGTGGTCGCGCCTATTACCTGAAGTTCTCCTCGCGAAAGCGCCGGTTTCAGGATATTGGCAGCGTCTACAGAAGAGCCCGCTGCCCCAGCTCCCACCAACATATGCACCTCATCGATGAAAAGGATGGCGCCTGAGGATTTTAATTCCTCAATCACCCGCTTGAGGCGCTCTTCAAATTGACCGCGGTACATCGTCCCAGCCACCAAGGAGCCCACATCCAACTGTAACAGGCGTTTGTTCAGCAGAGGAGCAGGAACATCTCCCTCTATAATCCGTTGGGCCAGACCTTCAACAATAGCGGTTTTACCTACTCCCGGCTCACCGATCAGAGCCGGATTATTTTTGTTGCGCCGCGCCAGGATCTGGATCACTCGTTCGATCTCCATCTGCCGGCCAATTACCGGATCAAGCTTACCTTCTTCTGCATGCAGGGTCAGGTCCACTGCCAGTTGGTCAACCATGGGTGTCTTCGGCTTGGCCTGTTCCTGGCGACCAGCAGCCTTTTGTTCACCGCCGCTGGGTTTCGGTGTCGCGGTGCTCTCCTGCAGCACCCGCCGGGTCTGGCGCCGGATCTGCTCCGGTGTTACGCCTAACTTCCGCAGCACATCCAGGGCGATGCCCTGCCCGTGCCGCACTAACCCGAGCAACAGATGCTCGGTGCCAATATAATGGTGGCCCATTCTGCGGGCCTCTTCTACAGCGAGTTCTAAGACTTGTTGGGTTCCAGGGGAAAGATCTAGCTTTCCGCCCCGGTTCTGACCTGGGCCTGTCAGGCGTTCCACAATTTCTTGCACCCGGTCTGCTTCGAGCCCCAGTTCACGCAAGACTCGCCCAGCTACCCCGCCCTCCTCACGCATCAAGCCGAGCAACAGGTGCTCGGTACCGATATAATTATGACGCATACGTTCTGCTTCCTGGTGAGCCAGGCTCAGAACTCTGCGCGCCCTTTGTGTAAACCGCTCCATACCAGCCACGGTGATTCCTCCTACCAAACAAAACGCAGTGACAAATACTGGTCTATATTGATTTTTCTATTTATGAGACACTTTATCCGATTGGATTCTACCAGAGTTTACCCCCTTCCGTGATGGTTTCATAATTAAACTATATTAACATATTATATGAGTTTTCGTCACAGCTGTGCTCTTAACCATCAGGCGGTCTTAAAGTCGCAATTTCACCCCCACCCCTGCCCCCGCTCCCAACGGGGCGGGAGAAAATCCCCACAAAGGCATTATCCACCAAAAAGAGCGCACCTTTTCCGGTGCGCTCGTCAAATACTTTCGAAAAGTTGCTAAGCTTATTCGCTTTTAGCCTCTTCTTCAGCAGTGTCAGGCTCAGGTTCAGTTTCTGGTTCAGTTTCTGGCTCAGGTTCTGATTCTGGTTCTGATTCTGGTTCTGGTTCAGGCTCTGGTTCAGGCTCAGGCTCTGGTTCAGGCTCTGGTTCAGGCTCTGGCTCGGGCTCTGGTTCAGGCTCTGGCTCAGGTTCGGGTTCAGGTTCAGGTTCAGGCTCAGGTTCAGGTTCAGGTTCGGGCTCTTCTGCTACAGGGGTCTCTAGAGCAGGTTCTTCTTCCACTTCCGCCTCTACTTCTTCAAGCGCTTCCTCTTCTACAGAAGCATCAGTAACAGCAACCTCGTCCACCTGATCTTCAACCGGTTCAGCCTCTTCAGCCTGACTCTCTACCGTCTCACTGTCGTACGTCTCGCCAATCTCTTCCGCCAGGGCCATTTTCCAATCTAGGTCAGCGTAAGCGGGTGAGTCCACCTTGCGCAGGCTTAAGCCAATCCGGCGACGCTCAGGGTCGATCTTGATGACTCGCAGCGTTACCACATCGCCCTCTTTTACCACCTCTTTCGGATGGGCCACGCGTTGTTCGGAAAGCTCAGAAACGTGAATGAGTCCTTCAAGGTCCTCAGCCAAACGGGCAAAAGCGCCAAATTTGGTCAAATGCGTAATCGTGCCTTCAACCAGCTGTCCTTCCTTGATATTCTCAACCTTCTTAAGCCAGGGATCTGGCTGAAGTTGCCGGATGGACAAGCCGATCCGCTTGCGCTCACGATCCATGCTGATCACCCTAACCTGCACTTCTTGCCCTACTTTCAGCACCTCATTGGGATGCTGGATGCGTTCCCAGGTGATCTCAGATAAGTGCACCAGGCCGTCCGCCCCATCAATATTGACGAAAGCGCCAAAATCAGCCAGGCTGGTAACCCGCCCGGCCCGCACAGTGCCTTCTTCCAGCTCATCAAGCAGGCGATCCTTCAAGGTTTCACGGGTTTCTTGTAATGCCAGCCGTTCAGAAAGAATCAGGCGGCGGCGTTCGCGGTCCACCTCAATCACCCGCACATCGATGGGTTCGCCCACCATCTTGCCCCAACGCTGCTCAGGTGTCTCTGTGCCGCCTTCGGTTCTACGCAACACGCTCACCTGGGAGGCAGGCACAAAACCACGCAAGCTACCGATCGGTACGATCAGCCCGCCCTTGTTGTAGCCAATGATCTTGCCATGATGGGTTTCTTCAGATTCAAGTAGATCTTCTACATCTTGCCAATCTCGCTCCTCGCGGGCGCGGACATAAGAGAGAACTACATTGCCATTTTGGTCTTCTGGATCAACGATGTAGACAGGAATTTCCTGCCCGACCTCCAGGGCTTTGTACTCATCGGGGGGAATCATTTCCTTTTCCCGCCCTGAGATGATCCCTTCTGATTTGGTTCCAATGCTTACGAGAATCTCGTTTCCGCCCAGGCTGGCGATAACCCCCTTGCGGATCTCACCAGGCTTTGGTTCAACCAGGGCTGAGCCCTCTTGCTCCAAAAGTGATCCCATGTCAGCGTGGGTTTCTGTAGTATGCTCACTAGTATGCTCACTAGGATGTTCACTGGGATGATTCTCAACCTTCTGGTCGCTCTCAGGCATTGCCTCTTGCCCAACTAGGGCGTCATTTTGATCCATACAATTATGCACTCCGGATTTGTTTAAGATGAACTACATTATATATCGTAAGATGTAACTTGGCAACCTTTGGGTAAATCCCAACTTCGAGCCAGGTGTTCTCAAAGTCAGTCCCCTGTCTCCCTTCCCGGGGGCGAGGTCGGGGGTGGGGTTGAAAATCTAACTTTGAGAGAACTATGAACCTTCATCCCGCCGGACTTTAAAAATTGGCCTGTGTGAGTTATAATCACTGCGGCGATCTACAAAGTCAAAGAGGTTACTTTACTTATGCCACCTATTTATCCGTTCACAGCGATTGTCGGTCAGGAACGCATGAAACGCGCCCTGGTCTTAAATGCAGTGGACCCCCGCATCGGTGGAGTGCTCATCCGCGGAGAACGCGGCACAGCTAAATCCACTGCAGCCCGAGCGCTGGCAGCCCTGCTGCCGCATGTTGCCGTTGTTGGCAATTGCCGCTTTGGATGTGATCCAGACCGCCCCACTACCTGGTGCACCGAATGTCGAGAGCGGACCTCACGCGGGGACACTTTACCGGTTGAACTGCGCCAGACCCCCTTTATCAACCTGCCTGTTTCAGCCACCGAGGATCGCGTCGTCGGTACCTTGGATATCGAACAGGCTATCCAAAAAGGCGAGCGTCATTTCGAACCAGGCGTTCTGGCTGCTGCTAACCGTGGCTTGCTCTACATCGACGAAGTCAATCTGCTGGACGATCATGTTGTTGATCTGCTGCTGGATTCGGCCGCTATGGGAATGAATATCGTCGAGCGTGAGGGGATTTCTTTTGCTCACCCGGCCCGCTTTATCCTGGTCGGCACGATGAATCCTGAGGAGGGTGATCTTCGACCACAGCTCACCGATCGTTTTGCCTTATCTGTGGAAATCCACGGCATTCGTGACGCTCGCGATCGCGTCGCCATCATCGAGCGCAACTTGGGCTTCGAGGCCGATCCAGAAGGCTTCCGAGAGGAATGGCTTCACCGGGAAAAGGAAGTATCCCACCAGATTGAACAGGCCCGTCTGCTGGTGGACCAGGTTGGCTACAGCCGGCGCAACCTGCTGGCCATTGCTGCTCTCACTTCATCCCTGAACGTCGATGGTCACCGGGCAGACCTGGTGATCCTCAAGACTGCCCGCGCCCATGCTGCCTTTGAAGGCCACACCAGGATCAATGAGCGAGACATTGCCCTGGCGGCTGAGCTGACATTACCACACCGCCTCAAGCACGGTCCATTTCACCAGGTTGAAATCTCCCCAGAAGAGCTACAAGACCGCATCGCCGAGTTGCAAGGTTCTACCGCCAACACCGACGACTCAGAACCAGCTCCAGAAGAAAGAGACAGAGACGAAAAAAAAAAGGCCTGAGCCCCGATCTCAGTGAAGAAAACCAGACCCAACAACCTGCTGAGCCCTCCCCTCAGAAAATTTTTGACACGGGTAACGCGCGCTGGTGGGATGCGGGGGAAAAAGTCAAAATCGGGCAGACCTTCAGCCCGCGCAAACTGGACATAGCCCTGGACCGGCTCAGCCGGCGCAAAAGTGGGCGGCGCTCGCGCACCCGTACCGACCGGAAGCGCGGGCGTTATATCATGTCTCGTCCATCAGCCGGCAAAGCAGATGACCTGGCCTTTGATGCCACCTTGCGAGCAGCGGCTCCCTTCCAACGCCGGCGCAAAGAACAACGCAGACCGGTAGCCTTTGATATCCGCCCAAGCGACTTTCAACGCAAAATTCGGGTGAAGAAAACTGCCAACCTGGTCCTGTTTGTGGTTGACGCTTCCTGGTCTATGGCGGTAGCCGAGCGTATGTCAGCTACCAAAGGCGCCATTCTTTCGCTATTAACCGACGCCTACCAGCGCAGAGACCGGGTAGGCCTGATCGTCTTCCAAAAGGACCGGGCCACCCTGGTGCTGCCTCCCACAAACTCTATCCAGCTCGCTCAGCAAGCCTTATCCGACATTCCAGTCGGTGGAAAAACACCTCTCTCAGCTGGCCTCTTGCTCACCCAACAGGTTCTACAGAAAGAGCGCATCATCCATCCCGACGTGCGCCCGCTGGTCATCCTGCTGACCGATGGCGCCGGAAATGTTTCCCTGACCACCCTGTCCCCTCAGGATGAAGCGCATCGCCTGGCAGAGCAGATAGCTGATGAAGAAATCCATTGTGTGGTCATCAATATGGAACACGCTGCCTTTGACCAGGGACTGGCGCAGAGTCTGGCAGAGCACCTCCAGGCGCCTTGTTATTCGCTCAGCGAAATTAAAGCGGAAACCCTCTACCACACAGTGCGAGAAGAGATGGATGGCCGGCGCGGGCTGTGACCCTGCTTAAACACAGAAAGCCGCCCATTCGGACGGCTCCCTGCTGCGCTGCGGCACCCTTATCGAATTACGAGGAGGGATGCCGCAGCGCTACGTATGGTACTATTGTCTAACATAGTCAGCATCACCTCCTCTTTCAGTGGGATAGCAGAGGAAGCGGGTGGGTTTTTCCACCCTTGATTATGCTGAAAGTATACTGGTTTTTTGATCGCTGTCAATCCCTTTTGCTGCTTTTTTTTCACGCCGTCGCGTTATTCTAATCCGCTTCTCACCCAACCTCAAGCTGGAGGTATGCCAGGCCATTCTTCCAAAGCCTGGTCCGTTCGAACCAGGTGCATACCGGCTTGTGCAAAGCGCTGATATTCAACCTCAGCTGCTTCTGTATAATCCACAGCTCCTGGCACGACCACTGGAGAAGAACAATCTTCCAGCAAGTAAACCTTGCCGGCCAGGCCGGCATCATTTGCGCGAATGTCGGCTAACAGATCAGACACCGTCCAGGCCACGCAATGACTCTTGGCTTGCCCGCAGATGATTACCGCGTCAAAATCGATCACCATCTGTAAGAATTCTTTGCTTTTTTCAGCCAGTTTTTTGCCATCAGGCCCATCAATCACCTCCGGTCCCACAGCCGAATAATGCTCTGTCAGTGGATTGCGACCTTTGATCTCGAATTCAGGCTGGCTGTAGCGTGCCAGACCGTGGAAGAAGATGGCTTCCTCAATCGAGGGGACCAGAGCATGCCCAATACCACCCAACATGGCGTGATAAGGCCAGATGGTCAGGTCAAACTTTTGGCGGTCTTCCAAGGCTTTTACGTAGTGCTCAAGGTGACGCTGCCCGTACTCAGGGCTGATACCAAGCATCTCCCCAACCGCCGGGTTGAAGCTCCAGCGCCCTTTTTGCAAGTCTTCCCGTGTGACCAGCGTGTATGGCTGAGGATGCCTTCCCTGTTGGTCGACCAGAAAAACCGGGTGGAAAATCTGCATAGCATAGTGCGTATCCAGGGTGGCTTTAATGTGGGTCAAACGGGCCAGGTTGCGATAAATAAACTGGCACAGGCGCTTGTTGTCATCAACTGCCCCCATTCCAGATCGTCCGCCGACAAACAGCTCAAAGCCAGGGATGCAAAAAGTATTTTGAACATCGATCAATACCAGGCAGATACGGAACCTGTCCTCTGCAGCAGGGCTGATCTGATAAGTCTGGGTCCACTCCCGGGCCTGGGCGGCCCGCTCCTGGTAGGGCGCCCGCCACACTTCCCCCACCTTTTCCAGGTCGAAAAAGGTTGGAATGGGTAATTCTCGAGTCAATCCTTTCTCACTCATTTTTCTGCTACCTCCTGCTGTTTATTATCACGTTACTCGCTTGGCCGCCGGCCCTGCAGGGCGGCAGGATGTAATAGGTGCTCCGTCCCCGTCCAACCTTGATCAGGTTACCTTGCCGGATCATTCGCTGCAAAAGCCGGTAGGCCTGTCCTGCTGACAACTCATATTTTTGAATGATTTGCCATCGTGTAATCCCTCCTTCAGCAAGCCACAGATCTCGCAAGATCAGGGCATCCAGGCTTAAACGCGGGAAGAAACCATCATGTTTCAATCTGCCTTGTTGTTGGCTCTCGATTTTTCCAAGTTTATACTCATGGATACGTTCTGCAATAAAATCTTCGCTGGTTTTATGAACAAATTGGGGCAAATCCAACCATTCCTCGGCTGGGAGGAAACGGCTCAATTTCTGGATGATCGGGCTGGAGACATGGATCGTTTGCCAGGCAAAAGATCCTGGCTCAACATCTTCTGTACCAGGTACCAACCGGACGGTGTTGCTTACCAAAACCCGCATCTCACCATCGATGATTCCATCCTCATCCCTGGCCTGGTTGATCTTGGCCAACAAGTATGGGTGGAATAGCTCTAGCCACCGCAGGTCAAACTTGGCCTTCCACCCCAAACCCCCTGCTACAAAACGGGTTTCAGCCCACGGATAAATAATGTCCATCAATCCCAGGGCCAGGATATACGTGTTCCCATCAGCGATCCAATCATCAACAATCATAATTCGCTCAGGGACTCGCTCCCCTCCAAGTTGGGCCTGGATTTGTCCTTTTAGCTCGGCATGCCAATCCCACTGCTTGCTTAACCAGGCCAGGAAATGACTGATCTGAAAAGGGTCTGAATAATACCCCAAAAAATTGCCCGTCCCAACACTTTTATTGCTAACCTGGTAAGCCTGATACTTCTCACGTCCCAGGTTAGTCTTCACCACAGCCGGGAAAGGTTCCGCCTGGGTGGCCTCCCACAGCATCAGGGCTGCTTTTAATGGCGCCCAGCCGGAGTGCAACAGACACACCACCACATCGGGCCGGAAGCTGAGCGTCTGGTCCACGATCCTGTTGGCCGTGTCCCAAAGAATTTCCAGCCCGGCGTTCACTTCCTCCAGATAGCTGTTATGCTTGCTTAGCGCTTGCGTTGACATCCAATTGACCTTTACGTCCAGCCTCTCCCGCAAACATGGATACATAAATAAAGTAAGCTTTCGCCGCTTGGGTGGTTCTCCACGGTATGAGGTAGTGCAACCGCCTCTTGATTAAACCATGAAATATCCTTAAGTTGACCGGTAAGTTTTGGCCGTTTAGACTTTCTTGGTAGTACAGGTCATTCAAGGCTATAATTGCATCCACTTCAATCCATCAAACATGGACGAATGCCAGGCGCAGGAGAATCAACCATGTCAAAAACCAGGTCAAGTAATCTTATTTTCATCTCAGCCGTGGGCCTTGGCGCAGCGGCTTTCACCACATATTGGAAATGGGTCCGTCCCTGGCATCTGCATTGGGGAGCAGCGCAAGATGAGGCCCAGCGATCTTACCCCGGTGATGAGTTCTTACCAGAAGCGAAGATGGTCGCTACCCATGCCATTACAATCGAAGCGCCTCCCCAAAAGGTTTGGCCCTGGCTGGCGCAGATCGGGCAAGGGCGGGGCGGCTTCTACAGCTATGACTGGATCGAGAACCTGATGGGCTTGGACATCCACACCGCCGACCAAATCTTGCCCGAGCACCAAAACATCAAAGTCGGCGATATCGTGCCTTTCTCCCCGGATGGATTCGGCATCCCGGTGGCCTTGCTGGAGCCAGAAAAGCACTTCGTCCTGCGCGGGGATACCCGTCTCGACCCTGACGCCATACCAGGCATAGCAGCCGGAGATTACTTTGCAGCCACCTGGGCTTTCTACCTGGAAGCCAATGCAGGAAACCAGACACGCCTGATTGAGCGCTGGAAGGCAGACTGGAGTGAATCTCTGAAAAACACCATCTTCATGCGCCTTTTCCTGGAACCCGGCTCGTTCCTGATGGAGCGCAAGATGCTCTTGGGCATCAAGCAGCGGGCTGAAACCTCACCAGGTTAAAAAAACGCCCCGTTGGGGGCGTTTTCTAATCTCATCTTCACAAGTGCGGCCTTTTCAGCGCACCCTCCAAGCTTGAGTGGTCCGTTCAATACCGTGCGTCAGTAAATAGAACAAGCCTCTGGCAGTAAACCCGACTACGATGATCAGCAGTGACATCGCCATAGCTTGGGCGGTCTCGCCGGCGTCATCCAAAAGCATTACCGAAAGCGCGGCTAATTCCCTGCCCGGCACAAACAAGAACACAACTGCCGACAGGGTCACCATCGCATTCAAGAAGAAATACGATGTGATCTGGATGATAGCCGGTAGGGCTACCGGCACGGTCACGCGCAGAAAGGTCTTGTAGAAGGGGGCTTCCAATGATTCGCCAATCGACTCAAACTCTGAATCCATCTGTTTGAGCGCCGTCGAGGCGGTCAGGAAAGGTACCGTATAGTAGTGGATGATGGTCGATATCACCAGGATGGCCATGGTCCCGTACAATATATTCAATGGGCTGTTGGGGTTGTTGAACGTAAAGATATAAGAGAGGCCCAACACCATGCCAGGGATGGCCAATGGCATGATGGAAAGCAGGTACAGAATAGAACGGGCAAAGTTCAGGCCGCGAGTTTTCTCAATCAAATAGGCGCTGAAGAACACCACGAATGTTCCAGCCACAGCTGTCGCAAATGCCATCTTGATGCTGGTCCACAGGACAACGAAGGCGCCTCCCCGGTGATGCGTGCCTGCCACATAGAAAGTGAAGTTTTTCAAAGTGAAAGACATGTTGTAGGGCCAATAGGTAGTAAAGGCGCCTAGTAAAATAGTGACGTACACACTTAAGATGAAAATCGCCATCAGGATGATGCAGGCATAAACGATAATCTCAACCAGTGGCTGGTGGCGTTTTGGTCCCATGGGAGTGATATTCGCCGTAACCATCGCCACCTGCCGCCGTTGCACCAGCCGGTCCAATATGAAGGCAATCCCGGCCGGGATCAACAGCAAAGTGCTGATCGTGGCGCCCATTTGAAAGTCTTGCTGTCCAATCACCTTGTTATAGATATCGGTTGCCAGCACATCAAAGTTACCACCAACAACCTTTGGCGCGCCAAAGGTTGTTGGTGGTAACTTTGATGTGCTGGCAACCGATATCTATAACAAGGTGATTGGACAGCAAGACTTTCAAATGGGCGCCACGATCAGCACTTTGCTGTTGATCCCGGCCGGGATTGCCTTCATATTGGACCGGCTGGTGCAACGGCGGCAGGTGGCGATGGTTACGGCGAATATCACTCCCATGGGACCAAAACGCCACCAGCCACTGGTTGAGATTATCGTTTATGCCTGCATCATCCTGATGGCGATTTTCATCTTAAGTGTGTACGTCACTATTTTACTAGGCGCCTTTACTACCTATTGGCCCTACAACATGTCTTTCACTTTGAAAAACTTCACTTTCTATGTGGCAGGCACGCATCACCGGGGAGGCGCCTTCGTTGTCCTGTGGACCAGCATCAAGATGGCATTTGCGACAGCTGTGGCTGGAACATTCGTGGTGTTCTTCAGCGCCTATTTGATTGAGAAAACTCGCGGCCTGAACTTTGCCCGTTCTATTCTGTACCTGCTTTCCATCATGCCATTGGCCATCCCTGGCATGGTGTTGGGCCTCTCTTATATCTTTACGTTCAACAACCCCAACAGCCCATTGAATATATTGTACGGGACCATGGCCATCCTGGTGATATCGACCATCATCCACTACTATACGGTACCTTTCCTGACCGCCTCGACGGCGCTCAAACAGATGGATTCAGAGTTTGAGTCGATTGGCGAATCATTGGAAGCCCCCTTCTACAAGACCTTTCTGCGCGTGACCGTGCCGGTAGCCCTACCGGCTATCATCCAGATCACATCGTATTTCTTCTTGAATGCGATGGTGACCCTGTCGGCAGTTGTGTTCTTGTTTGTGCCGGGCAGGGAATTAGCCGCGCTTTCGGTAATGCTTTTGGATGACGCCGGCGAGACCGCCCAAGCTATGGCGATGTCACTGCTGATCATCGTAGTCGGGTTTACTGCCAGAGGCTTGTTCTATTTACTGACGCACGGTATTGAACGGACCACTCAAGCTTGGAGGGTGCGCTGAAAAGGCCGCACTTGTGAAGATGAGATTAGAAAACGCCCCCAACGGGGCGTTTTTTTAACCTGGTGAGGTTTCAGCCCGCTGCTTGATGCCCAAGAGCATCTTGCGCTCCATCAGGAACGAGCCGGGTTCCAGGAAAAGGCGCATGAAGATGGTGTTTTTCAGAGATTCACTCCAGTCTGCCTTCCAGCGCTCAATCAGGCGTGTCTGGTTTCCTGCATTGGCTTCCAGGTAGAAAGCCCAGGTGGCTGCAAAGTAATCTCCGGCTGCTATGCCTGGTATGGCGTCAGGGTCGAGACGGGTATCCCCGCGCAGGACGAAGTGCTTTTCTGGCTCCAGCAAGGCCACCGGGATGCCGAATCCATCCGGGGAGAAAGGCACGATATCGCCGACTTTGATGTTTTGGTGCTCGGGCAAGATTTGGTCGGCGGTGTGGATGTCCAAGCCCATCAGGTTCTCGATCCAGTCATAGCTGTAGAAGCCGCCCCGCCCTTGCCCGATCTGCGCCAGCCAGGGCCAAACCTTTTGGGGAGGCGCTTCGATTGTAATGGCATGGGTAGCGACCATCTTCGCTTCTGGTAAGAACTCATCACCGGGGTAAGATCGCTGGGCCTCATCTTGCGCTGCTCCCCAATGCAGATGCCAGGGACGGACCCATTTCCAATATGTGGTGAAAGCCGCTGCGCCAAGGCCCACGGCTGAGATGAAAATAAGATTACTTGACCTGGTTTTTGACATGGTTGATTCTCCTGCGCCTGGCATTCGTCCATGTTTGATGGATTGAAGTGGATGCAATTATAGCCTTGAATGACCTGTACTACCAAGAAAGTCTAAACGGCCAAAACTTACCGGTCAACTTAAGGATATTTCATGGTTTAATCAAGAGGCGGTTGCACTACCTCATACCGTGGAGAACCACCCAAGCGGCGAAAGCTTACTTTATTTATGTATCCATGTTTGCGGGAGAGGCTGGACGTAAAGGTCAATTGGATGTCAACGCAAGCGCTAAGCAAGCATAACAGCTATCTGGAGGAAGTGAACGCCGGGCTGGAAATTCTTTGGGACACGGCCAACAGGATCGTGGACCAGACGCTCAGCTTCCGGCCCGATGTGGTGGTGTGTCTGTTGCACTCCGGCTGGGCGCCATTAAAAGCAGCCCTGATGCTGTGGGAGGCCACCCAGGCGGAACCTTTCCCGGCTGTGGTGAAGACTAACCTGGGACGTGAGAAGTATCAGGCTTACCAGGTTAGCAATAAAAGTGTTGGGACGGGCAATTTTTTGGGGTATTATTCAGACCCTTTTCAGATCAGTCATTTCCTGGCCTGGTTAAGCAAGCAGTGGGATTGGCATGCCGAGCTAAAAGGACAAATCCAGGCCCAACTTGGAGGGGAGCGAGTCCCTGAGCGAATTATGATTGTTGATGATTGGATCGCTGATGGGAACACGTATATCCTGGCCCTGGGATTGATGGACATTATTTATCCGTGGGCTGAAACCCGTTTTGTAGCAGGGGGTTTGGGGTGGAAGGCCAAGTTTGACCTGCGGTGGCTAGAGCTATTCCACCCATACTTGTTGGCCAAGATCAACCAGGCCAGGGATGAGGATGGAATCATCGATGGTGAGATGCGGGTTTTGGTAAGCAACACCGTCCGGTTGGTACCTGGTACAGAAGATGTTGAGCCAGGATCTTTTGCCTGGCAAACGATCCATGTCTCCAGCCCGATCATCCAGAAATTGAGCCGTTTCCTCCCAGCCGAGGAATGGTTGGATTTGCCCCAATTTGTTCATAAAACCAGCGAAGATTTTATTGCAGAACGTATCCATGAGTATAAACTTGGAAAAATCGAGAGCCAACAACAAGGCAGATTGAAACATGATGGTTTCTTCCCGCGTTTAAGCCTGGATGCCCTGATCTTGCGAGATCTGTGGCTTGCTGAAGGAGGGATTACACGATGGCAAATCATTCAAAAATATGAGTTGTCAGCAGGACAGGCCTACCGGCTTTTGCAGCGAATGATCCGGCAAGGTAACCTGATCAAGGTTGGACGGGGACGGAGCACCTATTACATCCTGCCGCCCTGCAGGGCCGGCGGCCAAGCGAGTAACGTGATAATAAACAGCAGGAGGTAGCAGAAAAATGAGTGAGAAAGGATTGACTCGAGAATTACCCATTCCAACCTTTTTCGACCTGGAAAAGGTGGGGGAAGTGTGGCGGGCGCCCTACCAGGAGCGGGCCGCCCAGGCCCGGGAGTGGACCCAGACTTATCAGATCAGCCCTGCTGCAGAGGACAGGTTCCGTATCTGCCTGGTATTGATCGATGTTCAAAATACTTTTTGCATCCCTGGCTTTGAGCTGTTTGTCGGCGGACGATCTGGAATGGGGGCAGTTGATGACAACAAGCGCCTGTGCCAGTTTATTTATCGCAACCTGGCCCGTTTGACCCACATTAAAGCCACCCTGGATACGCACTATGCTATGCAGATTTTCCACCCGGTTTTTCTGGTCGACCAACAGGGAAGGCATCCTCAGCCATACACGCTGGTCACACGGGAAGACTTGCAAAAAGGGCGCTGGAGCTTCAACCCGGCGGTTGGGGAGATGCTTGGTATCAGCCCTGAGTACGGGCAGCGTCACCTTGAGCACTACGTAAAAGCCTTGGAAGACCGCCAAAAGTTTGACCTGACCATCTGGCCTTATCACGCCATGTTGGGTGGTATTGGGCATGCTCTGGTCCCCTCGATTGAGGAAGCCATCTTCTTCCACGGTCTGGCACGCTACAGCCAGCCTGAATTCGAGATCAAAGGTCGCAATCCACTGACAGAGCATTATTCGGCTGTGGGACCGGAGGTGATTGATGGGCCTGATGGCAAAAAACTGGCTGAAAAAAGCAAAGAATTCTTACAGATGGTGATCGATTTTGACGCGGTAATCATCTGCGGGCAAGCCAAGAGTCATTGCGTGGCCTGGACGGTGTCTGATCTGTTAGCCGACATTCGCGCAAATGATGCCGGCCTGGCCGGCAAGGTTTACTTGCTGGAAGATTGTTCTTCTCCAGTGGTCGTGCCAGGAGCTGTGGATTATACAGAAGCAGCTGAGGTTGAATATCAGCGCTTTGCACAAGCCGGTATGCACCTGGTTCGAACGGACCAGGCTTTGGAAGAATGGCCTGGCATACCTCCAGCTTGAGGTTGGGTGAGAAGCGGATTAGAATAACGCGACGGCGTGAAAAAAAAGCAGCAAAAGGGATTGACAGCGATCAAAAAACCAGTATACTTTCAGCATAATCAAGGGTGGAAAAACCCACCCGCTTCCTCTGCTATCCCACTGAAAGAGGAGGTGATGCTGACTATGTTAGACAATAGTACCATACGTAGCGCTGCGGCATCCCTCCTCGTAATTCGATAAGGGTGCCGCAGCGCAGCAGGGAGCCGTCCGAATGGGCGGCTTTCTGTGTTTAAGCAGGGTCACAGCCCGCGCCGGCCATCCATCTCTTCTCGCACTGTGTGGTAGAGGGTTTCCGCTTTAATTTCGCTGAGCGAATAACAAGGCGCCTGGAGGTGCTCTGCCAGACTCTGCGCCAGTCCCTGGTCAAAGGCAGCGTGTTCCATATTGATGACCACACAATGGATTTCTTCATCAGCTATCTGCTCTGCCAGGCGATGCGCTTCATCCTGAGGGGACAGGGTGGTCAGGGAAACATTTCCGGCGCCATCGGTCAGCAGGATGACCAGCGGGCGCACGTCGGGATGGATGATGCGCTCTTTCTGTAGAACCTGTTGGGTGAGCAAGAGGCCAGCTGAGAGAGGTGTTTTTCCACCGACTGGAATGTCGGATAAGGCTTGCTGAGCGAGCTGGATAGAGTTTGTGGGAGGCAGCACCAGGGTGGCCCGGTCCTTTTGGAAGACGATCAGGCCTACCCGGTCTCTGCGCTGGTAGGCGTCGGTTAATAGCGAAAGAATGGCGCCTTTGGTAGCTGACATACGCTCGGCTACCGCCATAGACCAGGAAGCGTCAACCACAAACAGGACCAGGTTGGCAGTTTTCTTCACCCGAATTTTGCGTTGAAAGTCGCTTGGGCGGATATCAAAGGCTACCGGTCTGCGTTGTTCTTTGCGCCGGCGTTGGAAGGGAGCCGCTGCTCGCAAGGTGGCATCAAAGGCCAGGTCATCTGCTTTGCCGGCTGATGGACGAGACATGATATAACGCCCGCGCTTCCGGTCGGTACGGGTGCGCGAGCGCCGCCCACTTTTGCGCCGGCTGAGCCGGTCCAGGGCTATGTCCAGTTTGCGCGGGCTGAAGGTCTGCCCGATTTTGACTTTTTCCCCCGCATCCCACCAGCGCGCGTTACCCGTGTCAAAAATTTTCTGAGGGGAGGGCTCAGCAGGTTGTTGGGTCTGGTTTTCTTCACTGAGATCGGGGCTCAGGCCTTTTTTTTTTCGTCTCTGTCTCTTTCTTCTGGAGCTGGTTCTGAGTCGTCGGTGTTGGCGGTAGAACCTTGCAACTCGGCGATGCGGTCTTGTAGCTCTTCTGGGGAGATTTCAACCTGGTGAAATGGACCGTGCTTGAGGCGGTGTGGTAATGTCAGCTCAGCCGCCAGGGCAATGTCTCGCTCATTGATCCTGGTGTGGCCTTCAAAGGCAGCATGGGCGCGGGCAGTCTTGAGGATCACCAGGTCTGCCCGGTGACCATCGACGTTCAGGGATGAAGTGAGAGCAGCAATGGCCAGCAGGTTGCGCCGGCTGTAGCCAACCTGGTCCACCAGCAGACGGGCCTGTTCAATCTGGTGGGATACTTCCTTTTCCCGGTGAAGCCATTCCTCTCGGAAGCCTTCTGGATCGGCCTCGAAGCCCAAGTTGCGCTCGATGATGGCGACGCGATCGCGAGCGTCACGAATGCCGTGGATTTCCACAGATAAGGCAAAACGATCGGTGAGCTGTGGTCGAAGATCACCCTCCTCAGGATTCATCGTGCCGACCAGGATAAAGCGGGCCGGGTGAGCAAAAGAAATCCCCTCACGCTCGACGATATTCATTCCCATAGCGGCCGAATCCAGCAGCAGATCAACAACATGATCGTCCAGCAGATTGACTTCGTCGATGTAGAGCAAGCCACGGTTAGCAGCAGCCAGAACGCCTGGTTCGAAATGACGCTCGCCTTTTTGGATAGCCTGTTCGATATCCAAGGTACCGACGACGCGATCCTCGGTGGCTGAAACAGGCAGGTTGATAAAGGGGGTCTGGCGCAGTTCAACCGGTAAAGTGTCCCCGCGTGAGGTCCGCTCTCGACATTCGGTGCACCAGGTAGTGGGGCGGTCTGGATCACATCCAAAGCGGCAATTGCCAACAACGGCAACATGCGGCAGCAGGGCTGCCAGCGCTCGGGCTGCAGTGGATTTAGCTGTGCCGCGTTCTCCGCGGATGAGCACTCCACCGATGCGGGGGTCCACTGCATTTAAGACCAGGGCGCGTTTCATGCGTTCCTGACCGACAATCGCTGTGAACGGATAAATAGGTGGCATAAGTAAAGTAACCTCTTTGACTTTGTAGATCGCCGCAGTGATTATAACTCACACAGGCCAATTTTTAAAGTCCGGCGGGATGAAGGTTCATAGTTCTCTCAAAGTTAGATTTTCAACCCCACCCCCGACCTCGCCCCCGGGAAGGGAGACAGGGGACTGACTTTGAGAACACCTGGCTCGAAGTTGGGATTTACCCAAAGGTTGCCAAGTTACATCTTACGATATATAATGTAGTTCATCTTAAACAAATCCGGAGTGCATAATTGTATGGATCAAAATGACGCCCTAGTTGGGCAAGAGGCAATGCCTGAGAGCGACCAGAAGGTTGAGAATCATCCCAGTGAACATCCTAGTGAGCATACTAGTGAGCATACTACAGAAACCCACGCTGACATGGGATCACTTTTGGAGCAAGAGGGCTCAGCCCTGGTTGAACCAAAGCCTGGTGAGATCCGCAAGGGGGTTATCGCCAGCCTGGGCGGAAACGAGATTCTCGTAAGCATTGGAACCAAATCAGAAGGGATCATCTCAGGGCGGGAAAAGGAAATGATTCCCCCCGATGAGTACAAAGCCCTGGAGGTCGGGCAGGAAATTCCTGTCTACATCGTTGATCCAGAAGACCAAAATGGCAATGTAGTTCTCTCTTATGTCCGCGCCCGCGAGGAGCGAGATTGGCAAGATGTAGAAGATCTACTTGAATCTGAAGAAACCCATCATGGCAAGATCATTGGCTACAACAAGGGCGGGCTGATCGTACCGATCGGTAGCTTGCGTGGTTTTGTGCCTGCCTCCCAGGTGAGCGTGTTGCGTAGAACCGAAGGCGGCACAGAGACACCTGAGCAGCGTTGGGGCAAGATGGTGGGCGAACCCATCGATGTGCGGGTGATTGAGGTGGACCGCGAACGCCGCCGCCTGATTCTTTCTGAACGGCTGGCATTACAAGAAACCCGTGAAACCTTGAAGGATCGCCTGCTTGATGAGCTGGAAGAAGGCACTGTGCGGGCCGGGCGGGTTACCAGCCTGGCTGATTTTGGCGCTTTCGTCAATATTGATGGGGCGGACGGCCTGGTGCACTTATCTGAGATCACCTGGGAACGCATCCAGCATCCCAATGAGGTGCTGAAAGTAGGGCAAGAAGTGCAGGTTAGGGTGATCAGCATGGATCGTGAGCGCAAGCGGATCGGCTTGTCCATCCGGCAACTTCAGCCAGATCCCTGGCTTAAGAAGGTTGAGAATATCAAGGAAGGACAGCTGGTTGAAGGCACGATTACGCATTTGACCAAATTTGGCGCTTTTGCCCGTTTGGCTGAGGACCTTGAAGGACTCATTCACGTTTCTGAGCTTTCCGAACAACGCGTGGCCCATCCGAAAGAGGTGGTAAAAGAGGGCGATGTGGTAACGCTGCGAGTCATCAAGATCGACCCTGAGCGTCGCCGGATTGGCTTAAGCCTGCGCAAGGTGGACTCACCCGCTTACGCTGACCTAGATTGGAAAATGGCCCTGGCGGAAGAGATTGGCGAGACGTACGACAGTGAGACGGTAGAGAGTCAGGCTGAAGAGGCTGAACCGGTTGAAGATCAGGTGGACGAGGTTGCTGTTACTGATGCTTCTGTAGAAGAGGAAGCGCTTGAAGAAGTAGAGGCGGAAGTGGAAGAAGAACCTGCTCTAGAGACCCCTGTAGCAGAAGAGCCCGAACCTGAACCTGAACCTGAGCCTGAACCTGAACCTGAACCCGAACCTGAGCCAGAGCCTGAACCAGAGCCCGAGCCAGAGCCTGAACCAGAGCCTGAACCAGAGCCTGAGCCTGAACCAGAGCCTGAACCAGAACCAGAATCAGAACCAGAATCAGAACCTGAGCCAGAAACTGAACCAGAAACTGAACCTGAGCCTGACACTGCTGAAGAAGAGGCTAAAAGCGAATAAGCTTAGCAACTTTTCGAAAGTATTTGACGAGCGCACCGGAAAAGGTGCGCTCTTTTTGGTGGATAATGCCTTTGTGGGGATTTTCTCCCGCCCCGTTGGGAGCGGGGGCAGGGGTGGGGGTGAAATTGCGACTTTAAGACCGCCTGATGGTTAAGAGCACAGCTGTGACGAAAACTCATATAATATGTTAATATAGTTTAATTATGAAACCATCACGGAAGGGGGTAAACTCTGGTAGAATCCAATCGGATAAAGTGTCTCATAAATAGAAAAATCAATATAGACCAGTATTTGTCACTGCGTTTTGTTTGGTAGGAGGAATCACCGTGGCTGGTATGGAGCGGTTTACACAAAGGGCGCGCAGAGTTCTGAGCCTGGCTCACCAGGAAGCAGAACGTATGCGTCATAATTATATCGGTACCGAGCACCTGTTGCTCGGCTTGATGCGTGAGGAGGGCGGGGTAGCTGGGCGAGTCTTGCGTGAACTGGGGCTCGAAGCAGACCGGGTGCAAGAAATTGTGGAACGCCTGACAGGCCCAGGTCAGAACCGGGGCGGAAAGCTAGATCTTTCCCCTGGAACCCAACAAGTCTTAGAACTCGCTGTAGAAGAGGCCCGCAGAATGGGCCACCATTATATTGGCACCGAGCATCTGTTGCTCGGGTTAGTGCGGCACGGGCAGGGCATCGCCCTGGATGTGCTGCGGAAGTTAGGCGTAACACCGGAGCAGATCCGGCGCCAGACCCGGCGGGTGCTGCAGGAGAGCACCGCGACACCGAAACCCAGCGGCGGTGAACAAAAGGCTGCTGGTCGCCAGGAACAGGCCAAGCCGAAGACACCCATGGTTGACCAACTGGCAGTGGACCTGACCCTGCATGCAGAAGAAGGTAAGCTTGATCCGGTAATTGGCCGGCAGATGGAGATCGAACGAGTGATCCAGATCCTGGCGCGGCGCAACAAAAATAATCCGGCTCTGATCGGTGAGCCGGGAGTAGGTAAAACCGCTATTGTTGAAGGTCTGGCCCAACGGATTATAGAGGGAGATGTTCCTGCTCCTCTGCTGAACAAACGCCTGTTACAGTTGGATGTGGGCTCCTTGGTGGCTGGGACGATGTACCGCGGTCAATTTGAAGAGCGCCTCAAGCGGGTGATTGAGGAATTAAAATCCTCAGGCGCCATCCTTTTCATCGATGAGGTGCATATGTTGGTGGGAGCTGGGGCAGCGGGCTCTTCTGTAGACGCTGCCAATATCCTGAAACCGGCGCTTTCGCGAGGAGAACTTCAGGTAATAGGCGCGACCACCATGGACGAGTACCGCAAGCATATTGAGAGCGATGCAGCACTCGAACGACGTTTCCAACCGATCATAGTTGATGAGCCCACACCGGACGAGACGATCGAGATCCTGCGCGGCGTTCGCTCTGCGTATGAAGAGCATCACCGCCTGACGATCTCAGATGAGGCGCTGGAGGCGGCAGTCCAGTTGTCGTCCCGCTATGTGACTGAGCGTTTCTTGCCGGATAAAGCGATCGATCTGATTGACGAATCATCCTCTCGGGTTCGTATGTACAAGAGCCCAGCGGCAAAAACATCTAAAGATTTGATGGGACAGCTGCGCGAGATTCGGCAAAATCACGCTATGGCGTTGGAAGATGGCCGTTATGACGATGCACAAGAGATTTTAGAGCGCCAGGAATCCCTGGAACGCCAGTTGGAGCGCCTGCGCACCGGCTGGGATAGAGCTAGCGCCCCGATAGTTACTGCCGATGATATCGCTGAAGTGGTGGCGATGTGGACAGGCGTACCCGTGATGCAAATCGCGACGGAAGAATCCCAACGTCTGCTGCAGATGGAAGATGAGCTGCGCCATAGCATTGTTGGACAGGAAGAAGCTATCCAGGCGATTGCGCGGGCGGTACGCCGCTCACGCGCCGGATTGAAAGACCCGCGTCGCCCGATCGGCTCCTTCATCTTCCTTGGCCCAACCGGCGTTGGAAAAACAGAGTTGACCAAAGCGCTGGCGCGCTTCTTATTCGGCAGTGAAGATGCGCTCATCCAATTGGATATGTCTGAATTCATGGAACGGCACTCTGTGAGCCGCCTGGTGGGGGCGCCGCCTGGTTATGTGGGATACGAGGATGCCGGGCAACTGACAGAAGCTTTGCGTCGCCGGCCTTATTCGATCATAGTTTTTGATGAGATCGAGAAAGCACACCCTGAAGCTCATAATATGCTGCTGCAAATCATGGAAGAAGGTCATCTTTCTGACGCGCGCGGGCGCAAGGTTGACTTCCGCAATGCGATTATCGTGATGACCTCCAATATTGGCGCCGATATGATCAAGCGCCAGGCTGGTCTTGGTTTCGCTCTCAAGCGTGACGAAGAGATGGAAGAGCGACTGGCTTATGAAGATATGCGCAAGAAGCTGATAGAGTCATTGCGGCGGGTCTTCCGGCCTGAGTTCATCAACCGGGTTGACTCGGTGATGGTCTTCCACTCTCTCACCAAAGAGAACATCCGCGAGATCGTGAACCTGGAGTTGCAGAAGGTTGCCCAGCGCCTGGAAGAGAACGCTATTGTGCTCACGTCCACAGCAGAGGCGGTTGATCTGATTGCTGAACTGGGCTTTGATGTTGATATGGGCGCGCGACCTTTGAAGCGGGTTATTCAACAAAAGGTGGAAGATCCCCTGTCGGATGCGCTCCTTTCCGGCCATTTCGATGACGGCGATACAGTGCTGATTGATGTCGTGGAAGGGGAGATCACCCTCCAGCGAGCAGAGGGTGAGCCATCTTCGAATAACGCCGAGGCAGTACCGGCTGCATGACGGATCTTTGAAATAACAAAATAAATGGTGTATGTGATGTGCAAATGCCCTCACATACACCATTTTTAACAATTCAACGCTGTGATAGGATTTGCCTGAGCAGTGTCTCGCGTTTAGCCGAATACCCATATGACCAAGATACGCACACAATATGTATGCCAGAATTGTGGGCGCAGCGCCCCACGCAATATGGGACGCTGCCCTCAGTGCAATGCCTGGAACTCGATGGTTGAAGAGGTGATCCATCCTGCTACTGTGGCTGGCAGTACCAAGGGGCGGGGAATTGCTGCGGTCTCTGAGCCGCGCCGCCTGGTTGAGATTGATATGGATGCCGAGGAACGGCTGCCGCTGACGATGGGGGAATTTGCGCGCGTTTTGGGAGGAGGCATCGTGCCGGGTTCGATCGTCCTGGTCGGCGGAGACCCGGGTATTGGAAAATCCACCTTACTGCTCCAGGTAGCTCTGGAAATGGCAAGGCGCGTCTCAATCCTGTATGTGTCGGGAGAGGAGTCTGAAAGGCAGATCAAAATGCGGGCATTGCGCCTACTGCGCAGCCCAGATTCCGGGACGGACGATCCACCGGAGATGCCGGAAGACCTCTACCTGGTGACTGAAACAAATCTGAGCACCATCCTTGAGCATATTTCCAGTTTGCAGCCGGGCCTGTTGGTGCTGGACTCTATCCAGACCACTTATCTGCCTGAACTAGAATCTTCAGCAGGATCTGTGTCGCAGGTGCGCGAAAGCGCCTCGCGCCTGCGCGAGCTGGCCAAAAGCTCTGGGATAGCAGTTTTCTTGATTGGGCACGTTACCAAGGAAGGTGTCATCGCTGGACCGCGCGTTTTGGAACATATCGTCGATACCGTGCTGTACCTGGAGGGCGACCGCTTTCAGTCTTACCGGCTGCTGCGCTCGGTTAAGAACCGTTTTGGGGCTACCTCAGAGGTAGGGGTCTTTGAGATGGGCGAGCGCGGCATGGCGGAGGTGACCAATCCCTCCGAAGCCTTTCTGGCGGAACGGATGGTCAACGCACCTGGCTCAGCCATTGCTGTGACCATGGAAGGCACCCGTCCGTTGTTGGTGGAGATTCAGGGCCTGACCAGCGCAACCTCCTTTGGCAATCCTCGACGGACGCCCAACGGGGTTGATTTCAATCGCCTGTTGCTGACCGTGGCTGTATTGACCCGGCGGGTCGGCGTGAGGCTGGGTGAGCAAGATGTGTTTGTCAATGTTGTTAGCGGTATTAAAGTGGGGGAGCCGGCTGCTGATCTGGCGATTGCTGCTGCAATTGCTTCCTCCGTGCGGGACGTACCGGTGCGGGCTGACACGGTCCTGATCGGTGAGGTGGGTTTGTCTGGAGAGTTGCGCATGGTTGGACAGATGCCGGCTCGCTTGAGGGAAGCAGCCAAACTCGGTTTTAAGATTGCCATTGTTCCCCGCCGGCTGAAACGGGGAGAGCCCTGGCCTACCGACATCCAGGTAGTCGAGGTACGCTCGCTGAAACAAGCCCTGCAACATGCGCTCTTGTCTGGCGAGAGTCAGCCGGAAAAAGCGGGCTTGGGGGAATGACGAAATTCACGCAGCGGCTCTAGCGGTCATTTTTTCACTTTACATTATAGAAAATCTACGTAAATCTACATTTACGAATCGGTAATAGTCTGATAAAAATACACAGGTTCTGCGCGCTTGTGTGTGCAAGATTTCCGATTCATTAAGTTTTTTATATCTGGGAGGTTTCATGCTGCGTAAGCGACTCCAACTTGGCTTGATCCACGTTGCTGTGGCTATG
>JAWOHN010000130.1:0-35765 GCA_046485135.1 Anaerolineales bacterium | reverse complement strand
TTGTCTATTGCCCGTACTTGATAAAGGCGATGTTCGGATGAGCAATAGCAGTAGCGGAGTTAATCATGTGGAAACTACCTTTTATAATTCTTGGCTGTAACATTGAGAGGATGGATGAATTATACAGGGGTTTGTATAATTTTCCCAGGACCTGACCGTGTGCTTTTACTCTCCAAGAACCCGATATTCATTTTAGCCTGAACCCATATCTCCGCGTTGCCGCGGTATACTTTAGGAAGCACACGATGAAGCTGTTCGCATAGGAGCAGGCATAATGGAGATGCATCCCTGGCGCATTCTTCTTCTGGAAGATGATGAAAGTGAATATGCCCTTGTTCGAGAATGGCTGTCCAGCTTTGGACGGGGAGAGTTCATTCTCCAACGAGCAACTTCGTCTGAAATTGCTTTTCGGATCTTAGAAGCGGAGAATGTAGATGCCATTCTGGCAGATTACGAATTTGAGCACAAAAAGGGGCTTGATTTTGCCCGCAAAGGCCATCTTGGTTTGGTTGGAGCTGCAGAACGAGCTGAGGCAATTGGCGCTCAATTGAATGTAGAATCTTTTCCCAGGAAAGGTACTCGCTTGGTGGTTTCGGTCCCTTGCGACACCACTCAGCCTGAGTAATAACAAGGAGAAAAAAAATGAAAGAGCTAACGTACGGAGGCATCGAAGCTGGGGGCACAAAATTTGTCTGCGCTGTAGGTAGCCACCCAAACGAGATACTCGCGCTCGCGCAATTCCCCACAACCACCCCAAAAGACACCATCAACCAGGCAATCGAATTTTTTGAGGAACAAAACAAAAAGGCAGAGATTGCGGCGATCGGTATTGGCACATTTGGACCGGTGAATCTAAATCCGGCGTCTCCGAAATTTGGCTACATCACCACCACACCAAAACCTGGGTGGAGTGATACTAACTTTAAAGGAATTATCGAGGAAAGACTGAAGCTGCCGGTAACAATCGACACGGATGTAAATGCCGCAGCCCTGGCTGAACACCGCTGGGGAGCTGCTCAGAATTTACACACTTTTCTGTACCTGACCATTGGGACAGGAATTGGGGGAGGGGGCTTGGCAGACGGGCGCTTGCTGCATGGTCTCACACATCCTGAAATGGGCCATATCCGCATCCCACATGATTGGCAAAAAGACCCATTTCCAGGGTTTTGTCCTTACCACGGTGATTGTTTTGAAGGTCTGGCTGCTGGTCCATCCATCGAAAACCGGTATGGGGAGCGCGGCGAAACTCTCGCTGAAGATCACCCGGCCTGGTCTCTTTTAGCCGGCTATGTCGCCCTGGCCCTTAATAATTTCATCTGTACCCTATCACCACAGCGCATTATCCTCGGTGGGGGTGTGATGGATCAAGATCATTTACTTCAATCGATCAGAAAGAACACGCTCAATTTGCTTAATGGGTATGTAAACGTTCCAGAAATACTGGAGGATATCGACAACTACATAGTTCGCCCACAATTAAGAGGGAAAGCAGGGGTATTGGGAGCTATTGCTCTGGCATCCTCCGCCTAGAGAGGGCTATTACTGATGCAGGTTGGTATTGTAGGTCGAGTGCTAGCATGATTCTTGTCAGTGGAGGCACAGGCTTTATCGGCCAGGCTCTTCTTCGCCAATTGGTAGAAGCGGGCCATGACGTCAGAACTTTGATCCGTCCATCCAAACACTCCCCTAACCTGCCAAAAGGAGTGCCAGTTGAGGTGGCGGTGAGCGGCCTAACGGACGAGCGTGGCTTGCGCGGCGCGATGGTTGGGGTCCACACTGTCTATCATCTAGCCGGTGGAGAGTGGGCAGGTCCCCGGTCAAGCCTGATGGATATCGATATCCAGGGGACTCGGGCTGTTGCCAAGGCAGCCCTGGATGCAGGCGTCGATCGCATTATATTTTTGAGTCACCTGGGGGCTGATCGCGCTTCGGCTTACCCTGTCTTAAAAGCAAAAGCAATCGCCGAAGAACATCTTCGCCGGAGCGGAGTCGATTTCACGATCTTTCGCTCAGGGATCGTCTATGGTCCTCAGGATGGGTTTACGACTGGGTTGGCGCGCCTGCTTTCAGCCTCCCCTTTTTTTCTCACCCCAGGGGATGGTAGCGCCTTGCTTCAGCCTTTGTGGGTGGAAGACCTGGTTACCTGTCTGATTTGGTCTCTAGACTATCCCAAGACCCGCAACCAGACTTACGAAATTGGAGGACCCGAATATCTGACCTTCCGTCAAATCGTCGATGAAATCAACCAGGTTTTGGGTATCCGGCGTCAGCAGCTTCCTGTACGTCCACCTTATCTGCGCTGGTTGACAATTATTTTAGATCAGATCCTTCCAGGCCTGCCCATTTCTGTTTATTGGTTAGATTATCTTGCCGCCAACCATACCTGCTCCTTGGACACGCTTCCGAACACCTTCAACCTTATGCCAGCTCGCTTTTCTCAACGCCTGGATTATCTCAAGGGTGACAATTGGCGGCAGTCGATGTTTAAAGGGCTCTTCCGTCGCCGGACTTAAAATAATCACTTGATGCTTAATTTCCAAAGGCAATAAACCGGATACCGGCGCTCATTCTCTCGCAATCTGCAATTTGTATTTTCATCATAATGTGCATGGTAATAATCGTATGAAAATGACTCATAAAACAGATTGGATCATTCGCATCCTGGAAAAGCCTGTCGAGATGTTGGCAGCCGAGCAGCTCCAGCGAGAGGTGTGGCCCGGCAGTGAAACGGATGTGGTCCCCCTGCATATATTGGTGACAGCAGCACATAACGGTGGAATTGTGATCGGTGCATATAAGAAGGATAACCGCAAAGTAGGTGAAGAACCCGGATTGCCAGCAGATAGCGCGCCATTAGCTGGTTTTGTCTTTGGTTTTCCTGGGCTCTACTTTACCCCTGACGGCCCACGCCCGAAGCATTGCTCTCACCAATTAGCTGTTCATCCACAATACCGCAGTCAGGGGCTTGGTTTTCTACTCAAAAGAGCCCAATGGCAAATGGTGCGCCACCAGGGTCTGGATCTAATCAGCTGGACCTTTGATCCTCTACTCAGCCGGAATGCTCATTTGAATATCGCCCGTCTGGGTGCAGTTTGCTCCACTTATATCCGTGAAGCATATGGAGAAATGCAAGACGATCTGAATTTTGGCATACCTTCAGATCGTTTCCAGGTAGATTGGTGGGTAAACAGCCAGCGAGTTAAGAGCCGGTTGAGTAGCCGCACTCGCCGGCGATTGGATCTGACCCACTTTCTGACTGCTGGTGCGGAAATCATTAATCCAAGCACACCCGGAAAAGATCGATGGCTCCACCCATCCCAAGCCCGGCTTCCGAGTAGCTCTCCAGAGTCAAAAGCCGATATCCCCTTGCTACTGGTTGAGATCCCCTCAGATTTCCAGGCGCTCCGAGCCAGCGATCCTCCCTTGGCATTGGAATGGCGGATGAGTCTTCGTCAGATCTTTGAAGATTTATTTGCGCTGGGCTATCTAATCACCGATTTTATTCATCTGCAGGAAGAGATCCCACGCAGTTATTATGTTCTCAGTCATGGAGAAAGCACCCTATGAAAATTTCACGAGTCTGCCTTTACCATCTACGCATGCCATTGGTTACCCCGTTTGAAACGTCCTTTGGGCGTATCGACTCGAGAGAATGTATTTTGCTGGAGGCTTTTTCAGATGGCCTGATCGGTTATGGTGAATGCGCGGCCGATCGCGACCCAGGGTATGGATATGAAACTACCGGAACCGCCTGGCATATATTGAAAGATTTTATCGTGCCTTCTATCTTGTCAAAGGAGATATCCGGACCGGAAGTTTATGATCAGTGGGTTAGTTTTGTCAAAGGCCATCAGATGGCAAAAGCCGGCCTGGAAATGGCCATTCGGGATCTCCAGGGCAAACGTGAAGGACGTTCTTTACAGAACATGCTCGGCGGCACTAGAAAACGGGTTGATGTAGGTGTATCAGTAGGTCTGCAAAACTCTGCCCATGATCTGGTGAGCGTTGTGGAAAATTACCTGAAAAATGGTTACCGCAGAATCAAGATAAAGATCAAACCGGGTCGGGATGTAGAAGATACCCGCGCTGTGCGGCATGCTTTTCCAGACTTGCGCTTACAGGTAGATGCCAATTCGGCGTATACATTGGAAACCGCCAAATCCCTCTTTCCACTGGACGAATTGAACCTGCTCCTGATCGAACAGCCCCTCCATGAAGACGATCTATGGGACCACCATTACTTGCAAACCCAGCTGGCAACTCCAATCTGTTTAGATGAAAGCATCCATTCTGCACGGCATGCCCGGCAAGCGATCCAGATGCAAGCTTGCCAGGTGATCAATATCAAGGTAGGACGGGTAGGAGGTTTAACCCAGGCGCTATCCACTCATGATATCTGCCAAACGAATGGCATTCCTGTATGGTGTGGAGGGATGCTTGAGACCGGCGTTGGACGGGCGGCGAACCTGGCGCTGGCGTCCTTGCCAGGCTTCACTCTCCCTGGGGACATCTCCGCCTCAGCCCGTTATTATGCCGAGGACATTACCCACGAACGCTTTTCGCTTAATCCAGACAGCACGATCGACGTCCCTGATCTACCGGGTTTAGGTATAACGGTCAACCCTGAAGCTTTAAAGCGAGCCACGCTGGCAAAGCTGGAACTCGGTTGATCCATACTTTGCTAGTATCAAAAACTTCCTCTTATACCGCATTCACGTTAATATAACTTGATATCCAGGCCAAACTTTGTTGCGCATTCTATGAGCCTGATATATACTCCTCAATATAAGGAGATAAACCATGCACACTTATGATATTTCCCTGACCATTTCTCCGCATCTTCCAACTTGGCCTGGTGATCCGGGTGTTGTTGTTGAAAGAATCAATAAAATTGAGCAAGGCGCCGAAGCCAATGTGACAAAAATTGAAATGAGTGTGCATACGGGTACACACGTAGACGCCCCGTACCATTTCTTCTCTGATGGGAAGAGTGTCGAGTGCATGTCCCTGCGAGCTCTCACCGGGAGGGCTTATGTGCTGGATTTGCCTGACGTGGATACCATCACCGCGGATGTGTTGGAACACTCCGACCTGCCTCCCAGGACGCGGCGGCTCTTACTCAAGACAAGGAACTCCACTTATTGGGCCAGGCAAGAGAAAGAATTCCAAACAAATTATGTAGGAATTTGTGAAGATGCCGCGGAATATCTGGTAAAACGGGGGGTAAAACTTATCGGTATAGATTATCTTTCTGTTGCGCCCTACCACCAAACCAGGGCTACCCATGAAATTTTCCTGAACGCAGGCGTGGTCATCGTAGAAGGTCTGGATCTTTCCAGCATCTCACAGGGCAGGTATACCCTTTATTGCTTGCCGCTAAAAATCGATGGTTCCGATGGCGCGCCTGCCAGGGCGATTCTGGTCGGGGTTTAATATCTTAAATGACAAAGTATTTCAAGGATAACAGCCTTACACCAAATATTAATACCTTATCCCTGTGGGTCTGTAACACTCCCCATCGGCAGATTAAAACCCCCATCAATTGAGATCACCTGGCCCCGGATCATGGATGCTTGTGGTGAGCAAAGAAAGGCCACCAGTTCAGCCACCTCATCAGGTTTCACCAACCGGCCAGCTGGGGTCCTGGCAGCGATCTTATCGATCAATCCTTTGTCTTCCATGATATCGAAATGTTTTAATGCATCCGTCTCAACCACGCCTGGAGAGACAGCGTTTACGACGATATTGTGAAGCGACAGTTCAACCGCCAGGTAGCGGGTCAAAGCTTCCAGGGCAGCCTTACTGGCGCCAACCACTACATATTCAGGCAGAACCCGGCTGGCGCCCGGGCTGCTAATGCTGACAATGGCTCCCCCACCTCGTTTAGCCATTAATGGGACCGCTCGCTGGGACGCGAATAACAAAGCTCGTGCGTTGATATTCATGGTCCACTCCCATCCCTTTGGTTTTTGTTCCATTACCGGACGGTTGTAGCCCGAGGCCGCATTGCTGACCAGAATATCCAATCCCCCAAAATAGCGCTCTACTTCATCAAATAACCTGCCGATTTCCCCCAACTCTCCCAAATTGGCTTTTACCAACAAAGCTTTCCGGCCTAGTAATTCGATTTGGACAACAGTCTCTTCAGCAGCTGTGCGATTTCGAAAAAAATTAACGACAATATCTGCACCTTTTCGGGCCAGATGCAATGCAATTGCCCGGCCGATCCCACGACCAGAGCCTGTGATCAAGGCAATTTTGCCTTGGAAGGGGTGTTTGGAAGAGTTAAGCAGACCGCCAGCCATATTCGACAAGTATATCATGCTGTTTTACCGGTCGTTTAGAGCTGGTGTATCGATTCTCGATAGACCTCTACCAGTTTTTCTACAATACTTGGCCAACGATGGTTGGTTTCTACGTAGCGGCGCCCGGACTCACCGATCTCCCTGCACAACTCAGGATTGGTTAACAAGCGCAATACTGCTTCTGCAAAGGCCTCTGGCTCATCGGCTGAGATCAGGTCATGCCCAGGTCTAATAGTAAGAGCAGATGTGGCACGGGGAGTAGAAACCACCGGCGTCGCACATGCCATGGCTTCAAGGACTTTGTTTTGGATCCCGGCTCCGTACATAATCGGGGTCACTGAAATCGTAGATTTTCTCAAATAAGGCCGGATATCTTCGACCGTACCGGTGACGGTGATCCTGGGGTCATTTCCTAAGGTTGTGACTTCAGTGGGAGGATCTTTCCCAACGATATATACTTGCACCCCAGGTCGTTTTTGCCATACCAGTGGCATGATTTTTTCAACCAGGTGGAGAGCCATGGTGATATTGGCGTGATAGCTCATCTTACCGCTCAACACCAGCGTGTCTGGCTCGCGAGTCACCGAGTTGTCTGGAGAGAAGTAATCCAGATCCACCCCATTTGGCAGCACCGTTATGCAAGATTCCCTAAACCCTGTTGGCTGCAGAGAAAGAAAAGCATTTTTATCAAGCTGCGAAGTTACCAGGACGCGTTCAAACTGCCCTACCAGCCACTTTTCATAGCTCTCAGTCCGGCCAAGCTCAAAGCGGGTCAGCCACCGCCCAAAAAAGCTTTTACTGGTCCTGGCCGCCTGTCTGAATAGCATACTGATTGAATCTACACTGTCCCAAATGATCGGAACTTGCTTCCCCGGGCGAAATTGTGATTTCAGATGAAGCGCATATTTCACACCGCGTAGATGCTCCACATGTACGACATCAAAGGGCTGCTTGCCATTTTTATCTGAGATCAGTTCTAGTAGTCGATCACGTAACACAGGCTGCCAGCAATAATTGGCTTGTAACGGGGTTCTTGATGGCAAAGCCGCAAGGCTGTTAAAAAGAGAGCGAGAAAGAGGTAGTGGAGCTGCATAGACCTGCTGGCAGATCTGTTCCAGCTTTTTAATATCCTCCCGTTCTGCCTGTCCTGTCCATAAAGTCAGTACAGAAACACGATGTCCCTGCTCGGTAAGGTGGCGGATCAGGTTATATGGCCGGACTCGGATTAGATTGGGAACATATGGGACAAGGAAAAGGACATCCATCTGATTTCCCATTTACTTGCTCATATTCGAAACATTAGCTTTCGAGTATGCCTGTTCTAGAGAATGGCAAGCAACCCGATAATCGTAAGTGGATTCGATCAACTGACGCCCTCTACGGCCCAATTCGCCAGCCAGCTGCCTGTCTTCCAACAAACGGATAACCGCACCGGCGAAATCTTGCGGCGAATCTGCTACCAGCAGGTGCACACCTGCTTGGACCGCAATACCCTCACACCCCAAAGTCGTGGATACGATGGGTAATCCCTGCCCAAGCGCGTTGAGGATTTTCACCCGCATCCCACCGCCTGCCCTCAACGGAACAACCATCAGGCTGGCTTGTTCAAGATAAGAAGTAGGATCATCGACATAACCAGTCACATGCACGCGCCGATCTACCTCATCAAAAGCGATGATCTCTTTCGGAGGGTTTGCCCCAACAATATCAAACTCCACCTCGGGCCGTTCATTGCGAATGAGCGGCAGGACCTCAGAAAGGAACCACAAGATGCCATCGATATTTGGAGGCCAATACATTGTGCCGATATGCAAGATACGGTCCCCCTGTGGTTGGTGGGTAATGGGAGTAATTTCATCTGTGTCGATGGCTATTGGAATAATGGTGATATCCAGCTTCTGACCGGCTGCTTCTTCCAAGGCCTGGCTGTCTTCCTCGCTGACTGCCAAAACTGCATCAAACTCCCGACATACTTGCCCTTCGTATTTTTTTATCAATTGCCAATCTCTATTTAACAACCACTTTTTAGGCCCAGACTGCATGGTAAGCCACAGGCGCTTATACAGAAGCCATAAAGCATTGTGTGCATCAATAATGCGACGGGCTGCCGGTACGCGGGATGCATACTGGGCCATATTCAATTGATCGGCATGAACCACATCAAAATCCACCTTGGCTGCCAACTGGTCGACAAGACGCTCCATTTCCTCTCGCCGGTCCCGGACCATTAAAAATGGCTGGCGCGTAAGAAAACTATCCAGTAGGTACCTTAGATCGCGCAACATTCCCCGCTGAATGGGAACTGGATGAACCTCCCGGCAGTAATTCTGCAAGTGCCTTACACTTGCCGACTGGTCGCCGCGCACAAAAGAAACCAGGGTCACTTCGTGATGGCGAGCCAGATACTTGATGACATTCCAGGTTTTTACCTTGGGGCCGCTGTCCGGAGGAAAGGGCAACACCTGGGTCAGCAGGAGGATTCTCATTCTATTTGCTTCAAGATAAAACCAAGATTACTCCATGGGTTCCTTGCTGGATTGCCAGCTCAGGTGTTGCAATCCAACGCTCAAGGCTGACTTGATCGTCGAGATATCGGATAGCAGCATCTTAATATAAGTCAAGATTGGCCCAGGACGAAAAGCCCACTCGCGCCAGGCCCGTTTTTGCCAATAAAGTAAGCGCTCTGCAGACAGGTCAGGGTAATCCAAAACCGTGCCTTTATCCATATCCACCTGTTCCCAGCGGGTTCCCTTGCGGAACCAGCCGTTCTGAACAACTTCAAAGAAGAAGGGAGTACCGGGGTACGGAGCAGCCACATGGAAGAGAGCAATATCCAGAGGTAGTTTTTTCGAGAAATCGATCGTCTGGCGGATGGTTTCCTCCGTTTCCCCGGGCAAGCCGATAATAAAGTAACCCCAATTCTTGATGCCGGCTTTCTTCGCCCAGACAAGCGCCCGCTTGGCCTTGTCTGGATAAGCGCCTTTGCGAGCATGTTTTAGGATGTGCTCGTTCCCACTCTCGATGCCCCAGGAGATCAACCAGTTGCCTGCTCTACCCATCATTTGTAGCATTTCTTCATCCACGTAATCCACTCGGCTGTTACAAGTCCATCTGATATTGATCTTTTCGTCAATCATTCGCTGGCATAGTTCCATCACCTGATCGCGACTAACAGTAAACAGATCAGCATACATGTGGATATTGTTAATGCCCAGATTTTTCAATTGCCACAGCTCTTCCATTATCAACGCTGGAGAACGCAGGCGGGCAGAATACTGGTAGCTAACATGCTTGATACAGTAGGTACAACCAGCCGGGCAGCCACGGCTCGAAACAATAAACGTAAAAGGACCTTTGATTAACGGCATGCGATATTTCTGCAACGGCAGCAACTCATGCATCGGAATTGGCATATCGTCCAGGTCACTGATGAAGGGACGCGGGAAGTTGATCATAATCTCATCCCCTTTTCGCCAGGCCAAGCCTTTGATTCCGTGCATATCCACCGAACCGTCTTCTCGGATAGCTGGTTTGTATTGGGGGTCATGTTTTTCAAAAAGATTCCGGATGGAATCCGGACGCTCATCAAATCTGCCCTCTAAATGGTCCAGCAAATCCCGGATGGTCAAATCTGGCTCACCGACCAAAACAAAATCGAGAGCTGGGAATGGGCGCAAAGATTCGCGCGGTATGGGAGTGACGTGGGTACCAAAAGCAATGGTTTTAGCGCCGCGCGCCTTGGCCAAGAAACACCCGTACATATCGTTTTCCAGCGTTGGAGCAGTGACTTGGGTAAAGTAATAGCGCGGCTGGTATTTGTCCAACTCTTTAATAAATTCAGGCCAGCCCATCCGCTCCGCATTGGCATCGATTATTTTCAATTTATAGGTAGGATGCAGGAGGGCGGCCATTTGGGCCAGGGAGACTTGCGGCCACACCATGTTCTCACGCGTACGGCGCCCCACCCGGTGTTGTGTCCGGATCCAGTATCCCCCATCTGGCGTAGGCGGATTGACCAGCAGAATGTCCACCGCCTCTGCTGATTGCCGCGCCTCCATCAACCCCTGCCGTACAATCTCATCGGCGGAGGGGAAATTTACCATTTTCAATTTGGGGATTCTACGCGTCCCCAAATTTTCTTTCACATCGGTGCGAATTTCTTCAGTCATAATGGCTCCTATCAGTAAATAATGCGGTCAACTTCTTGATTGACATTTTTTTCAATTGTTTTAATCGGACGGGCTGGGACACCCCCAACAACCGTGTGAGCAGGTACATCTTTCGTAACGACGGCCCCTGCGGCGATCACAGCGCCTTTTCCAACTCGCACACCGTCGGTGATCACAGCCCCTGATCCAATCCAAACATCATCTTCAACAACAATTCCTTCAGCCGTAATTCCCTGTTCGACAAAGGGCATATCCGGATCATCAAAAACATGGTTCACAGCGATAATCTGACTGAAAGGGGAAGTATATACTCGGTCACCAATCGTTACGCCACCCTGGCCGCGAATGACCGTATATTCCCCAATCAGGCTATCACGTCCGATGGTGATACCTGACCCCGGCATATCTCTGAAATTGTATACATGCAACACAGCTCCATGCATAACAATCGTTTGAGCGCCAATCTTGATCCCTTTCGGACAGGCATGCAGATAAGTGCCTTGATCCAGGTAGACCCCATTCTCCAAAAGGATGTTGTCCGCAAAACGCAAGCGCACATTACTTTCGATTGCAGCCCAACCATCCATACGCAGAATAAGCCGGTACAGAATCCCGCGTAGTCCAATGCCAACCAGGGTTGGGATCCAACCCACGAATAAATAAAGTGTCTGCTCCAGAAGATAACGGGCACTGCTGGACGCCTGCCTGCTTAAGTAGAGACGCAAACCCTCAATCATGAAAATTGTGCCACTAATCAAAGAAAAAGAATGTAAGCATAGCTCAATTCAGCGACAGCTCAAAATATTGATGAATATTATCATAATAATTATACTTGGTCAAGCTGACGCCTAATGCCTTCACCCCTGGAATCATTCTTTCCAACAAAACACATCAACCCTGATAGTATAATTTCCATATGCAGCCTGCAATTTTCCTTGACCGAGACGGTGTTATTATCGAAAATTGTCCCCAATATGTCCGTTCCTGGGATGATGTGATCATATTCGATCAGGCCATCACAGCATTGGCATCGATGAGTTCATCTCCATACAAGTTGGTTATCATAACGAATCAATCTGCTGTGGGCCGGGGCATTGTGCCCATTAACGTTGTTGAAGAGATCAACCAGCGCCTGGTTGGCCTGATCGAGACAGCCGGCGGACGGATCGATGGTGTCTTTACCTGCCCACACGCCCCCGAAGATGCTTGTGATTGTCGCAAACCCAAGCCTGGCTTGCTTCATCTGGCTGCACAGGTTCTGTCCATCGATCTTGGCAACTCAATTTTGATTGGGGATGCCATTAGCGATCTACAGGCCGGACAAGCAGCTGGCGTTCCTACCAGGATATTGGTGAAGACCGGACGAGGCGCAGAACAATACCAGCTAGCCAGCAATTTAAACCTTGAGCCTTACCTGGTTTACGATACGTTATCTGACGCTTTGACCAGCATCATCAACCGGTAATTTGCTGATATTCTTCCTGATTTATACTCAGGTCATCGACTGGAGCAGCCTGAGTTGTTTTTATGTCTTTGGCTATCTCCCGTAAAGTCTTCACCACCATATGCTCAATAATCAGATGCATATCTTCTACTTGCTCGATGATATTGCTGGGGATATTGATATGTACATCGACCATCGATCCTAAATGCCCACCGTCAAAACCAGTCACCCCAATCGTCCGCGCTTTTACCTGACGGGCTAACTTAACCGCTTGCAATACGTTCTTTGAATTTCCACTGGCAGAGATCGCAATAACAATATCAGAGGGGCGGACAAAGCTGGCTAATTGTTGGGCGAATACATTTTCGTATCCCTCATCATTTGCGTAGGCAGAGAAAATTGCCATATTGTCCGTCAAGCCCAGCACCCGAAAATCAGGCAGGGTATGCCAGCGAGTGTTTTTGGCCAAATCTGCCACAAAGTGAGAGGCTGTGGAGGCGCTGCCGCCATTGCCCATGATAAAAACCTGCCTGTGGTTCAGGCGAGCTTCCTGCAATATCGAAACCAATTCATCCACAAGGTAAATCGGTAAGAGATCTAATGTTGCATGTAGATCATCAACATATCGCTTTAGAGATTGCATCCATACCCTCCATTTATACCTACAAACAATTCCTGAAAAACAACGCGTTATCGGCGGTAGTTGAAAATAACTTTTGACCCATCAGGCTCGAGCTGGATGGGCAGCTCTTGAAGCGATCCCATCACCGACCGTACTGACTCACGTTTATGGTATGGGACATACAGCAGTAAAAACCCGCCCCCACCAGCCCCGGTAATCTTACCTCCGCTTGCGCCTGCCTGTCGCGCCTGTTCATACAGTGCATCTATCATATTGTTGCTGATTCCGCTGGCCAGTTGCTTTTTCAATTCCCAGCTTTTATGTAACAGATCGCCAATAATATCTAAATTCCCTGCCTTGAGCTCATCCCTGGCGACGTAGGCCATTTTCTTCATCTCTCTCAAGATAGATAGCCTGTCAACGATGTTACGCTGCTGCTCATCCAAGATTGAATCTGCCTGGCGTGTGATTCCTGTAAAAAACAGTAGCAAACTCTCATTCAATTCACGCCGGGACCAGTAATCGAGGTTAATTCTCTCGGTCCTGACCGTTCCACCCGGATCAAATTCCATGAAACGCAGACCACCCAGAGCAACGATATACTGATCTTGGATGCCGATCGGTTTGTTGAGTTTATTAATCTCGATCTCGCAGGCTTCCTGGGCTAATTGTTCTGCCGTGACAATATCACCCAAGTAGGTATACATCGCATGCAAAGACCCGACCGTCACCGTGCTGGACGAACCCAGACCGGAACCCGCCGCGGGGATATCGCCCATGGTGGTGATCTCAACCCCTTCTTTGATCCCGGTCTTATAGAGCGCCTCGCGGATCAACTCGTGCTGAATTTCAGGTACGGTATCTACCATTTCGGTGCGTGTATAACCTATGCGCAGTTTGCAGTCGAAGCGCTCCTTGATGGTGATAAATATATATTTATTCACTGCAGAACTCAGCACAGCCCCACCTTCAGAACAATAGAAAGAGGGAAAGTCTGTGCCGCCCCCAAAAAAACTAACCCGCAAAGGTGTCTGGACAATAATCATGATGCAAGTTCTGAAACCCGAAAGTAGTCGACCGTTTTCCTCAAACCTTCTTCCAGAGGTATGGTTGGCTGCCAATCCAACTCCCGAGCAGCTTTATCAGCGCTTAGATATATAAAGCGAGTTTCACCAACCTTGGCTGGTCCATATACTGGTGCAAGTTTATAGCCTGTAATATCGCGCAGACCAGCAAAAATTTCGTTCACAGATGTCCCTTTCCCAGTGCCAAGGTTATAGATGCCGCTAGCCTTATTCTCATCAGCAACCATCACATTTGCCCGAGCGCAATCTCCCACGTAGACATAATCACGCGTCTGCTCTCCATCACCATTGATGGTGATCACTTCATCTGCCAACATTTTTCCACAGAAGATCGCTACAACGCCTGCTTCACCATGCGGGTCTTGGCGAGGGCCATAGACGTTTGGATAGCGTAATACGGTATATTTCAAGCCGTAGTTCAAGTGATACATATACAGATAATGTTCTACGGTATGCTTGCTGGCGCCATATTGGCAAATGGGATTGATCGGGTGGTTTTCATCACAGGGCAGATATTCCGGCTCACCGTAAACCGCGCCACCGGTTGAAATATAGATGAATTTCTTGACTGCGTATTTTTTGGCATACTCAATGAGTTTAAGCGAACCCAAAATATTCACATCAGCATCAAAGAGCGGTTCGGCAACAGAGCGGCGTACATCCATCTGAGCTGCATGATGGCTGATAACATCGGGCTTTTCATTACGAAATATCTCTTCTACTTGCGGATCGCGGATATCAACTTGATAAAACCTGGCAGCCAGATTCAGGTTCGATTGGCGACCTGTAGAGAGGTCATCGACAATAACAACATCATGACCATCCTCAATAAATGCATTAACCACGTGCGAGCCGATAAAACCAGCTCCGCCAGTAACAAGTATCTTCATCTGTTAAGCTCCATTTGTATATGAATGACCTTAATCAAGGTTCAATATGCTCCCCGCGCTCTCAGAACGGCCGGGATTGTCTGCAAGAGCAAACCGATATCCAACCAGATGCTCCAGTTGCGGATGTAATACATGTCCAGGCGCACTCGTTCGGCATAGGAAATATCGGACCGGCCGCTAACCTGCCAAAGCCCGGTGATGCCTGGGCGAACCGTGAGCAGGTTCATATCCCATTGATCATATTTCTTCATCTCCAAAGGAGAGATCATGCGCGGACCGACCAGAGACATTTCTCTTCTTAACACGTTGAACAATTGCGGCAGCTCATCCAGACTGGTCTTGCGCAAAATCTGCCCCACCCTGGTGACTCGAGGATCCTCAACCAACTTATGGTTTTGATCCAGCTCAGCCTTCAGTTCAGGGTGGCGTTCCAGAATCTCATCTCCATTCGGGCTCATCGTGCGGAACTTATATGCATCGAACTGCCGCCCATTCACTCCCATAACTCGCCTTCTGTAGATGATTGGCCCAGGGGAATCCAATTTGATCAGGACAGAAATCAATAAAAGAATTGGCGAGATTAAGATCAACCCTGGTATGGTTATGGAATAATCTAAAATTAATTTTAGCACACTGTCTATGCCGGTTAACCTTGCATTATTGACACGTATCAAAGGCACAGAAGCCAACTCGGTAATTTGTACCCCAGTTGTAATTACTTCAAAAAGGCCCGATGACAGGCGCAGGTTTACATGCTTAGATATGCCGTATTCTTTGAATAACGCGACAATTTCATCCCTGGTGAGCGCACTGGTAGTGAGGATTAACTCTTTTACAGCATATTGATCGACAATTTCCCGGAGCTTATCCAGCTTACCCAAAGAAGGCAAGTTTGAAAAGATGGGCGAATCCACATCTTCATCTTGATCTACATATCCCATAAAGAGGAGACCAGATTTTCTCCACAGAGTCAACTGTTCAGCCAGGCTACGAGCTTCTTCATTCACCCCCACAATGATGGCGGGGCTTAAGAAATATCCCCATTCTCGCAAGGCGTATACAAACCTGCGGGTGGTGAAACGTCCGATCGCGGTAAACAAAAAAGCAAACAGCCATGCCAGGAAGAGCCAGCCGCGCGCAACAATGAAGTCGGGCAGCAGAAAGCCAGCGCCAACAACAGAAATCATCCCTATGGTGGAGGCATTAAAAACAAGAGAATATTCCTGAGTCCCGCTTAGAAGGTTTTTCTGGTTATATAAACCAACCAGCGCAAAGATAGCCAACCAAAGAGGAATAATGACGAACACCAATCCCTGGTAGTAATCCACAGAAGGATTCACCATTTGAAAAACGGAAATCGATAGCTCAAAGCGGACAAAGTAGGCCGCGCGGAAGGCCAAACCCACCATTAACAGATCTACGACAATCAAACTAATGATCAAAAGGGGCCACTGATAACGGCGACCCACACTGTTAGCTTCCAGATAGATCTTCTTTTTCAGTGTTCGTTGAAGCGCTGAATTACTGTTCTCCCACAATGATTCCACTAATAATACCCTCCCTAAGCCAGGCAGTTGAGAACATAATTTCTCCAACGGCCTGATCGTGAATCCAGCTCTCTGCACCCATTCAATATTGGGTCAAACAGCGGAGTTGATTGACAGCTATCGTATGATAATGATTTTGCATCCTGTTGGTTCCACCCCAAGGAATAAGCCGGACTTATAGAATCAAAAAGCGAAGCAAATATCAAAGGTCCCACAATGTGATTGTCAAAATAATGCCATTCAAAACTGATGACAACGATAATAGATTATACCTTATAGGTCCTTATTGTCAACAATTACCTGGTTCAAGCCAGGAATTGCAATCATGGCTTCGTGCTTTCACAACCTGCTTTAGGCACAAAGAAATCTTCTGGTAGAATAAAGACAATATTGATCCGATTGAAAACACACCTGCACCCTACGGTAGTATTGCCATCCCCAAACCTTTTCTTCGAAGTGCGCAAGTCCTACTGTTGACATTCATTGAAATTGATAAACTTTAATTGGACAAAACGTCCCGCAGGTTCGATAAACTCAAGCCTGAAGGTACGTCGAACCTGCAGGACGTTCACAACCAATTTACCTAAAGATCAATAATAAAGGGAAATCTATGCTTTGGGTTCGATTTGATGAACAAGACAGGCAGATCCGGGCTCCCCATTTTTGCTTGAATTCAATTATGGGCGACCAGGTATGCATGCAAGACTTCTACGAATTAAGCAACCTGGTTCTGGCATTTCTGCATGACATTAACTGCCCAGATTGCCAAAGAGTATTAGCAGATTTTGCTCGACAAGAAAATGCCTACCAGAATCACCAAAGCAGAGTTCTTCTTACCTTCCCACAGACTCTACCAGAAATCAGGCGTTCACTGCAATGGAATGCTACCCTTTTGAAGTCTCTTGAAAAATCTTCAATACTTTTACTATCAGATCCAGGTAAATATACTCGCCAATCTTATGCCAGATTGATGTCTGCATCATTAACCGGGGAAGATGACACGATACTATTCGTTCTGAATACATATGGATCGCCATACACTGCGGTGATTGCCAGAGAGCTTGATGACCCCGAAATCCACTCCGAAATACTCTCCTGGCTGCAATATATTGAAATTCAATGCCCAGAGTGAGGCATTGCAGAGTGGCCGGTCGGACCTCAGCAGAACAGCTAAATATGGGGGAGGACCAATCGAATATTTTCTTGCAGTATGATGTAGAATCAGTAGTGAATATATTACCCAAGAGGTGACCATGTCCATTCGTTCTGAACTCCTTGTTGGCTCACTCTTATTTATTCTTGGAATTCTCTGGCTGGTGGGGAATATCCTCGGCGTGGATATCGGGGCTCTATGCTGGCCAGCAGGACTGATCCTGCTGGGAGTATGGCTGTTGGTCAGGCCGCGCATCATGAAAGACGGGGCTCGCGTTCAGTTCTTGCTTTTTGGCGATGTGCGCCGTTCAGGAAGTTGGAACCTGGCAAACGAAGAGATCTGGATGGGGATCGGTGACGTCGATTTAGACCTGAGGGAAGCTCAAATTCCGCCAGGGGAGATTGTCTTGCGGGTGATCAGTTTTATAGGGGATATCGACCTGCTGGTCCCTCCCGAAATGGGTATATCGGTAAATTCTTACGCCTTTTTAACCGATTCAAAAATCCTTGGGCGAAAAAGGGACCGCTTTGTAATTCCCTTAGAGTTCCAGAGCGAAGGATATACTTCTGCACAGCACAAATTACGCCTGGAGAGCTTTGGTTTTATAAACGATATCAAAATTCTGCAGTAATGATTTAACTTGATACATCAACTTGATACAGAAAATTGGTCGCGATTCAAATTGCGTGCACTATGATATGGGGTAGTGATACATTTCGATCCCGCCTAAATTTCTAGACCAAGGATATGAGCAAGTGATAATCGCTAGATATACAGCCGGTCTTTATCCACCTCTTCCCGTAAGATGTGCAACTCTTCTGCGCTTGGTGGCAGATTCTCTTCTACATGAGATGAGACCAAAAGCTCAAACCCGGTATTATCGAGCACCTCCTGTACGCTGACCCCAGGCTGGGTAGCCAGCAAGAGCATGCGCTTGGATACATCATCGAAACCGCATACAGCCAGATTGGTAACCACCCTGTAGGGACCAGTGCCTGGCGGCAAACCGGCAGCCTCGCGGGCGCCTGCGCCGCTCAAGTACCCAGGGGTGGTGATAAAGTCGATTTTTTCTAAAAATCGGCGTTTGTCATGGCGCATGATCGCAATCGTTTGCCAGCAATTTGAACCGACATCGTTTGCGCCTCCGCTGCCCGGCAAGCGCACTTTGGGATGCTGGTGGTCGCCAATCACGGTGCTGTTCAGGTTGCCATACGCGTCAATCTGAGCGCCTCCAAGAAAGCCGTATTCTACAAAACCGCGTTGGGCAGTCTCGACCACATCGCAAATGCCCGAGGCTGCCAATGCTCGATGAAATGTGTTTTCTCCTCCCACTGCAAGGGGAAGTTGTTCCAGAATCGCACCCGTTCCTCCAAACTCAAATATCGTCACCAGGTTTGGGGCATGCATTCGTTGCGCTAATGAGGCTGCCAACATGGGTATGCCTGTGCCAATAAAGGCAGTGGTATTGTCTTTCATCAGCCTGGAGGCTGTACAGATCAGTAATTCGGAAGGATTGTAGGAATCAGATGCCGGACTCATCATAGCTAGCTCCTTTTGCGACGTGTTGTAATTGCTGTAAACGCTCCATCCCAATCAGATCCAAATATTCACCATGGTCATTCACCCCATAAATATACTTATCGAGATAGGCGCGGGTTGTCTGTGGGTCCGCGGAGGCTTGAACCCATTCTTTGATCTGCTGCTCGTCCCGAACGTACTGGTAACACATCTCACCAGGATGGGAGCCAAATGGAGCCTCGATTACCGCATCGACCAGGTAATAGGGGATGATCGTGCGGTCCGGATGATTGCGGAACTCGTCCGTGGGTACTATTTTTTCTGTGCTGATGATCAATGTTTTAGATGCCCGCGCCATCTCCAATGCAAAACCACTGATCCCATCAATCTGAGCATTGCCGTAGATATCTGCCCGGTGTACGTGGATCATTCCAACATCCAAAATCAATGCAGGCAGCAGGCAGATCTTTTCTCCGGTGAAGGGACATTCCACAACCTTGGCAGCGCTATACTTCAGTGTATCGGTTCCTAACATTGACCGGACAGGAATGAATGGCACGCCCATGGCAGCGGCCTTGAAGCGCCAGGCGATTCCGGCATTGCTCCATTCAACACAGGTTTCAATTCGCCCGCTTTCGACTTCCCTGCGCAGGCAGTTTGATACCCCGTAGACCTCCAGGCCAATATAGGTCAGGTCTAATTCTTTTACCAGGCTGGCTCCTAACAACATATCCAGTTCAAACACACCCTGTCCAGCGATCCGTAAGTCTTTTACCCCCTGGCGGACGATCTCGTTTACCAGAGACATGGGACAGCGAACCGTACCGTATAATTCGGTGCCAATATACGCCCCATCATGAATAAAGCGCCTGACAGCTTCTGCTTCTGTCATGCGCTTATCCATCAAAACTTTGCTTTTCTTACGGTTCCATTCGCGGAACTCGTTCATATCAGGGTATTGAATCAACTTTCCTTGACCAGCTTCGATCAATTCCACGTTGGCGTCTCCTTTCCCGTTTTAGAGAATGACATTCTGTCACTGACCTACTTTGGTGATTGGCTGCAAATAATTTCCGGCATTCTCCGGTTGAACTGTGTAACTACTAAATTTATCAAAGATCTGGCTTCAAACAGCCAATCACTGGAGCAAACCGCCGAATATTCTCATGAGCTTGTGATACTACTTGTGGCGGTTTGCTTTTATATACAATACATGAAACTAAATAAAATAGCAACTGATGGATTTCTTAATTTTTTCCAGGTGTTTGTCCGTTTCCCCCAATTCCTGTCCACCTCCGCTGAACTGCAACACTCCAGTTTTATTAAGCATGACAATACGCATAGACCGGGAACCATTTCGATCGTCCTATCGTCTTTAGGAATATCACCCACAGTGATTCCACTTGCGGGTAGGTCGTCATATCCTTTTACAAAACTGTGATATCCTGTGCCAGGCTTGCAATAGAATGGATGCCAATTTGAAATATAATGGCTTTACAATGAGGGGTGTGCGTAAGGGAGAAACATGCTTCAAATCCTGTGTTCCATGGATAGGAGGAGCCTTTGAGGAAACAAAGAATTCCCATGAAGAGACTGGTAGCGATGTTGATGCTGTTGATATTCAGCCTAAACCTGCTGCCGCTTTCCATTGCTAAAGCGCAGACCTCAGGTGTGACAATAGAAGTAACCAGCGCTACAGATGGGTATTTTAAGTATGGAGAATGGTTGCCCCTCTGGATCCAACTGGAAAACAACGGCTCAGACGTAGAGGTGGAATTGCAGGTCCGTGTGCCCACCAGTCAGGGCACTTCTGTCTTTGCCGCACCTGCCTCACTGGCCAGCGGGGCCAGAAAACGGGTGCCATTGTATGTGTTACCGAATAATTACTCTCACGAATTAGAAGTACTGGCTGTAAATGAGGGCGATGTTTTAGCCTCTCAAAAAATTCCCGTAACTGGGCTTGCTAATATTACGTATATGGTTGGCATTATTGCCCCTGAGTATGGCGCCCTTTCATTGATAAACGGTGTGATTCTTCCAGGACGCACCCGCGCCCTTGCCATGGCAAACCTCACCCTGCGTAATCTGGCGCACAGAGCAGAAGGGTTGGGATCCTTTGACGCATTAATTATCAACGATGTGGACACCTCTGTATTGGATAACGATCAGAGAGATGCACTAACACAATGGGTCCGTCAGGGAGGTACGTTGATTGTTGGGGGAGGGCCAGGAGCTCTCCGCACAGCGGTGGGCTTACCTCAGGAGCTGCTGGCGATGGCGCCTAAGGATCTGCTGGAAATAACCGATGTGCAAGGCATGGTTGAATTTGCACAAACTGAAGCAATCCAAAACCCCGGCCCGTTTACGCTGGCGACGGGCGATCCACTTGGGGCCCAGACCATTATGGTAACTGGGAACCAAGCGCTTCTGTTAGAAAAAAGTGTTGGATCTGGAACAACCTATTTTATTGCTCTTGATCTTGCCAGCGCTCCCTTCAATGGCTGGCCTGGGACGACAAGTTTCTGGGAAAAGCTGATCGGACAAAAAGCAACCTACCCAGATTGGCTGCCGCCAGACATGTCTGCCAGGCAGATGACGTCCAACCAAATGAATTATTCCTTGTCCAACCTGCCCGCGCTTGACCTGCCCTCGATTCGCGGGTTAACAATCTTATTGGGTTTCTACGTTATCATGATTGGGCCAGTGAACTACGTCGTATTACGCTGGCGGAAACGCCTGCATTGGGCCTGGTTCACCATCCCTGTGTTGACGATTACTTTTTCAATTGGTGCTTTTAGCCTGGGATATCTGCTCAGAGGAAACGATATCATCCTCAATAAAATTGCTATTGCCAATTCTCATCCGGGTGGAGGAGCTACACTACGCACATACTTTGGCTTGTTTTCTCCTGCCCAACAATCCTACCTGGTCGAGTTGAATCACTCTGGGCTGATCAGCCCGATCCGCCCAGATTATGATCCATGGGGCGCCAGAGCCTACCAGGGCGGCGCGGAGACCGTCTTTGTACAGGGAGAGCCAACCCTTGTGCGTGGTCTTTCCATTGACCAGTGGTCGATGCAAGCCTTCATGTCAGAAGGGACGTGGGAAGATTTTGGGGAAATCTCTGCAGACTTGCAATACTCCAACAACGTCGTATCAGGGACTTTAAGAAACAACAGCACGATCACCCTGACGGATATTGGGCTGGTTTTCGGCAACAGTATCCAGCGTATCCCGCGCCTATCACCGGGGGAAGAAACGCAGGTCAGATTAGAAATGCCAGATTTGACCACACCAAATTTCGGTGCTCCTCTCAGCTATCGTCTGTTTGAAAAGGAGTTTTCCCAGCCGATGCCAACCGGAATCTCGCGAGAACTACAGCTCAAACAGAACCTGGTAGACAATCTCTTCTCTTATGGCTTTGGTGTTCCCAGCTCAGCCTGGTTTGGCCCCAAGGGTGGAATTAGCGATGCCACTCAAATTCTGTTGGTGGGTTGGTTCACTGATGCACCACCAAACTTAACCGTATCGGGTCGGAGTGTTGCACAGCAGACAACCGGCCTACTTACTACGACTTTATCCTATAGCTTCCCCGATTCTGGACATCTTTCATTACCCGCGGGCTTAATCCCCAGCGCCATTGCCGAAATGCCCTTTGAAGGAGGCTCTTGTGGATACCCCGGAACCACGGCGATTTATTTGGGTAGAGGTGAAGGCGTAGTCGAATTCTACCTTCCCGATCCTCTCCAAGGGATTACTGTGGATAAGCTAATTGTGCAACTAGGAACCGAGGCAGGCTGGGAGAAAGCCCCCAACACAGCCATTTACGATTGGGATCGCGCAGTTTACGAAGAGATGGAAAGCCCAAAAACCGGTCCCAATGTTTTGGACAACGTCCAGGGTTTGGTGAGCGAGCAACAGGTGGTGCGGTTGCGGATCTCATCCCCAGAAGGATTTACCGGTGCATGCTATTACTTGGGGCTCGGTTTAGAAGGCCATTGGTAAGCGGTCGGAGGTTGAACTTGTTTGCCATTGAGACACACGAATTGACCAAGAAATACGGCAAGCTTACAGCCGTTGAAGATCTTAACCTTCAGGTGTCCAGAGGAGCGCTTTACGGGCTGATCGGTCCAAACGGCGCCGGCAAGACCACCTCGCTGCGCATGCTGGCCGGTCTCCTGGAGCCTACCTCGGGCGAGATCATCATCAACGGTCAAGTCGCCAACCACGATTGGCGGCAGCTGCGCCGGCAGATCGGTTTTATGCCAGATTTTTTCGGCGTCTATGAAGATATGCTGGTTTGGGAATATCTGGACTTCTTCGCTCGTTGCTACGGGCTTCCAAAGGAAAGGCAGCGCCAGGTAGTGGACGAATTGCTCGAGCTCGTTGACCTGTCTGAAAAACGGGACAAATACGTGCAGACCCTGTCAAGGGGCATGCGCCAACGTTTGTGCCTGGCTCATGCATTGGTGCATGATCCCCAGGTGTTACTGCTGGATGAGCCCGCCTCTGGTCTGGACCCACGCGCCCGGGTTGAGATGCGAGAGCTGCTGCGCGAATTGGGCTCGATGGGCAAAACCATCCTGGTCAGTTCCCATATCTTGACTGAATTGGGAGAGCTGTGCGATTCAATTGGGATCATCGAACGTGGTCGCCTGGTTGCCAGCGGTCCACTAGATGAAATCAGCTTGCAGATCCACCAGGAGAAGAGCTTGCGCATAAAGGTATTATCAGACCACGATCAAGCGAAAACCATTCTGCACAACCAACCTGGAGTAGGCGATGTTTTTGACAAAAACGGATTTCTGGAGATCGACTTCCACGGGGATGAGGAAGAAGCCGCCAGACTGCTGGAGACCTTACTGGTACAAGGTGTCAGAGTCTCGTCATTTGCCGAAATCACCAGCGACCTGGAAGAAGTGTTTCTGAAACTGACCAAAGGAGAAGTAGCCTAAATGCTTGCCAAGCTCCACCTGGGGATCAACCCAATCATCGTAAAAGAGTTGCGCTCAAGAATGCGAGACACGCGCGCCTTCATCACCTTGACTGCTATGTTGGTCATCCTGGGAAGTAGCAGCTACCTGCTTTACCGCCTGGCGCTAACCACCTCAACTTACACCAGTGCTCCGCTCAGCCCACAAATTGGACAATCCTTGTTCATCGCCCTGGCCTTCTTGGAATTGATGATCATCTGTGCAATCGTACCCGCAGTAACTGCGGGTACGATTAGCAGCGAACAAGAGAAGCAAACCTACGACATGCTAATGGCTACTCCCTTACATCCAGCCAGCATCTTATGGGGCAAACTGGTTTCTGCGCTTAGTTACGTGTTCCTGTTGATCTTTGCTGCCATTCCCATGGCAAGCCTTATCTTCATTTTCGGAGGGGTAACGCTGCGAGACATGCTCAAAGCCCTGATCGTACTGGTTGTTGTTGCAGTAACTTTGGGCATCATCGGTTTATTTCTGTCGACCTGGTTGGGCCGTACCTCCCGCGCGACTGTGCTTAGCTACCTGATCGTGGTTGCTCTCATCGGTGGACCCTTGATCGCGTATATCGCTACTGGTATCCTCAACCAAGCAGAGCCGCCCCGTTGGATCCTGGTTCCAAATCCGCTCAGCGCTTTATTTTCTGCCCTCACGCCTTCATCCAACATGGGTGGCTCATTTTCATCCAATCTTCTGTGGACACTCGGCATCGGTCTGGGTGGAAACATGGGGATACTCAGCGGTTCGACCATCAGTCTGGTTGGGATTCCCCGGCCGTTGTACCACTACAGCCTGCCCTTGTACGGCGCCATAGCGTTGGTACTCTACCTGCTGAGCACGCGCTTGGTACGGCCCACTCAACGCTGGAAATTTACCCGCCGGGAGATTGTGCTTGCATTGGCCCTATTATTATTATTTGGAGGTACGGTTGGTTTGGCGTTTCTGTCATCTGCAGACCGGTATGAAAATGCGGGCATTGCCCAAACCGAGGTACTACCTGCTCCCGAAATAAGGCCGCCGGTCATTGTTACACAGACCATAGTTGAAGACGTTCTCGAGACGCCAGAAACGGTTCCTCCAACGATTCCGGCCTACCCTGCCGGCGGATACTCGGATACGGGGGGTAATTTTGAATTTTCGGACACCGCTGCAATCTATGTAGCCGTTGTGCGAGAACTTTATACGGTCGATCACACCTATAACATCGATGATCCACCAAACTTTCCCGTTATATACCTGGTGATAACCACAGATGACGGTAGCGGAGACCCCAATGCACCACAAGCGGAGCCCGCTCTTATCCCTGAAGAAGTCCAAACAGGCGTCAGCAAGCTTCTCTCAGGCTCAGCTGCAATGGATGCGGGAAACTGGTTGCCCGCAGAAATTATTTGGATAGGCGACGCTGCTGATGCGCCGTACACCCCAACGAATACCGTTGCGGAGGGTGGGGCGGTAATCAAGCTGGGGAATATCTTTCCCCAGCCAGACGGATCGGTGTTAGTATCGGCGAGTCTTTATCTTGGTGAATTAGCCGCTACCGGTAAAACCTATGTCCTCAATCTGGTTGAGGCAAGCTGGAGAGTTACAGGATATACAGGTGTGCAATGGATGCGCTAGATCACCAGAGCGAACTGGAACAACTCCTCAAACGCTTTAGCCATCGTCTGCGTTGGCGAGACGGGATATCCCTGGTGCAAAGAACTGCCTGGGCGCCCATTCTGGCAGCCTTGCTCATCCATTTGATTGGCCGTTTACTGCCCGTCCAAAATCTCATTGTTTGGATGCTCATCCCTTTGCCTGTCTGGCTGCTTGGATTGCTGAGCTTTTCCTTGCTTCGCCCGATGCCCCACCTAGCAATCGCGCGCCGGCTCGATCATGAACTCGGATTGCGTGAGCGCCTGGGTACCGCTTATTTGCTGGAAGCAGCATTTGCCGGCAAGTCAAAACAATCCACACCACAGCCACAATTCCCGGCTGAGTTAGTCAAATTGCAGCGGCAGGATGCTCTGTTCAAAGCTCACGATATCAATCCTCGCCATGATTTGCCATTCATCTGGCAGAAGCGCCCGCTGCTGGTTTCTGCTGGCCTGGCGCTGTGCCTGGCGCTACTGGTCTTCCTCCCCAATCCAATGGATGAGGTCATAGCCCAGCGAGCAGCCATCGCCCAGGCAGCAGAAGAACAAGCCGATGCAATCGACCAATTACGGGAGGAGATCGCGGAATCTGATCAATTATCACCAGAGCTGCAGGAGCAGCTACTGCGCCGCCTGGCAGAATTGGCCGAGCAATTACGAAATAACCCGGGTGATCTAGCCGAGGCGCTGGCCGATCTCTCCAGGGTTGAAGAAGCGCTGCGAGCACAGCTAGACCCTCAAGCTGCATTGCGCCAGGCTACCCTTGAAGCCTTAGCTGCCCAGCTCCAGACACTGGCGCAAACGGAATCCAGACCGGCTGCCGACACATCTGCAACAACTGAAGCGCTAAACCAGTTGGCAGAGATGATGGCGCAAATGGACCAGGCCCAGCGGGAGGAACTGGCCCAGACACTGGCCCAAATGGCTGCTCGCGCCTCGCAGACCGGAGATTCGTCTCTGGCACAGGCGTTGGCCAGCCTGGCTGGGGCTGCCCAAACAGGCGACTCCCAGGCTGCATCCCAAGCAGCTTCACAGGCAGGCCAGGCATTTAGCCGGGCTCAAAGCCAATTCTCAGATCAAGCCTCACTACAACAAACACTTTCCCGGTTACAGGATAGCCGGCAAGCGCTTGGGCAGGCCGGACAAGGACGTAGCGTAGCCCAAGCCTCAGGCCAGGGACAAGGAAGCGGGGAGGGCGATGGAAATGGTGATGGAGATGGTGAAGGTGACGGTAGTGGACAAGGACAGGGTCAAGGCCAGGGTCAACCTGGGGGTGGTGGAGGTACAACCGCCGACACCCTTCCACCAGCCACCAGCAGCGGCGCAGCTGGGCGACCACAGGGAGATGGCCAAGCCGGGAGCGTGACAGATGTGGGCGAACAGGTGTATGCACCTTGGGAGCGCCGTCCAAATAGCGGAGAACAGGTTTTTATCCCCGGTCAAGACACAGATCAAGGCGATACCCAGGTGCGTGAGCGCACAGATCCCCTGCCAGGGGCCGCGAACCCCGCCTTGATGCCATATTATGATGTGTACTACACCTATATTGAAGCAGCCAACCAGGTTATCGAACAATCTTATATTCCTTCAGGATTAAAAGACTACGTGCGGGAATATTTTTCAAATCTGGAGCCATAATTTACAGTGAAAAGATCAAGATGGTAAAACAAATTTTGTGGTTTGGCGCATTGCTGGCAGGATCATTTTTCCTCTCAAGTTGTCAAACATTATTCAATTTTTCCCCCGACCGGGCAGCTGTGGAAGAGCTTATCACCAACAGCCCCGTCTCTTTGGAAATCCACCCAGAAACGATCCGAGTCTTGCAATTGCTGGAAAGCGAGCAAGGGATCATGGTCTTGACAACCTACCTGGCTACAAATGAAAGCAACCAGATCAATGAGTGCCTTTCATTGTATAAAACCGCCAAGGTCAGCCAGGGCTGGACCGCGTATGGTCAGGGGTTAAGCTGTTGGCCGGCTGCTTTGATAGATCAAGAACCGATCCGTGTCACAATGGGACAGAACAGCACTGGTGAAAGTAGCTCGAGTGATGTCTCTGGGTTGGTGTTTGATCCACAGATCATGTCAATCGAAGTAATCTGGGATGATGGGACAATTCAAGATCTTGAAATTGTCAAAGGCAGCTATTTGGCTGTACGATCCGGTCAATATTCAGTTCAATTTGTCCATGCTTTTGATGAAGCGGGCGAATTGGTGTATAGCTATGAGGAAACAAAACCTGCTCCCGGCAAAGAAAACCCCTAACAATGGAAACCCACCGACAGCGAAGTGTGAGCCATGCAAACAGAACAAAATCTTATGACAAACGAAACCAGCTTCAGCGCAGATGATTTTCGCAAGATAGCCTTTGAGATCGAAAAAGAAGTCGGAATGGTGATCGTGGGGCAGCAAATCCTGGTGCGCCAGACGCTGATCACTTTACTGGCAGGAGGCAACGCATTATTGGAGGGCGTACCCGGCCTGGGAAAGACCATGCTGGTGCGCACCCTGGCGCAAACCATCCACTGCTCCTTCTCCCGGATTCAGTTCACCCCCGATCTGATGCCAGCTGATATTGTTGGAACAAACTTAATCGTCGAAGGGGATGACGGGCGGCGTCAATTCCAATTTGAACCTGGCCCAATCTTTGCCAACCTGGTGCTGGCAGATGAGATCAACCGCGCCACCCCTAAAACCCAATCGGCCATGTTAGAGGCTATGCAAGAACGCAGTGTAACCGTCGCCAAAGCCACCCGCCCTCTGCCAGAACCATTTTTTGTCCTAGCCACACAGAACCCCCTGGAAATGGAGGGAACCTATCCCTTGCCAGAAGCACAGCTCGACCGCTTCTTTTACAAGATTGATGTCCCTTTTCCGACGGTGGAGGACCTGGTGCTGATTGCCAATCGCACCACCGGCGAGTCAATGCCAAGGGCCCAGTCCGCCGCTGATGGGGCATCCATTGTTCAAATGCAAACCCTGGCGCGCGGCGTACCCATCGCCGAACATGTGACGGCTTACGCAGCCCGCTTGCTCAAAGCCACCCACCCGCAGGACTCAGCCGCGCCCCAAGAAGTGCACCGCTATGTGCGCTATGGGGCCAGTCCGCGCGGGATGCAAGCCATGATCCTGGCAGGTAAGATCATTGCCTTGTTAGATGGACGCTACAATGTTGCCTATGACGATATCCGAGAAGCAGCCATACCCGCCCTTCGCCACCGTCTGATCTTGAACTTTGACGCCCAAGCAGAAGGGGTAACAACCGACGCGGTGGTAGGCTCTTTATTGACCAGCGTACCTGTGGAATAACCTTCTTATGAGTACTAGAGCGGTTGATGTCAGACAGTAAAACGCCTTTTACACCCACTCAGCAACCAGCCCGTAGCGGTCTGTTTGAGGAAACCTTTCTGCGCAAGTTGGAGCGGATTGCGATTCTGTCCAAACGGGCCATGGCAGGACAGTTGCAGGGTGAACGGCGCAGCTCCAAGCGTGGACAATCCGTTGAATTTGCCGACTTCCGGCCTTACTCGGTGGGAGACGACTTCCGGCGCATCGACTGGAACGCCTATGCACGCCTGGAGCGTTTCTTCATCAAATTATTTGTCGAAGAAGAGGATCTGACCGTCCACCTGCTGGTAGATACCAGCAGGTCCATGGATTGGGGACAACCCAACAAATTCACCTATGCAGTGCGTAGCGCGGGTGCTTTAGGCTATATCGCTTTGCATGGTTTGGATCGAGTGACAATCACAGCTTTGGGAGTTTATCAGAATGGTAACGGCGGCTACTTCTCCCCACACCGCGGAAAACAAAATGCATTTGCCCTTTTCTCCTTCCTTCAAGGACTGACGGCAGACGGACAAGCCCAACTGGGATATGCCTTGCAGGCCTATGCTGCTGGCGCTCCCAGACCAGGACCTTTACTACTCCTTTCCGACTTGATGGAAGATGGTTGGGCGAATGGACTGACCGCACTGGCTGCACGCGGTTTCGATGTCAGTGTATTGCATATCCTCTCCCCTGACGAAATCAATCCTGACCTCACCGGTGACCTCAAATTGCTGGACTCCGAAACAAAAGCCGCGGTGGAAATCACCGGTGAATACGATCTGGTCAAACGCTATCGCAAAGGGCTGGCAGATTGGCAAGAGGAACTGCGCCGTTTTTGTGGCGCACGCGGGATGCAATACGCCCCGATCGAGACCTCTATCCCGATCGAAGAGTTGCTCTTCGCCAGACTGCGCAAACATGGCATCCTGCGGTAACCACATGCAACCGGTTATTCTGAAAATACCTGGTATCCTCCGATGAGCTTTTTAGCCCCTTCCGCCTTTATCCTGGCGGTGCTGCTGCCAATAATTGTTGCCATGTACCTGCTCAAGTTGAGGCGGTCAGAGCAGGTCGTTTCGAGCGTTTATCTGTGGCGGCGGATGGTCCGGGATGTCGAGGCTAACGCTCCCTGGCAGCGTTTACGACGGAACCCGCTACTGCTCCTGCAACTCTTGTTCTTAAGTCTGATGATTTTGGCGCTGGCGCAGCCCTTTACATGGACAGCAGGCGCCAGTGGACAATCGGTAATTTTCATCCTGGACACATCTGCCAGTATGGCCTCTGTAGATGCTGTCCCCACCCGTCTGGAAGCGGCCAAAGATCAAGCCCGCCAGTTGGTGAATGGCTTAGCGGATGACGCCCGCGTCACTGTCATTGCAGCTTCTGACCAGGCCCAGGTACTGGTCTCTTCCAGCCAGGATCGCCGGCAGATCTTCCAGGTGCTTGATTCGCTCCAAACCAGCATGGGCGGCAGCGATCTGAGCTCCGCTCTGGGGTTAGCTTCGGCAATTGCTGCTCGCCAACCAGACACTGAGATCATCATCTTATCGGATGGTCGAGTGAACTTGCCTGAACGCCTGGGAATCCAAGGCAGGATACGCTACTTCCCCATTGGCACCAGCGAAGATAACCAGGCCATAAGCCTTTTATCTTTGGAATCCAGCGCAGGCGGCGAAAAAATAACTGCTTTTGCACAAATCACAAATTATTCTCAGCAGGACGCTCAACGGCGCCTGGAACTCTATGCAGATGGTTTTTTGTTCAACGCATTCGACTTGGAGATCCCTGCTAAAAGCCAGCGCGCAGTGGTTGCAGATGACATCCCCCTGGATACAATCATGGTATCGGCAGTATTAGCGGGGCAAGACACGCTGCCCTTGGATGACCAGGCCTGGGCGTTAACAGCCCAGAGGGAACCGGCGCCGGTAACCTTGGTGACCGAAGGCAACCGCTTCCTGGAAACCGGCTTGAAACTGCTCCCTGGCTTTACAGTGACGCTGATGAAACCAGAAGAATTTGAGGCGAATTTTGCTAACGGGACTTCTGAATCTGTCACAAGCGCAGCACAGGGAGATGACAATGCCTCTCAAATCTACATTTTCGATGCGTACGTACCTGTATCGCCTGGACTCCCTACCGGAAGCTTACTCTTTATCGCACCGCCCCGCAGTACTGAGGTTTTCACCGTTACCGGCCTGATCGAACAGCCCATCCCGCGTCTGGTCGACCCGGATGATCCCCTAATTTCAAATATCAATATCAATCAAGTAAATATCCTCGACGCAATCCAGATCACAGAACCAGAGTGGGCCCGCCGGACTCTCGAGGGAGAGGTTGGTGGGAATGTCTACCCCTTACTGGTGAGTGGGAAAATCGATGATCGCCGGGTAGCTATCTTAGCTTTTGACATTCGGCGCTCGGACCTTCCTCTACAGGTGGCTTTCCCGCTCCTATTGGCTAACCTGGCGGATTGGCTCTCCCCGGGGCGTTCCGGAGGAATACCAAGCCAGATGTTGCCGGGAGCGGCTGTGACATTGTCCCTGCCGCCGGACATCGTGACTGCTACTGTGACCCGCCCGGATCAGAGCAAGACCAATCTGTCCTTGTCAGCCGGCAGGGAGGTGTTTGCAGACACAACACAGCTCGGAGTGTACCGTTTAAATTGGGGCAGCGCAGGAGAGGCCTACTTCGCGGTTAACCTATTCTCTCCCCAGGAATCCGACGTTGCCCCAGCTCAGAACTTACCGATTATAGATGGCCTGCAAACAATTGACGACCAACTCCCCATGCAAGCCCGCCGGGAATGGTGGCGGCCTCTCGGTTTCACAGCCCTGGCCTTTCTGCTGGTAGAGTGGTTGGTTTATCAACGCGCTAACCTGGCGCGCCTGCTGGGTAGAATGCCAAAAAGATTATCCTTATGAGTATTACATTTATTTACCCTGCTTTGCTGTGGTTATTACTACTGGTTCCCTTGACGGTTTTTCTGGCATGGATAGGACCGCGACGTCCAACCCGGCTCCGGTTTTGGAGTGGGTTGGTGTTGAGGGTGGTTCTGCTCAGCTTGATCATCCTAGCCCTGGCTGGCATCCAGCTGCGCCTGCGGGTAGAAAATCTCACAGCCGTGTTCGTCTTAGATGTATCAGACAGTATAGACGCGGATGCCAGAAAAGCTGGGGAGACCTTTATCCGTGAAGCCATCCAAGCCATGCCCTCCGGAGATAAAGCCGCCATCGTGGTCTTTGGAGAAGATGCCTTAGTGGAGCGACTGGCCAGCGAAGAATCAAGTTTGGCAAGCATTGCTTCGGTTCCTGTGACCACACGTACAGATATTGCCAGGGCTCTCCAACTGGCCTTGGCCCTGTTCCCGGACGAAGGCGCCAAGCGTCTGATCCTGCTCTCAGATGGACGCGAAAATATTGGGCGTGCCCTGGAACAGGCAGAGCTGGCAGCCGCGCACCAGATCCAGCTCACTTATCGCACATTGTCTGTCCCTGAAGGGGATGTAGAAGTTTTGGTTGAGTCGCTGATCTCACCGGCCGATGTTCGTCAGGGACAGAATTTTGATCTCACTGTAGTTGTTTACAGCACCGATGAGATCGGCGCTACGTTACGGGTGTATGGAGATGATATGTTGATCCAGACCCAAGAGGTGCTGCTTGTTGAGGGTAACAACCGGTTTACAATCCCTATTGAAGCTGATCAATCAGGTTTCAGGCGCTTCCGAGCCCAGATCGTACCAGACGATGACACCCGTTTGCAGAACAACGAGGCCAGCGCTTTCACCGTTGTCCATGGCCCGCCGCATATACTGATCATCGAAGGCAGCCCCGGTGAGGGAGCGAACCTGGCCGAAGCACTGCGCGCGGCCCAGGCCGAGGTCACCCTCCTGCCGCCAGAAGAGCTGCCAACTACCCTACCTGCGCTGGCATCTTACGAAGCAGTGGTGCTGGCGAATGTTTCAGCTCTGGCCCTGCCGCAGAGAGCGATGGACACGCTTCCAATTTATGTACATGATTTGGGTAAGGGTCTGTTGATGACCGGCGGCGACCAATCCTTTGGAGCGGGTGGATATCTACGAACAGAGATAGAAAAAGCCCTGCCGGTGTATATGGATGTGCGCACCAAAGAAGAGCAGGCCAACCTGGCCCTGGTGATGGCTATCGACAGCTCAGGCAGCATGGGACGCTGTCATTGCGATGATCCTGATCTGAACCAGACCTACGTCCGGCAGGAGGTGGGACAGCCAAAAGTAGACATTGCCAAAGAAGCCATCATGCGCGCTGCCAGCGCCTTGAGTGAAGAAGATTTTATGGGTGTGGTCACTTTTGACGAAGCAGCTCATTGGCAAATTGAAATCAGCCCATTATTAGATTACGTCCGTTTAGAGAATTCCATCGGTGGGATTCAGGCCTTTGGTCCCACCAATATCCGCTCTGGAGTGGAAGCTGCCGCCGCAGCCATCCAGGCAGTAGACGCCCGCCGAAAACATATCATCTTGATGACCGATGGTTGGGTTCATGAGGGAGAATTGCTCAAATTGGTTGAGGAGATGCATTCGCAAGGCATCACCCTCAGCGTTGTGGCAGCCGGTGGAGGATCGGCCGAATACTTAAGTGAGCTGGCCATGGTGGGAGGCGGAGCTTTCTACCCGGCAGTGGATATCTTGCGCGTGCCAGACTTCTTCCTCAAAGAAACGGTTCAGGCAGTTGGAAAGTACATCATCGAGGAGCCTTTCTTTCCGCTGCCAGCAGTTCCCAGTCCGGTGTTACAAGGTATCGACACAACCGAACTGCCCCTCCTGTTCGGGTACAACGGGACCACACCCAAGACCACTGCCCGCATGGACCTGCTGACCCCGCGCGGCGACCCCCTCCTGGCGACCTGGCAGCATGGGCTTGGACGAGCAGCAGTGTGGACTTCTGACCTAAAGGGTCAATGGGGAAACCGGTGGATCGGCTGGGAGGGCTTTCCCCGCTTCAGCTCGCAGCTCATTAGCTGGCTGCTGCCAGCGCCTCAAATAGAAGGATTGACCGCTGAGGCTGTCTTAGAGAACGGAAAAGCTGCCATTCGCCTTGAAGCCTTGGATGAGTACGGCCGGCCGCGCAATTTCCTGACCACACAGGCCACTATTATCGACCCAGACCTTAACACGCAAACTGCTGACCTCAGCCAGGTCGGACCTGGCATGTACGAGGCCCAGGTAAATACATCTCAACCCGGTTCATATTTGATCCGCTTGGGCGTCAATGAAGGAGACCAATCCTTGGGACAGCAAACATTGGGTTTAGTTGTGCCCTATTCTCCCGAATACCGGGCGGGAGGGGTACAGATATCTTTCTTGAGAGAGCTGACAGCTGTTACAGGTGGGGCAGAGCTGAGCAGCGTGCTGGATGTATTTGAGAAAAATATCCCCTCATCCGATTTTGCCCGCGAGATCTGGCGACCGCTTTTGCTGGTTGTTGCCTTGCTCTTTCCCCTGGACGTCGCCATCCGGCGGGTTATGCTGGGGGCATCTGATTTCGACAAAGCCAGCAAATGGGTTATCGGGAAGCTATCCATCCACCAGGCTCAGCCTGCCCAAGAAGGGCGGGCGCTAAACGAGCTGTTCCAGGCCAGAGACCGCGTCAGACGCCGCAGAGCATCAACCGAGGGTTCATTTAAGTCACCAGCAGATATTAAGAAGCCAGCTTCTGGGTCATCTCAGACACCAACACAGGAAGAAACAGCCGCCAGCGAGCAAACGATTGATGAGCCCATCCCACCCGCTGGACAGGCGTCAAGGGAGGAAGACACGCTCAGCCGATTGCACCAAGCTAAGAAACGTGCCAGAAGAGAGTGATTCTAATGCACCAAATAGATAGGAGTTACGCAGTTCAGCCGCAGATAGCATTTGATTAAAAAAAGGAGAAGCATGTCCTTAGGACATCCAAAGCTCGCAAACTGGCATCCGCCCCCTGAATTTCAACCCGTCCCTTCAAAGCTGGAAGGAGTCACTGTATTTGCTCCCCAGCCAGTTAAATCGATCGATGATAAGATCGTCAACTACAAATGTCCGCAATGTGGCGCAACCACCCGTTTTGATGTGGCTGCCGGAGGCGTAGCCTGCGAGTACTGCGGCTACCAGGTTGGCATTGAAACGAAGCAGGTCGGACGCAGAGCACAGGAATTCGAGTTTACCCTGGAAACGCTGGATGAATCCGCTCATGGGTGGGGTGTGACGCGCAATGAATTACACTGTGATAGCTGCGGAGCAAATCTAACCCTTCCTGAAGGGGCGCTGACCATCTCCTGCCCGTTCTGTGCTTCAAATAAAGTCAACGTACATGCAGCCCCTTCGGATGTGCTGAGGCCGCGCTACCTGGTTCCTTTCACAACAGAAAAACAAATTGTGCGTAACAAAGCCCTGGAATGGCTGGGAAAAGGCTGGTTCCACCCAGCAGAACTTTCTGCTTCGGCAGTGATTGACCGCTTTCATGGCATCTACCTGCCCTTTTGGACCTTTGATGCTTACATCACCGCAAATTGGAAAGCCCAAGTAGGCTACGAGCGCCAGGAGAGCTATTATGACAGCAGCTCAAAAACCTGGAAAACCCGCACAGTCATCGATTGGCGTTGGGAAGATGGGCAGGTTGCACTCGATGCTGATGATCTGCTCATCCCAGGAAGCTCGCGTGTCAGCCGCATCCTAATAGAAAGGCTGCTTCCTTATAACCTGGATGAATTGACCGCTTACAATCCGGATTATCTGGCCGGCTGGGAAGCTCAGGCCTATGATATGGACCTACCCAGCGCCTGGGAAAGCGGCAAAGCGATCATGCGCGAACAGGCTAAACAAAACTGCTATAACGATATCCGTTCACGCCATGTGCGCAATTTCAGCATGAAGGCAGATTTTTCGAATGAGGTCTGGCGATATATTCTGCTGCCCGTTTATCTGGCTGCGTACCGGTTTGAAGACAAGGTTTACCAGGTGATGGTAAACGGGCAAACTGGTGTGGTAGCCGGGCAGAAACCGGTGGCCTGGTGGAAGATCTGGCTTGCTATTGCTGCCCTGCTTTCACCTGGACTGCTGTTGGGG
>JAWOHN010000075.1:0-8416 GCA_046485135.1 Anaerolineales bacterium | reverse complement strand
ACAGCCTGGTGATCCTCTCCCTCATCATTCCCAACCTGGCCGCCTTGCCGTCCCAGTCCGTCCCAATCCAGCAACCCCTCAGCCAGCGCAGCGAGCCTCTGCTCGATAGTACCCTGCTGGCCTCTAGCGACCCGCTGCTAGCCAGCGACCCAATCCCCCCCAGCCTCCAGCAAAGCGAAACCTCAGCGCCGGAAAGCGCGCCCACCGGCGAACCCCCCGCTGTGGAGAGCGCACCGGATAGCAACGACCCAGCCGGCGAAGCCGAGCTGGCCGCCTACCTGCTTGCCCAAATACCGCCGGACAGTCCACTGCTGGCCGCCAGCGACCTGCTGGACACTACCCAGCCTGCGAAAACCCAGGTAGTGCTGCGCCGGGTTGCGGGGCTTGCAGGGCGGCCAGGCGCAGCACTACCTGGGTTTCCGCAGGCTGGCTGGCATCTGGCTGCGGACTGGCGGCCAGCAGCGGGCTGTCTGGGGAAATTTGGGCAAGCAGGTAGGCGGCCAGCTCGGCTTCGCCGGCTGGGTCGTTGCTATCCGGTGCGCTCTCCACAGCGGGGGGTTCGCCGGTGGGCGCGCTTTCCGGCGCTGAGGTTTCGCTTTGCTGGAGGCTGGGGGGGATTGGGTCGCTGGCTAGCAGCGGGTCGCTAGAGAGCAGCGGGTCGCTAGAGGCCAGCAGGGTACTATCGAGCAGAGGCTCGCTGCGCTGGCTGAGGGGTTGCTGGATTGGGACGGACTGGGACGGCAAGGCGGCCAGGTTGGGAATGATGAGGGAGAGGATCACCAGGCTGTGCAGGATGATCATCTGGATTGGGGCCATCCGCTGTGTTTACCTCCTGGTTGGTAAAAGAGACCTATACGTTATTTCGATCTTAGCCTTTCCTGGGGGTTTTGTCTATGGGCAGATGTCACTACCAGGTCGGGACGTAAGTCATCTTTCGAAACACAGGATTCGGGCTGCTATGTCCTCCGGGTCAAGACAACCACCAGCCTTGTGGCGGCTTGCGCCAGGCTGGCTTCTTCGGGCAGGTTCTCGGGGGTCATTCGCACGTCAAAATAGCGTGCCACCTTGGGGTTGCGGGTCAGGTATACGTTAAGGTATTTCATTGCCAGGTCTACATCCTGGCTGGCTGTTGCTTGCCCCCTGACTGTTTTTCCTTGCAAGTGTAGCGTAACCTGAGCGCCATCAAGCAGGTTACGCCACCACATTCGCTCTGGTTTGCTGAAGGTAACCAGGTACTCACCCTGCTCGCCCGGTGCACGAAAATAGTTGACCGGCGTGCTGTAGGCTTTACCGCTCTTGCGCCCGCGGAAGCTGATGATCATCATATTGCCGCTCAAGAACCCGTGAAAAGGGGAGCGTAACAGCCAGCTGAGCAGGGTGTTGTACCACATCTCGTTTAGATTTTATGGGGCGCTGGTTTCGAAACGCGCTTCAACCGTCATGCCCCAGCGTAAGCGTGGGTCGCTTTCGTCCAGGGAGATACGCACACGGTAGACGATATCGCCGGCGCGTTCGCCAAAGACCTGGCTGATGCTCTCTACCCGCCCGTTGAGCTGCAGCTCAGGCAGGGCGTCCGGCGCCAGGATCACGCTTTGCCCCTCGCTGATCTTGACCACTTCGTTTTCGGTCAGGTCGTTGGTTTCGACATACAGGGTATCCAGGTCGGCCAGGATGATCACAGCCTGGTTGGGGAGCACACGCTCGCCGGCAAAGGCGTCAACTTTCACCACCACGCCGTCAAAGGGCGCGGTCAGGTCCAGCCTGTCCATGGCGGCTTGCGCCGAGTTGAGCTGGGTCTTAGCGTTATCCAGGCGGGCGCCTGCCAGGGACAGCTCGTCAGGGTCAGGTCCATCCTGGCGCGCTTCGACTTCCCGGCGCAGATCATCAACTCGCGCCTGGGCCAGGGATAGGGTTGCCCGCGCCTGGTCCAGCTCATTGACCAGCAGGTTCAGGTCGCGCACAGCCTGTTCTAAATCCTCCTGGGCTTCTTCCAGGTCATCCTCGGCATTCTTGCGCCGGGTGTTGTCCTTATCCAGCTCCTTGTATTTATCGAACTCTTCCTGGGCGTCTTCCAGGTCTTCTTCGGCGTCGGTGACGTCATTTTTAGCGTCATCGATATCATCCTGGAAGTCGTCGGTATCCAGGTCAGCCAGCTCTTGCTCCGCCAGGGTGAGGGCCAGTTCGGCAGTACGCAGATCAGCCAGCGCCTGGTTGTAGGCCAGCGCGGCTTTGTCGTTCAAATCGTCGAACACCTTTTGGGCATTCACCAGCTCGAGATTGGCCGCGGTCAGGGCGGCTTCATAGCTTTGGCGCTCGCCCAGGCGGATAAGGACATCACCCTGGGAAACACGATGACCTTCCTCCACGAGCACTTCGGCAACCAGGCCGCCAGTGTTGAAAAATAGATGCGCATCCTCGCGCGGGACAACATTTCCCTCGGCAATTACCAGGGTATCAGCGGTGGTAACCGGCGCCTGGATGGCAGCTGGCAATTCTTCCTTTTCGCCTTCGATAAGCGAGCAGCTGCCCAGGACCAGGCTGGCAGCCAGGAGCAGCAGGATCAATGGATAGTAAGTCTTTTTCACGGGTTTCATTTCTTCAATCTTCCTTTGGTTCAAGATAAGTCGTAACATTGTTGTTCATTCATAAGCCAGCACTTCGCGGATGGTCAGGCGGGCGGCGTTGCGCGCCGGCATGACGCTGGCCAGGACTGAAAGCAGTAGAACGGCGACCAGCCACAGGATCACCCCGGTGGGGGTGAAGGTGAAGGCAGCCGGCGCGCCGAACAAGGATAAGTTAATAGCGTTGGACATGATGGTGCTGATGGGGAAGGAGAGCAGCGCGCCGAATAGCCAGCTAAGCATGCCAATCAGGACGCCTTCCACAATCACCAGGTTCATCACCGTGCGGTTGGAGGCCCCGATGGCGCGTGTGATCCCGATCTCACGTGTGCGTTCCAGCACATTCAGGCTCATCGTGCCGGTCAGACCAATGCTGCCGACCGCTGCCGTCAGGGAGGCCATCACCAGCAAAAAGCCGATCAGGATATTAATCCCATCCGAGGTCTTTTTGGTCATGGATTGCCCGGCGGAAATCTCGGAGATGGCATATCCCTGGGCTCTGAGATGATCATCAATCAACTCCCCAAGCGCTTCTTGTTCTTTCAAGCTCAGTTCGGGTTCGTCTGCCAGGATGCGGTAGACGCTGGCTTGCTTGGAGGTGCCCATCAGGTCGGATAAGTGTTCGTAAGTTGTGTATCCCAGGTAGCCGCCGCTGCGCCCGGCGAGCTGGAAAAAGCCCACCACGATCATGTCGCTCTCTTTGCCCAGGACTTTGATGCGCAAGGTATCCCCAGGTTGCATGTCTGGGAAGAGGTCGATAAAGCGCTCGTTCAAAACGATGGCATTCATATCGTCGGAGATGATCCAGCGGCCTTGCAACAGCACCGGCTTGACCAGGGTGCTGTTTGAGGGGGGCGCCAGCAGGCTGATGGTTTCTCCAGATGAGCCATCCGGCATGACGATCTCCGCTGGGGCGGCAGCCCAGCCCTCTACCTGGCGGATGCCAGGTACCTGGTTGACGGCGTACTCGATTTCGGCGGCGCGGTAGTTCTGCGATAATGACAGGTTGACGTCTGCCAGGAAGTATTGACCAATGCGCTCCATGTATTTGTTTAGCGACCCCTGCACATTGAAGGTGGCGATAAAGATGGCTCCACCCAGGGTCAGGGTCAGCAGGGTTAATGCCAGCCGAATTTTACGGCGGAAGGTGTTGCGCAATGAAATTAGCAGTGGGCGGGAGATCTTCTTGTTGCCGCCGATGGCCCGGTCGACCCAGTTTTTCTGGCTGGGCGGGTTCTCCTGCGAGTAGCCGCTGAAGGCATCCGCCACAGAAATACGCGTTCCCTGCCATATGGGTACGAAGCCGGCAATTTGCGGAACGATCAGGGCGATAATCAGCTGCAGGATGATCCCCAGCGGGATGATCCGGAAGCCCTGCAGCTCCATATTGATCGCGCCGCCCAGGAATTCCAGGAAAGCATAGGATGCCCAACTGGAAAGCGGCGCTGAGATGATAAAAGCCGTGATGCCAAAAATAAAGATCAAAATCATATAGACCAGAATGATCTGGTTACGGCGAGCGCCGACGGACTTCATGATCCCAATCTGCTGGATTTGCTGGTTGAGCAGGGCTGCCAGGGTGTTGGTGATCAGGAAGGCGCTCAAAAACATGATCAGGAAGCCTAACAGGAAGAGGACACTTGAGATGGCTTCGACGAAGACACTGTTGGGGTGATCATCTGAGGCGCGGATATTTGTACTGCCGATAAATAGCCCGGTTTTTTCGATTTCATCATTGACCCGGTTGGCCAGGACGCGCAGGTGATCTGGGTCGTTTGGGTTTTCGGCTGCCGTGATGTACACCTGGTTGATGGTATCGGGTTGTTCCAGCCAGGTTTGGGTGTCGTGGTTGATATAAGCTTGCACAGGCGCCAGGAAGAAACCACCGCTGTCTGTAGAGCCGATCGACTGGTCGAAAACCACCCCAACCAGGCGCAGTTTGCGGATTTTGCCGGAGGGCAACTCGATTTCAACATCATCGCCAATTTGGGCAGACAGCTCATCGCGCTGGTAGCGGTCGATCACTACCTCGCGCTCTTTTGGCGGCCAGGTCCCCTCGACCACCCTTGGCCGGTTGATCTGTGTTTCTTCAATATCGTCGATAGATTTGATATGAACAGGCTCAAAATTTCCATCGGCGGTCTTCACACTCAGGTTGAAAAGGTAAGCGCCTTCCACCTGGTTGACGCCATCAATCCGCTCGATGCGGTCCAGAAGATCAGGTTGAAAGGATGAAAGCGATAACTGAATATTGGCTGGGTTGATGCCGGCGTAACCTGTGCGCAAGTCTTCGATCAGGATCACATACATATTGGTGATCAAACCGACCGAGAATAGACCGATGCCGATCGAGGCTACGACCAGTAAGGTGCGGATTTTGTTGCTCCACAAATCGGAGAGGACTTTTTGCCAGCGCGGTCTGAACATAGTTATCGTCTCCAGAAGAACCTGCGTTTAGGGCGCGGGCAGAATTCCTGGCTGCGCTGTTTGGCTTGCGCCTGCAGGAGCTCGGCCAGGCTTGCTTCGCTCTCGACCAGCTTTTGAAAAGTTTCGCGATCCAGGCTGAGTACATCCACATTTTCCTGGGTAGCGGCTTTGAAGCACAGGTCGCATGACGGCGACTCCTGGATATCCAGCAAGCTGAAAAATTCTCCCGGACCAATCTGCCCGAGCGTTTCCTGGTCGCCTTTCTCGCAGCGGCGCAGGATGTCGACCTGTCCTTTGGTCACCAGGAAAAAGCCGGCATTGGTGTTGCCCTTTTGAGCGATGGATGTGCCGGGCGGGTAGGAATGTTCAGTAGCCAGGCGGCTGATTTCCATCAGCAGGTTATGCGGCAGGTTGGGGAAGGCTTTGGCCAGATGTTCGTTGATGACCTCCCCATCGGAGATCAGGATACGACGGGAGGCGCGCTGCGCCAGGCTGATATCGTGGGTGACGATCAGGATGGTTTTGCCCTGTAATGCCAGGTCTTCGAAGATGGTCAGGATGCGTTCGGCAGTGCGTGAATCCAGGTTGCCGGTCGGTTCATCCGCCACCAGGATGGGTGGGTCGTTAGCCAGGGCGCGGGCTATGGCGGCGGCCTGTTGTTGCCCGCCGGAGAGCGCCACCGGTAATTTATCAGCCACATCTACCAGCCCAACCATATCCAGCAATTCCATGGCGCGCTTTGTGCGTTCGCCTTGTGGGTATCGGTTGGTGAAATCAATAGGCAGGATGGTGTTTTCCAAAACGGTGAGCATGGGCAGCAACTGGAAGAATTGGAAGACGATGCCCATATTGGGCCCGCGCCAGACAGCCATATCCCCCTGGCTCATGCGGTTCAGTTCCACTTCGCCCACGCACACGCTGCCCGAGGAGGGTGTGTCGATGCCGGTGATCATATTGATCAGGGTAGACTTGCCGCTGCCGGACTTACCCATGATAGCGGCATAATCCCCCTGGCGGAATTGCAGGTTAATATCTTTGAGCGCCTGGAACTCCCCGGCCCCGAGCTTGAAGATTTTGTTGACCTTTTCAAGCCTGATAAGTGGTTGCCCATTGTTGGAAGGCGGACTGTGGGGGACTGGATAAGCATCAAGCATCGTGCTGTCCGTGACCGTTCCAGGAGGGTTTAATTTGCGGTTCGTTGGTTAATTTTCCGTCTGCCATCCAGACCACACGCGAGAAGCGATCCAGAAAACTGGTATCGTGGGTGACCATCAAGACGGTTTTGCCGCGCTCAACCAGGCCTTCGAAGATCTTCATGATGGTGTCGGCGGTGACGCTGTCCAGGCGTCCGGTAGGTTCATCGGCAATGATGATGGGCGGGTCGTTGGCCAGGGCGCGGGCGATGGCAACGCGCTGCTGCTGCCCGCCGGAGATCATCCCGGGAAGTTTCCTGGCATGTTCTTCAATTTCCACCTGTCTCAATAGCTCCATAGCTTGATTGGCGCTTTTAGGTATACGAAATTGCCCGCTGAAATCCATCGGCAGCATGACATTATCGAGGATGGATAGATTGGGCATCAGGCGAAAGGATTGGAAGACCACGCCCAGGTTGCGGCCGCGCCACAAAGCGATTTCGTTCTCCCGATATTTGTACACAGGCTCCCCATTTACCCAAATCTCGCCGCCGGTCAGGTGGTCAGCTCCGGTGATCAAATTCACCAGGGTGGATTTGCCGGCGCCAGATTTGCCCAGGATGCCAATGAACTCCCCCGGATAAACATCCAGGGTAATTCCCTTCAATGCTTCAAAATCACCGGCCAGTGTTTTGTAACTTTTACTGACCTGGCGTAACTGAACTATTGGCTCAGGTGAGGTAGTCTGGTTTTGTTCGAGATTGGAGGCCGGCTGCAACTGGGGGGATCCTTTCTTCCTGATTTCTGAATAGTGTTGTTCCAAAATTTGCTTTCTATAGTAAAATGAACTCGATGCCCATAAATGGACACCGAGTTCAATTATACAATTCTTCATGCTAATTTCAATGAGCAAATGATGAAAAACTCTGGCGATGTCTGAAATCAGACATGTGTTCAGGAGGAATGGATGCAAAACAGCAAACAGGATCGCAGGGTCAGCCGCACTCGCCGTAACTTGCGCAATGCTTTGATGTCCCTCATTTTAGAAAAAGGTTACGATTCGGTCACCATCGAAGAGATCACGCAGCGCGCCGATGTAGGGCGTACCACTTTTTATCTGCACTACAAAGATAAAGAAGACCTGCTGATTGAAAATATTGATGCGATCATTGATGAATTTATCGGGCAAATTTCCAGTGTGCCGCTTTCGGCCTGGGCAATGTCCCTGGAAGAGGACGGCAGCCTGGGGGAAGGTCTTTCACCGGTGTTGTTGGTCTTCCAACATGCAGCCGATAATGAGGATCTTTACCGGGTGATGCTACGCGGCGAGGGCGTCTCGCGTGCCCAGAACCAGATACGTTCGGTGATTTCACATGCTGTACGCGATTTTCTGCAAAACTGGGTTGAGAAAGACCACCTGGTGATCACGCCATCCGTTTCCCTGGATTTCTTTACCAACTATTTTGCGGGGTCACTGATGGGCATCCTGACCTGGTGGCTGGAAAAGGATATGCCATACGAGCCTTTGAAGATGGCGATCATGTTTCAGAAGATGTTTTACCCTGGGGCGAAAGAGGTGCTGGGGGTCGGCTCACCCGAAATGGAATGATTTGAGTTCGATTGACGTCGACGACGATCACAGACGCCCGGCTTGTTTGGCCAGGTTGAATTCGTCGTCTGAGATAAGGTAATCCTGAGTTTCTTCGCGTAACTGGCGCGCCTTAAGCAAAAACTTTTCCGGCTCAATCTAAGTCGTTATAGCCTCCAATAGGTCGGGCCTGTAACCCAGGGAATAGCCGTATTCGTCGCAAAGAAGATCGATAATGATTTATTCGATTTTAGTTTCATAGAGAATCATTCTAATTTCCCACGAAAAATTTGTCTTCTTGCCATTTGGCCGGATTGTTTTCAACGTATGTGGCGATTTCCTGAAAAGATTTTTCGTCACGAATGATATGTTCCCAATAATTACGTTGCCAAATTTTGCCCATGGTTTCGTTGTTGGATTTAAAAATTTCCAGACATTCGTTTGCCACAATCGATTTGTACGCCCCCACAATATCCCCGATGGTTTTCCGTAGGGGCAACCCTTGCGGTTGCCCCGAATTGGGTTGCCCCGAATTGGGTTGCCCCGAATTGGGTTGCCCCGAATTGGGTTGCCCCGAATTGGGTTGCCCCGAATTGGGTTGCCCCGAATTGGGTTGCCCCGAATGGACATGCGGGGCGGGGGTGTGG
>JAWOHN010000014.1:0-24185 GCA_046485135.1 Anaerolineales bacterium | reverse complement strand
ATGATCATTCCGCCCTCATTCATCACTGGGCTACTTGACTCCGATTGAGGTTGAAGCGGTCTGGTCACGTACCCCAAATAGAGGAGTAGAGCCCCAAAACGCCTGGATTAATCCGTTTTGTAACCGCTTTGCAACCGTTTTAATAAATCGACCGGTTACACCACTTGACCAAATATCGCCTCAAAATGCCTGTTTTTGCGTCATTTTTGCCATTTTTCGCCCTTTTTTCAGCATTTTCAAGCCATTTTTCACCTTTGTAACCATTGCAACCGTTGCAACCGCTTTCTGGAACAAGACCCCCTTTATATAAAAATTTTTTTCTTTAGCTTTCCATCCCCACTCTGTCTGCGAGTACCTCCATCATGCTGCGCCTCTAAATGTTGGTCAAACTGTTAGTTTGACCGGTCTCTCCACAGTCCCAGCGCTTTTCATTATGGAATGACACTTAAAAGATTGCTTCGTCGCAAAGAGCGCTCCTCGCAATGACAGATGGTGTTTGTCATTGCGAACCCCCGCTGCTCTTGCGGGCACTAAGCAAAGCGACGCAATCTTGCCCTGTCATTGATCGCACTATACTTACCACCCATGATCGCCCAGTATTTACCACCCATGCTCATCCAATGTTTACCAGCCATGATCGCTCGATATTTACCACCCAAGCCTCGCCCTCCCCAGCCCCGCCTGCGCATCCCCTCCTGATGATCATTCCGCCCTTATTCATCCGTGTCTCCCTTCTCCCTCGCCCCAAGAAACGTCCCGCAGGTTCCCCCCGGAACATCAAATCTCCACCAAAAACCTGCGGGACGTTCCGCCTCTTCGTGCTTCTTCGCGATCTTCCCAGATCGCCTGCCTCTCCGTGGGCTTTGTGGTTAAATCTTTTACCTCCCTCAAAAAAAATTTCCATACACACACCCCCTCTCATAAAAAGCGGTTTTTTCGGTTGCAACGGTTACATCCTCCTCGTACACCACCGCATCTCCATCCCTCTCCCTCCCCCGCCCTTTTACCCCGGCGGCTTTAGCCCCGGGGTTTGTCTCCCCCTCAGCCCTCCCCCTCCCTCCACCCATATTCGTTCCTGTTCGTTTTTTTATATTCGTTCCTCCCCACCACTCATTTACCCTCCATCGTCGAATTTATGGTTACACTGGGAACGCGCCTGCCTGCATAGCACGAATATTGCACCTACCTAATGAGGCGCTCAGAACTGACAAATCATGTAAAATGGGATACACAATAGCTCAAATCGCTCCATTACATATCTTGGTGCTATAATCCTGCCGGAAGGTGCAGTAGGCATGGCTTCGTTTTTTCAACCTGTATTTACAATCCTCACCACCAATCCGGGCAACCTAGCCTACCACCTGGTCTTGGCATTCTCAATTGCGGGGGCATTGCAATTAGCCCTCTCTCAAAGTCGCTCTGCAGATGCCCTGCCAACTCGCCGCCTGGCGCTTGGATTAGGCCTGCTCCTGGTAGTGCGCCTGGCCTTGTTCGTTAGCGGCGGCCTGGCCTGGGAAGAACTTTTCAGGGCAGACTTGCTGCCCCCCATAGACCGGGCTGCCAGCCTGCTCAGCCTGATACTGATCGCCTGGTTATGGGCTTTTCCCACACCTCAGCGAATTGGCGATGCAGCGACCATTCTGTTATGCTTGCTGGGGCTCACCTTCTTCGTCATCAGCCTGATTTGGTGGGGCGAGCAGGAACCAGGAAGCCTGTACAACGGTTCCTGGCCCGATGCTGCGGGAGGCATTTTTTCACTGGCAATCATTGTCCTGGGGGCGGTTCTCCTCTTATTAAAAAAACCTGCTGGTTGGGGAATGGCCCTCTCCATGCTGGGTTTACTTTTGATTGGACACCTGGCGCATCTGTTAGCTCCGCTTCCGCAAGGAGATTACCCGGGTGCAATCCGGCTTTCTCAAATGGCTGCTTACCCACTCCTGCTGGCTCTAACCCAGAGCGCTCCTAGTCGCAGAAGCACAGTATTCCAAAATGAGCTTAGCCCTCCAGACCTGGGCGCGCTCAATATGGCGGTTTTGGATGCCTTTGCACCCCATCCTCACGGAACCTCCATTGAGACTCTCCACCAACAGATCACCAAGGGAGTTGCCCTGTTGATGGGAGCGGATGCCTGCGTGCTGGTTTCACTGCCATCCAAACAAAACATCATGACAGTGAAATCTGGCTACAACCATAGCTTGGACCAGGTGATCCAGCCCAAAGTTCTGGATGACCAAAACAGCCCACCGGTCCCTTTTAACTCCCTGCGAGCGGGGATCGTGCTCAATATGCCGGCTAACCTGACTGCGACAGAATTGCCAGATTTCGGCCCGGCCATCGGCCTGCGCAGCACCGGTTGCTTACTCACCACTCCTATCTATGAGCCAGGCACCGAGCCAGATGCTCTCATCCTGGTTGCTTTGAACTCGGAAAGAGACTTTTGCGAAAAAGACCAGGCCCGTCTGGTTTCATATGCAGAACTGGTCTCACGCGTGTTAGAGCACGCTGCAGATGATATCTATCTAAGAAAAGAATTGGTACGCATCCGCGCAGAATTAGTCAATATCCAAAGCCTGTTCTCTGCTGCCAACCTGGAAAAAGAAAAGCTGTCTGCCGAGTTGGAAGAGTCGCGCCATATTTCCATACAGGAACAATCCAGATCTGAAAGCCTGGCTGCCCTGGTAGCCAACCAGGATGTCCCTCAGCAAGTATATATCTCTGAGTTGCAGGCAGAGATCAAAAGGCTTAAGGAAGCAGCTCTGTTAAAGAATAATTCTTCAACAGAAGCGGAACATTTCGAAACCGAGTTACGTCTTGCCTTAGAGGAAATTGCTCACCTCAATAAAAGAATATCTGAAGCTGACCAGAAATATTTGCAATTGCAAAGTAAGTATCAGGACGCCAGTTCGCCGGTGGAAAAATATGAGCAAATTGCTTCAATCTCTCAGGATCTACGCCAACCAATGTCTTCGATCATCGGGTATACAGATCTTTTGCTGGGAGAGTCGATCGGTATTTTGGGCGCCTTACAGCGAAAATTTTTAGAGCGAATCCGCGTCTCTTCAGAAAGAATGGCTGGGCTGGTGGAAGATCTAATGGAAAAAACGATCCTGGAAAACGGCTCACAATCGGGCAGCGCTCAAAGCGTAGACATCAGTCCAGTTATCGATGATGCAATTGCACTCAGCATGTCTCAGCTCAGGGAAAAGAACATTGCTTTGCGAGTTGACCTGCCAGAGGAAATACCTGGACTCAATATCGACCGCGAATCCTTGCAGCAAATTCTGCTGCATCTATTGCAAAACGCGGGATCGGCCACACCAGCAGAAGGCCAGATATCCCTGCGAGCAAGTGTAACCAAGGAAAACAGCGATCAGGAGTATTTACTCTTGCAAATATCTGACAGCGGCTCAGGCGTTTCTGCGGAGGACCTGCCCAGGGTGTTTTCGCGCTTGTACCGGGCTGACAACAATCCTATCCAGGGCGTTGGGGATACAGGCATTGGACTGGCAATTGCCAAAGCGCTGGTAGAAGCACAACGAGGACGGATTTGGGTAGATACCGATATCGGCCGCGGGTCCACCTTCAGCGTGCTGTTACCGGTTAGCGGAATCGCTAAACTACGCTCCCAAGAAGGTTCGTGGGAATGAAAGATATTCGCCAGATCAGCTTTGGCATCCTGGCCGCTTTGCTTTCCGTCGGCCTGGTGCTGGGGAGCTTTTCCCTGGCGCTGACAGAAGGCGCCCAGCAAGTGGCATCGCTGCCCACCCCGGCCAGAAGCGAAACTCAGACGCCAGTGAAGAGCCCCAAACTCTCTTCCCCGACCTTGACCAGTGTAACCCAGACAACCGAGCTGGCTATCTCTGAAACAGCAACCTTACAGGTCTCGCCTACACTGACAGCTTCTCCAACACCGCAATGCCCGCCTCCGCCAGGCTGGGCGACCATCATTGTGCAGCCAGGAGACACCCTGGAAAGCCTGGCGGGAAAATACAATGTGACCGAGGCAGCCTTGATGCAGGCGAACTGCATGGTCCTCACAAGCCTGATGCCAGGAACAGAATTATACGTTCCAAGGTCAGCCCCATCGCCGACTTCTGTAGCAGTGCAACAATGTGGTCCACCGCGCGGTTGGGTGAGTTACACCATCCAGCCGGGTGACAATCTCTACCGGCTCAGTCAAGAATTGGGAGTGACAATATCACAACTTCAGTTAGCAAACTGCCTGGGTAGCTCCATCCTGATCCGCGCTGGAGACAAATTGTACGTGCCGTTCATTCCTGTCCGGCCGACAAGTCCACCACCAACAGCAACAGATACACCAATCCCTCCAACTCAGACGCCCACTCCGATTACGCCCACGCCAGTCCCTACACCGCAGCCGACTGAAGCGCCAACCGTAGCGCCGACTGAAGCGCCAACCGTAGCGCCGACCGAAGAACCGACTGAAGAACCGACCGAAGAACCGACTGAAGAGCCGACCGAAGAACCGACCGAAGAACCGACTGAAGAACCGACTGAAGAACCGACCGAAGAACCGACTGAAGAGCCGACCGAAGAACCGACTGAAGAGCCGACCGAAGAACCGACCGAAGAACCGACCGGAGCTCCTGAACTATAATAAATTTAAGCAGGTCACATAATAAACCGCCATAAGTAGTTTTTCAATTATTGTTGTTAATGGAGTACACCAGAGAACCTAAATGACTTCCTGCAAAAAAAACGTTTGGCTACTGCTGATCACGTTCCTACTTGTTTCGTGCAATATGCCCTACCAGGTAAGTGTACCGCTGCTGGAACCTATTGCAGCAGTATCTAACTCCCTGCTGGTCCAGGCGCCAGCAAATGCAACCCCCACTGCGACACCTTTTATGCCCTTACCACCCACGCCAACCTATATTCCAACGGCTTTCCCAACCCCTATACCCACGGAAACACCCACACCGGAAATCGTAGCTGGCCTGCCTGATGCGCCGGGTATTCCATACCTGATCTTGAAGACCTGGGAGGACTATCCAGGGCCCACCGTTTGGCCGGACATCAACCTGCTTGGCCCGGTGGGCTTGCTGCCCCAACCACCCGGACAGGTTAATATCATGCTATTAGGGTCGGATGAGCGCCGCGATCAAGGCGGGTTCCGCACCGACACCATGCTGCTGGTAACCATCAACACAGCAGATGAAAAGGTCAATATCACTTCCTTCCCGCGAGACCTGTACGTTTATATTCCGGGCTGGACCGTGCAGCGGATGAATACAGCCCACGCACGCGGGGGCTTCCCCACACTGGCTATGACCATGGAGTACAATTTTGGAGTGAAACCAGACTTTTTTGTCATGGTCAACTTCTGGTCATTTTCAGATATTATTGATCAATTGGGAGGCGTGGACGTTCAGGTTGCGGTAGGACTGACCGACAAGCGCAGCGGATATGGGCAATATTCGGTGCCTGCCGGTCTGGCACATATGGATGGTGAAACCGCCTTATGGTACGTGCGTTCTCGCTATTCCACTAGCGATATCGATCGTAACCGCCGCCAACAGGAAGTGGTCAAGGCGATCCTGGCAAAAATGCTCAGCCTGGATGCCATTGCCCGAGCGCCTCAGCTCTACGAAATCTATCGTAATAATGTAACCACCAATCTGACTTTTGATGATATCACCCCTCTCCTAAAGACTGCTTCCAAACTGACCGATACCGACCGTGTCAGGCAATATGCTATTGGTTGGGAACATGTCTCCTCCTGGCGCAATACCCAGGGAGCTCAGGTGCTGCTCCCAAACCGCGATGCTGTTGTGGCTGTCATGCGCCAGGCGCTCAACAGCCCTTGATAGCACTGCTTGATATTGCCTCTACCCGGTTAGGCAGAGACGGGCAGTGGAAATTCCATTTCCTGACCGATATCTGGACCTGGCAACATCCCTGCAGCAGTAAAAATCAGGCACGTCTCCTGCACCTATAACACCAGCAGTGAAAATGCCTGCCGGTCAGGTAAGATCGACCGGTATGATCGGGAGATTTATGATGATATTGAAAGGCAAAGGAATGTACATCTGGCAGGTGTCCCGTTGTGAGAGGGGTGACACCACTGCCATCGCCGCGCTGGCGCGTTCCGCCAAACTAACCCATGTACTGGTAAAGGTCGCAGATCGGGATGTTCCTTATAATATTGACCAGACTACCAGGGTCGATTTGGCAATGATGCTGGTCCAATCTCTGCGGGCCAATGGCATACAAGCTTGGGGATGGCAATATGTCTATGGTGAGTCTCCATTGGCCGAGGCCAACATCGCCATTCATCGGATTCGCCAACTCAAGCTGGATGGGTATGTCGTCAACGCAGAAAAGGAATATAAACAACCCGGGAAAAAAGAAGCTGCCAGGCGATACATGAACCACTTACGTATGGCCATTCCCGATATCCCCATAGCTCTGAGCTCATATCGTTATCCATCTTACCACCCAGAATTCCCCTGGCGAGAGTTTTTGGAAAATGTAGATATTAATATGCCCCAGGTCTACTGGATGCAGGCCCGCAATCCAGTTGACCAGCTAAACCGCTGCGTGAGCGAGTTTCAAGCCATGACCCCTTCCAGGCCGATCATACCAACCGGTGCTGCATTTAAAGAATATGGTTGGATGTCAAAGGCCGAAGAGGTGGTTGACTTTATGAAAGCAGCGAAAAGTCACAACTTAACTGCCGCCAATTTTTGGGAATGGTCCCATGCTCGTAACAACAGCACGTTACCGGGAATGTGGGAGGCCATTCGTGATTATCCTTGGGAGCAAACACCCGCCCAAGCAGACATCTGCCAACGCTATATCAGCGCCTTGAACTCTCACAAACCAAACGAGGTAGCAAAACTGTACAACTTAAATGCAATTCACGTGACTGGCAGCCGGACCGTACAGGGCATAGGGGCAATAAATTCCTGGTATAGCTCACTGTTTACGCAGGTGTTACCCTCAGCCGTATTCACACTGACCGGTTTTACCGGTAAGGGACCATCGCGCCATTTCACCTGGACAGCGGCATTCCAAAACGGCAAGGTGCTGAACGGCAGCGATACATTTGGATTGACCGGCGATAAGATTGCTTATCATTTTACTTTCTTCACCAAAACAGCCTAACCCAAGAAACCAATTAATCCTCGGAATCTGTTTCGAGGTTGCCATCCCACAGGCTTGGTTGTTGCGCGGGTTTTGTCTTCCCGGCGGATGGTTTTTTAGCGGTCGTTTTCGAAGCCGGGCGGCTCCCTGACGCTTTCCCTGATTTACCGGCGGGTTCCTTTTTCAAACCGCGTGGTTTGGTGGATGCTTCCGGTTCCGGTTTGAGCGCGGGCGCAGAGATCGCTCGGGCCTTGCCAGCCAGGCGAGCTCTAGGCGTTGTTTTTGGAGCCGGTTTTTTTGGTTCGGTCGCTTTCGTGGTTGAAACAGGTTTTACAGCCGCTTTTGACCGGGCTGAGGTAGACGGCTTTGAGGAAGCCGTCGTTTTTTTGGATGGGGTCGTCTTGGTAGGAGCGGGTTTCACAGCTGCGCTTGGAGGAGCTGAGGCAGCCTTTCTTGAGGAAGCAGTCGTTTTCCTGGCCGGGGTCGCCTTGGCCGTTGGAACAGGTTTGGCAGTTGCTCCTGACCGGGTTGACCTGGACGCCTTTGTGGAGGCAGCCTTTCTCCTGGCTGGAGTCGCTTTAGTCGTTGAAGCCGTTTTGGTTGAAGTGCTTGACCCAGCCGATGTGGCGGGTTTTGCAGCAGCAACGGTTTTCGACCTGGACGATGGTTTTGGTACCGATGCTCGAGCTCGCGAGCGCCGGGTGGTTGGGGAAGTTCCTTTCCCTGGGGCAGATCCAGCAATATCCCAAGTGATGCTCAGATCGACAAGCGAGTCGCCAGCTTTCAGATCAACCACACTCTTGCCGGCAGCCACCCGAGTTTGAGCAGGCGCTTCGTCAAACCGCAACGATTTAGGAGCCAGCTTATCCAGGTGGAGAGTCACCTGCGTGGTGAAGCCTCCCACTGCAATTCCTACCAGGCGGGTCGTGCGAGTCTGCTTCCAGGCAGCTACACCCAAACCATAGCGTCCCTGGATGGGAAATTGTGCTGCAGAAACCCGCTTGGCTTTCCCTTGTGAATTAACCATGAGGACTTCAGCCTGAGGCGGCAAGATCTCCATACCGGTCAGCTCATCCAGAGCTTGCAGTTTAATTCCCCCCACACCAGCAGCAGCCATACCCATCGGGCGCACATCCATCTCTTTAAAGCGAATCGCCATACCGTTGGTGGTCACCAACAAAACATCCCCTTTGCCATCTGTCAGCCGCACCCAGCCGAGACGATCTCCTTCGTTTACCTTGACCAATGGGAACACGCGTGCAGCTGGTCCAGGAACCTCATCGATGGCGGTCTTCTTCACCATACCCTGGCGGGTGGCGGTAAGGACAAACAATCCTGCTTGCCGGTCCTCGCGTCGCGGCAAGGTGAAGACCGCCGCCAAACGATCAGCCTCGCGGAGAACAGATATCTTATGGGCAGGCATTCCTTGAGACGGTGTTTCCTGTTCTGGAACGGAGTGCACGGGCAAAGCAGCCGTATCACCCTGTTCAGAGACCAAGTACAAGGTATCGCGAGTGCTGGCGGAGACCAACCAGTAAGGGGCTTCTCGCCCAGATATCCGGGGAGGCTTCTCGTCCAGGCTGCGGGAAACCAGCCCCTCCCGAGTTACAGATATCCACACCTTATTCTGCGGGGTTAAGTCACCCTGCGTCAACGTGGCGCTGCCAGACTCACCTGCTTTCAAGCTGACGATCTGAGTTCGCCGGCGGTCGGCATAAGCAGCTCTGACGGTTGCCAGCTCACCAGCAACAACCAGGCGCATCTTTCTAGGTGAACGGAGCAAACTCTCCAGCTCTTTAATGAGCACAGTGACTTCTTTGTACTCATCCTCGATTTTCTTACGTTCAAGGGCAGCCAAACGCCGTAAGGCCATATCCAAAATGGCCTGGGCTTGAATCTCCGTCAGCCTGAAACGCTTCATCAGGCGGGTGCGGGCTGTTTCCACATCAGGAGCGCGGCGGATGAGAGCAATGACATCATCCAGATTCTTCAACGCGATCCGCAGCCCTTCCAGGAGATGGGCGCGAGCACGAGCTTTGTCCAGTTCGTACTGAGCCCGGCGGCGGACAACCAACAGGCGATGGTCCAGATATACCCGCAGAGCCTGCTTGAGGCTGAGCATACGCGGCTCTCCATCCACCAAAGCCAGCATGATAATCCCGAAAGTACTGCGCATGGAGGTTTTGCTGTACAGGTCCTGGAGCACTTTCTCTGGATCGGCGGTTTTATTTAGCTCAATCACCACCCGCAACCCTTGACGGTCAGACTCGTCGCGCAGGTCTGCCAGCCCTTCCACACGTTCCTCCCGAGCTAGCTCGGCAATACGTTCGATCAGGCTGGATTTATTGGTCATATAAGGCAGTTCAGTGACAATAATGCGCGTCCGGCCGCGCTCCATTTCTTCAATATGAGCGCGCGCTTGCACGGTTACCCGGCCGCGCCCAGAGCCATAAGCGCTGGTCATGCCTTCTTCCTGGTCCGTCTGCACAATAATGCCACCAGTAGGAAAATCAGGGCCTTTGATGAAACGCATCAGGTCCTCGACGTTGATATCGTCTAAACGATCCCAGTGATCCAGCATGAAGACCAGCGCATCAACCACCTCCCCTAGATTGTGCGGCGGGATGCTGGTGGACATACCCACGGCAATACCCGTGGAACCATTCACCAACAGATTGGGAATAGCTGCCGGTAGGACATCGGGCTCTTTCAGGCTGCCATCAAAGTTGTCGGAAAAGTCAACGGTATTTTTCTGGATATCAGCCAGCATATCCATGGCAGGAGCTGCCAGGCGCGCCTCGGTGTAACGCATGGCTGCAGGCGGGTCGCCATCCACGCTGCCAAAATTTCCCTGTCCATCTACCAGCATGCAGCGCATAGAAAATGGTTGCGCCATGCGGGCCATGGCATCGTACACTGCCATGTCACCGTGGGGGTGATATTTACCTAGCACCTCACCAACGATACGCGCGGATTTTTTATAGGAAGAATCGATTCTAATCCCCATATCGTGCATGGCGTAAAGGATGCGCCGGTGGACCGGTTTCAAGCCATCGCGAGCATCCGGCAGCGCCCGGGCTACGATTACGCTCATGGCATAATCCAGGTAGGCCTGCTGCATTTCGCGGTCGATATCTACAGATCGTACGAGACCAACTTCCATGATCTTCTCCAAATGGTGAGGGGGAACCCCCGGCTTTGAGATATGTGCATGGGTAGCTATCCATTTCCATATCCATATCCATATCCCGATTTGGATCTTTTTCACAACCAATTGCACAGAGCCAAATACTCTACAGGCAATCTTAAAGGTAAACAGAAGAAACGTCAACCACAAGTGGCAGAGAAAACCTGGCTTCTCAAAAGCAACTTGTTGCGGATTTACGCGGCTCAGCCGGAGATGGCGGAGAATTAGGATACTTCAAAGTGCGTAAGTCCAATTATTAACGAAAATGGCAAAACGGCCTGCAAAACACGCAGACCGTTTTGCCATTTTCGAAATTATCTCTCTTTTTGAGAGTAGCACTAAACTGCAAATATCAGTCTGCCGCCGTCGGCAGTTCCGAAGTAAGGTCCTCTTGTTCGTCCTCACCAAAAGCAGGGAACACCATCGTATGATTACGTTCTTGCTCTTTCTCGAACTCATAGAAGCGGCCACGCACAAATCCGGTGCCGGCGGGGATCAGTTTGCCGATGATGACGTTCTCCTTCAGACCAAAGAGCGGATCTTCTGTAGACGCAATGGCCGCTCCAGCCAAAACCTTAATGGTGTGCTGGAAAGAGGAGGCTGACAGGAAGGAGTCGGTGCTTAACGAAGCCTTGGTGATACCCAACAAGATCTCCAGGAACTTGGCAGGATGCTGGCCTTGTTCAAGCAGTTGTTCGTTGTTCCGCTTGAGCTCAAGGCGATCCACCAGATCACCCGGCAGGTAAGTGGTGTCACCCGGGCGAGTAACCTGTACTCTAGACATCATCTTGCGAATGATGACTTCAAAGTGCTTGTCATTGATATTCTGTCCCTGAGAGCGATATACTTTCTGCACTTCAGACAGCAAGTACATCTGGCAGGCTTGCCCACCCTGGATGCGCAGGATGCGGTGTGGGTTGAGGGAGCCTTCTGTAAGAGCCTGCCCAGCCTCCACCCGATCACCGCTGCGGACCAAGAGGCGTGAATTGCTAGGCAACTCGTACTCAACTTCCTGGGTAACCTCATAGGAAACGATTACTTTCTGACCCTCGATCCGGGTGCGACCAGCGTTTTGAGCTGTGATGGTGGCAGTATCCAGAGCAGCAATCACATCTCCCGCGGCAACCTCCTCACCGTCTTCGATAGAAATAGTCCAATCGGCTGGCAGGTCGTACTCATCAGAGACCATCTCGCTATGCTCAACTCGCACAACCCGCAGCTCGCTATAGCGGTCCGACTGCATCACACGGGCAATGCCAGAAATCTCAGAAACAACGGCTTCACCTTTCGGCGTTTTGCGGGCCTCAAAGAGCTCTTCAACGCGGGGGAGACCGGTGGTGATATCACCGCCGGCAGCCACACCACCAGTATGGAAAGTACGCAGGGTCAGCTGAGTGCCAGGCTCACCAATAGACTGAGCCGCCACAATGCCAACGGCAGAACCGATCTCAACCATCTTGCCACGACCAAGGTCCAAACCATAGCATTTGGAGCAAATCCCATGGATAAGCTCACAGGTTAGAGGCGAGCGAACTTTGACTTCGCTGACGCCAGCATTGACGATCCGGCGGACGCGCTCATGATCCATAGCATCATTCAGCTCAGCCAGGATCTCACCAGTCTTTGCATCAACCACACGTTCTGCAGCCAAGCGACCAAACAGGCGGCTGCTGAGAGGCTGCCCAGCGACGTCATCAGCAGCCCGGATGAGGATGCCATCGGTCGTGCCGCAATCGTCATCGTTGATAATAACATCTTGGGCAACGTCCACCAGGCGGCGAGTCAGGTAACCTGCATCAGCAGTGCGCAAGGCCGTATCAGCCAGACCTTTGCGGGCGCCATGGGTAGAGATGAAATACTCCAGAGCGGTCAGGCCCTCCCGGAAGTTCGAGCGAATAGGCAGTGGAATAATCCGACCGGAAGGATCAGCCATCAGGCCGCGCATTCCAGCCAACTGGGAAATCGGACCAAAACCACCCTTGGTAGCGCCGGAGTTAGCCATCGTGGCCAGGTTCCCATGCGGATCCATGTTTTTCTTGACCGCCTGGGCGACATCGGTTGTGGTGCGCTGCCAGATCTCAATCACCCGTTCGTGCTGCTCCTGATCGGTCAGCAGGCCTCGGCGGAAGTCACGCACAACGGACTCTTCTTCCTGTAAAGCCTGGTTCAGGATCGCTTGCTTCTCCGGCGGAACAGCGATATCCGATACAGCAATGGTATAGCCGGAGCGAGTGGCATAGGAGAAGCCGATATCTTTGATCCGGTCTGCTACATCCGGCGTTTTATCAGCGCCGCCAACCTCATACAGCTCAGTCACCAGGTCTTTCAAACCACCTTTGTCAAGTGTTTCGTTGACAAACTGGATTTCCTCAGGCAGGATGCGGTTAAAGATCACCCGTCCGACAATGGTGTCAATCAGGCGCTGCTCGGGTTTGGGCAAACGGCTGCCATCCTCGTCATACCAGGTATTCACCAATAGCTTAATACGAGTATGAACTTCCACCTGAGCCAGGCTGTAGGCCAGCTCAACCTCATCCATATCTGCAAAGATGCGTCCCTCTCCTTTGTGGTCCAGGTTGTCATCTTTGGTCAAATAGTACACGCCCAGGACCATGTCCTTGGAGGGGCTGATAATGGGGTCGCCATCCGCTGGTTTGAGCAAATTCCTCGAGGAAAGCATCAACTGGCGAGCTTCCCAAACCGCTTTTTGCGAAAGGGGAACATGGACTGCCATCTGATCGCCATCAAAGTCCGCGTTGAAAGCCGTGGTAACCAGAGGATGGAGCTGGATTGCGCTGCCTTCGATCAGGATGGGTTCAAAGGCCTGGATGCCCAAACGGTGCAAGGTAGGCGCGCGGTTGAGCAAGACCGGTCTCTCTTTAATAACTTCTTCTAGAACTTCCCACACTTCCGGACGGTTACGCTCGATGAAACGCTTGGCGCCTTTGACATTGGCAGCATAATTATGAGTTACCAGGCGAGAGATGACAAAGGGACGGTAAAGCTCCAGGGCCATCGTTTTGGGTAGGCCACATTGGTACAACTTGAGCTTAGGACCGACCACAATCACCGAGCGACCCGAGTAATCCACACGCTTCCCCAGCAGGTTGCGACGGAAGCGACCTTTCTTGCCTTTGAGCATATCGCTCAAGGATTTGAGCTCACGGCGACCGCGGCGAGAAAGCGCCTTGCCTCGCTGGGAGTTATCGATGAGAGAGTCAACCGCTTCCTGAAGCATGCGTTTTTCATTGCGCACAATCACGTCAGGAGCGCCCAGCTCTAACAAGCGTTTAAGGCGATTATTGCGGTTAATGACCCGCCGGTACAGATCGTTCAAGTCCGAAGTAGCAAAGCGACCTCCGTCCAGCTGTACCATCGGGCGCAGATCAGGCGGAATGACCGGCAGAACAGTCAGGATCATCCACTCAGGACGGTTGCCTGAGCGGCGGAAGGCTTCAACCACTTTCAGCCGTTTGGTGGCTTTTTTGCGCTTCTGCTTGCTTTTCGATGTGCGCACTTCAAGCCATAGCTCTTCAGCAAGCTTATCCAGATCCAGACGCTTGAGGATGTCGTAAAAAGCCTCAGCGCCCATATCGGCGCGGAAGACCTGACCCCAACGCGATTTCAGCTCGCGATAGCGAGTCTCACCCATAAAAGTGAGGTGACGCAGCTCCAGGAGCTCATCTCGCAACCTGGCGTTCTCGTCGCGGGCCTGGGTGGCCTGATCATCCAACTCATTGCGAAAACCTTCCATAGTTAGGTCGGCAGTCGCGCGTAACCGCTCGATATCCAGGTTGATATGCTCAAGATCGCGCTGTTTTTGGTCCTTAAGCTCATTTTCCAGCTCTTCCAAGCGTTCCTGTACAACGCCCTGGACACGCGCCAGGTGACGGCTTTCAATGGTCTCCCCGGCTTCAGCGATAACAATCTCAGTTTCAGGGAACAGGATGGCTGTGCGGGTGGTCTTTCCCTGCTTTTCCTGTAAGCTGCGCTCGAGGCTTTGTCCTTCGTTGATGATCGGGTCCAGTTTTTCTGCCACAGTTTCCGTATAGCGTTCTTCCAGTTGGGTTTTACGTGTTTGTAATTCGCCCAACTGGCGGTCACGCTCGGCTTTTGTCTCAGCAATTTTCGAATTGATCCTGGTAGCCTGCTCACGCTCGGTAACCGTGATCTTCTCTTCCAGACGTTTGGCAGCTTTGGAACGAGCATCTTCGTCTACGTAAGTGACGACATATTGAGCAAAATATAAGACTCGATCCAGATTGCGACGAGAAATATCCAATAAAAGACCGAGATAGGAGGGAATACGGCGGGTATACCACACATGAGCCACCGGAGCAGAAAGCTCAATATGCCCCATCCGTTCTCGCCGGACCGATGAACGGGTGACCTCTACCCCACATTTGTCGCAGACAATACCCTTATAACGGATATTCTTGTATTTTCCGCAGTAGCATTGCCAGTCCCGAGTGGGGCCAAAGATGGCCTCACAGAACAGGCCATCTTTTTCGGGTCGGAGCCGGCGGTAGTTAATTGTTTCCGGTTTGAGTACTTCACCATACGACCAGCTACGGATCGTTTCTGGAGAGGCCAGACTGATGCGTAGTGCAGTTAACCCTTTAGTTTCCACTCGGTACCTCCTGAACGCTTTACAATAACACAATCGCCTTTTAATTTAACCACTTGATAAACGTGGGCTGCCCTTGGCGCGGTAGTCTTCACCACAGGCGCTATTTATCTAAAGGGATCACTAAATGGCTGTGGTGTGAATTTCGAGGATGAAATACAAATAGCAGAACAGAGCAATTGCTGTTCTGCCCAACAAAAGCCAGCGCTTGAGATGCCAACCTCAAGCGCTCGCCTGGCGCACAAAACTTTCGTAGATTTCATGTGAGTAAATTATACAAGATAGGTGCTATTTGTCAAGGGCCATTGACATCTATCCAGGCTACGATTATAGTCTTAGAAATTTGGCAGTTCAAACTTGAGAAATCTAAAAAATGGGGTTGGCTGTCTGGAGTGTAGTAACGGATAAAAGGTATGCATCGCTTCATAATATCAAACAGGCTGAGATCCTTGGTTTGGATCGTGTTGGCGTTGATGACAATCTTCTTTTTGACTGCAGCATGTAGTGCTGGTCGCTTTCCATCTTTTGGTCCCACACCTACGCCAACATTGAGCCCTACACCGACGCTCACCCCAATTCCGCCTACCCCAATTCCCAGCCCAACTCCCCTGCCCAGCCCAACTCCGGTTCCAGCAGCGCGCGTTGACAGCGGCGATCAGGCTCTATTTTATGGGGACTGGGACAGAGCTCGTCAGGAATTTCAGACAGCCTTAGCCGAATCCACGGATCATGAGGTCAGCTCAGCTGCTTTGCTCGGAATTGGTCGCGCGCAGTATTTCAGCAAAGATTACCGCACCGCCCTGGATGCTTTCCGCCGGGTGATCGATGAGTACCCTGCTTCTCCGCACATCCCGGAAGCATATTTCTTTCTGGCACAGACCTACGACACACTTGACCGGTATAGCGAGGCGATAGAGGCTTACCATTCTTATATCAACCTGCGCGAGGGGGTTCTGGACGCATATATGCTCGAACGCAGCGGTGACGCCTACTTTGCCATGCGCGATTATGAAAACGCCCTGATAGACTACCAACGATCTCTTTCTAGCCCGCGCCTGGAAGACACCATTCCCTTGCAGATGAAGGTCGCCAGGACATATGCTCTATTGGGCGAGCATGCCACTGCTCTGGTGATGTACCAGGATATGTACAACCGCGCTACCAGTGACTATACTAAAGCCCAACTTGACTTGCTGATCGGACAGACGTACACGTCCCTGGGTGAAATGGAGCAGGCTTACCTGGCCTATTTGGATGCAGTAGAAAATTTTCCCATTGCGTACAGCTCTTACCTGGCTTTGATCGAGCTGGTCAATGTTGGCTACCCGGTCTCTGAGCTGGATCGCGGCCTGGTGGATTACTTTGCCCAACAGTACGGCGTTGCCCTGGCTGCTTTTGACCGCTACCTGGCTGCATCGCCAAGCGACCCGGCTATTGCCCATTACTACAAAGGGCTAACCCTTTCCGCTGCAGGCAACTATAGCGCGGCTATCCAAGAGTGGGAAATCGTCATCCAGGACTACCCGCTTTCAAGTCAGTGGGCTGATGCTTGGGAGAAAAAAGGGTTCACCCAATGGGCATACCTTAACGATTACGAGGGCGGATATACAACTTTTGCTGCGTTTGTTGAAGTAGCACCTGAACACCCCCGAGCGGCGGAATTCCTCTTCTTCGCAGGCCGCGTAGCTGAACGGGCCGGAAATCTGGAGCAGGCAGCTGACTACTGGGGGCGGATCGCGGGCGAGTATCCCAACGCCGAGAATGGGTACCGGGCTCTATTGCTGTCCGGTTTATGCTATTACCGCTTAGAAAACTACACCAGCGCATTAAATGTTTTCCAGCGCCTGCTGGGTATCTCAATTGGCTCAGGCCAGCGATCGGGCGCTTATTTCTGGATGGGAAAAACGCTGCAAATGCAGGGGGACAACGCCGGGGCGCGTTATAACTGGTCACAGGCAGCGGTTGTCGATCCAACTGGCTATTACTCTGAGCGCGGCAGAGACCTTCTATTGAACCGCGCCCCCTTCACACCACCCCGCATGATGGACCTGGGTTTTGACCGGGCATCCGAGATGGCAGAAGCCGAGGCCTGGATGCGGACCGTATTTGGAATTCCGGAAGAGACCAGCTTATCTGGCCCGGGTCCCCTGTTTGAAGACCCGCGTCTGCAACGCGGCGCCGAATTTTGGCGCCTGGGGCTATATAGCGATGCCCGGCAAGAATTTGAGAGCCTGCGTACTTCCGTCGAAGAGGATCCCGCCAATACTTACCGTCTGGCAAATTACACCATGGACTTGGGCATCTATCGCTCAACCATCCTGGCCGCCCGTCAGGTGTTGACCCTGGCAGGCATGGATAATGCTGCCACAATGCAGGCTCCCAAGTATTTCAACCGGATGCGCTTCGGGGTTTATTTCTCCGAATTGGTCCTGCCACAAGCAGAAACTTATGATTTCCACCCCTTATTCATCTTCAGCGTGATTCGCCAGGAGAGTTTTTTTGAAGGTTTTGCTGTATCGGGCGCAGGGGCGCAGGGATTGATGCAACTAATGCCCGCAACCGCCCAGGAGAGGGCCAACCGGCTCAGCTATCCAACCAATTACAGCCAGGCAGACTTGGTGCGCCCGCTGGTGAGCATCCGCTTCGGGGTCGATTATTTAGACTTCACTCGCAGTTATCTGGACGGCGATCTGCATGGGGCGTTGGCGGCTTATAACGGCGGCCCCGGCAACGCCAGAGAATGGAAAAACCTGGCCGGCAACGACCCGGACCTGTTCTTGGAAATCATCCGCTTTGATGAAACACGCACCTACGTTCGTAGCATCTATGAGGTTTTTTCAATTTATCGCTGGCTATATGACCGCTCGCCATAGCGCAAGAAGGCGTCAGGTACACCTCAACACTGCTCGGGTGAGCGATCCCATGAGAACACCCTCTCCATCTCTGGCAATTATGCTTTAGGGCTCTCCGGTTGGTAGACTGATTTCGGAATCGGCCTCCTCAACCGTTTCCATAGCCGGTCCGGTGCGTCTGGAGACCAGGAACCAGCGATTGATCAGAGAAAAGCGATCGGAGGGATCGAAAAGCGGGCCTATACTTACTCCCTGCACCTCTGCATCCACCGCGTAAACAAATACCGGGTAAAACAGGGGCAGCGCAGGAAGCTCCTGGCTAAAGCGCACCTGGAAATTGCGGTAGTTTTTCGTTCGCTCACCAATATCAACAATAACCCGTCCCTGCTCCAGATATTCACTGACCTGAAAATCATCCCACTTAGAGTAATTTTGCCCGCCTGTGATTTGAGTCTGATGCCAGAAAGGATAAGGATCAGGATCAGGTGAGCGCGTCATGTTCAGATCGATCAGAACTGCCTGGTACAGGCGCGGCTCCAAATAATCTGTTACTAACTCCTGATAGGAGACCGGTCGCGAGCTTACTTCAATCCCCAACTTCTCCCAGTTCTCTTCGATCGTCGCTGCCAGGGAAGCATGTTTTTCGTTATCCGGATAAAGCAATTCCAGACGTAAAGGGGAGCCGTCCTGGTTGGTGCGTACGGTGCCGCCTTCTGCCGGAATCGTGTAGCCCGTATCCTTGAGTAACTTGATGGCTTCATCTGGAGCATATTCTATATGCTCGATTCCATCATAATAAGCCCAGGTATTGGGGAATACCGGACCATCCGCCATAATCGCCTGCCCACCTAACAGATGATCGATCATCCACTGCCGGTTTAATCCAAGGAACAAGGCCCGCCGGATGGGTACGTCAGATAAAAATGGGACCTCTGGGTTATCCAGATTCAAAAAAATCAGGGATAGCTCCGGCAGCCGGCCGGTGTACAACCTCAAATTGGGTTCTTTGAGTGCATCCGGCAGGACATCCGCGGTGATCTGGCTGATCCCCATCACTTCATCCCGCCGGTAAGCCTCCAAGGCGGAGCGGGCGTCAGGGAAATACTGGAAGACAATCTGTTCGATAAAGGGCATCTGCCCGTAGTAGCCTTGGAATGACTTCAATACCAATCCCTGGATTTCGTTCCCTTCAATGGTCAAACTTTCCAAGCGGTAAGGACCGGAGCCAATCGGTTGGAGATTGAAGGGAGAATCGATCATTTCAGCGTGAGTCAGGCCCTCCAGGAGGTGCGCCGGTAGGATGCCAAAAGTCAGGTAATCCATAAAAGGAGCAAAGGGTTCAGGTATACGGAACTGGATCGTCTTCTCATCCAGGAGAACCACCTCCACTGCCTTCCAAAGCTCACGTACGTCAGTGGAGATGATGGACTCATCGTCGCGCATCATATTGACGGTAAAAAGGATGTCATTGCTGGTTACCAGCTGCCCGTCATGCCAGATAGCTTCCTGCCGCAGGGAAAAATTGTAGACCGTGCCATCTAGAGAGATCCCCCACGATTCTGCCAGATCCCCCAAAGGTAAGCCGCGATCGTCAAAGCGGATCAGACTGCTGAAAATCAGACGGTCGACATCGTGATCGCTGGGATTATACAGATCCAGCAAAGGATTAAGGCGACTGAACTTGCCCACCAGGCCTTCAATATAAACCCCTCCCGTAACGGGCTGGACCTCATCAGGTATTATCGGTGGCAGGTTTGGGTCCCGGCTGAGCAGCAAAATTCCAATCGCTGCCAACGCCAGGATAACAATTAGGATAGGCCAACGCAGTTTTCTCATAAGAAAATGGGGAAATTACAAACAGGCGCTCAGGCCCGCAGGCCGTGAGCTGCCTTCTCTTTTGTTGAACTCAGCGGCCGCAAAAGGCCTTCGGGATCAAGAGCAATAATTCTAACCAAGTTGTGCGCGCAACACCATCACTGTGGCGGTTGCCAGCATAAAGAACACAACACCCAGCACAATCGTCACTCGGAAGAGGGTCTTTTCGATCCCTCTGCGGGCTGTGAAGATACCGCCGGTATCGCCGCCAGTCAGACCACCCAGTCCTGCGCCTTTGCTCTGCAAGATGACACTGGCGATCAGGGCAATTGACGTTATAATCAGTGCGACATATAAATAGTTTTCCACAATCAATCTCCGAATCAAGTATCGAGCGGCAACCTGAAAAGCCTGAATTTACCAGTAGCTTTTTAAGGAAGCCCATTATTTCCAACTAGCCTTTGGCCCAGCTCAAGGAAAACAGAACGAGAACCAGGCAGGCGGATTATACCAAATAGTCTGCCAGGCGGATAGTCACCCAACGGCATTGCTCAAAACTTGAATGTCTGATCTAGCCAGACCTTTGCCCGCACACCCAAACTAGCATGCACGAGATCACCGTTAATCTTCATATGCATACGCCCTACTCCGATGGGCACTATAGCCATGAGCGCATTGCCCAAGCGGCGATTCGTTGCGGGTTAGACGCGGTTGTCGTTACCGATCACAATGTGTGGGTGAACGGACCAGAAGAGTACTACCAGGACGGGGATAAGCGGGTGTTGCTCCTGGTGGGCGAAGAGATCCACAATCAGGCTCGCCACCCGCAAAAAAACCACCTGCTCGTCATCGGGGTAGGTCGTGAGTTGGCAACTCTTGCGTCAGAACCACAACGTCTGCTTGATACCATTCGAAAGAGTGAAGGACTATCCTTTATTGCTCATCCGGTGGACCCCCCCGCACCAGCCGTGGGTGAGACGGATATATCGTGGGTCGACTGGGACCTGCACGGCTTCACCGGCATCGAGTTGTGGAACGGATTTTCAGAATTCAAGGGCCGTTTAAAAACTATGCTGCATGCCCTTTATTACGTCTTCAACCCCAAACGCATTGCCCGTGGCCCCTTTCCAGAAGCCCTGCGGAAATGGGATGAGTTGCTCAGCCAGGGAAACAAAGTTGTCGCCATCGGCGGCTCGGATGCCCATGCCTTGCCTGCTCGCATGGGGCCGCTGCGCCGCACAGTCTTTCCCTATGAGTTCCATTTTCGGGCTATCAATACACACCTGATCTTGCCCCATCCACTCTCCGGCGATATTTTTCAGGATCGCCGCGTGATCCTGGAGGCTCTGAGAGAAGGTCACGCGTTCATTGGCTATGATCAACCGGCTCCCACGCGCGGATTTCGTTTCCGGGCTCAAGGCGCAGAGGGCATTGCCAATATGGGGGATGAGATCGAATGCCGCAACGGGATAACCTTGCAAATCCGCCTGCCGATGATAAGCGAGTGCCGCTTGTTACACAACGGCAAACCGGTCAAAATCTGGCGCAAGCGGGAAAATTGCACATACATCACTTCTGAGCCGGGCGTCTACCGGGTGGAAGTGTACATCCATTATCTTGGTCGGATGCGAGGTTGGATTTTCAGCAATCCCATATATGTAAGGTAACGGGTAACGTAACTGCTCAGCCCACGCCTTTGTAGTGGTAAAATCACAAAAATGGAATTCAAATTACATGCACCATTCAAACCTACCGGTGACCAACCCGAAGCTATCCGCCAGTTGGTGGAAGGCATCCAGCGCGGCCACCAACATCAGGTGCTGTTGGGCGCCACCGGGACGGGTAAGACTTTCACCATTGCGTCTCTGATTGCCGAAATCCAGAAGCCAACCCTGGTAATGGCACACAACAAGACCCTGGCAGCCCAACTGTACGCCGAGTTCAAGGATTTCTTCCCAGACAATGCGGTGGAATATTTCGTCTCCTATTACGATTACTACCAACCCGAGGCCTACGTACCACGCCATGACCTGTATATCGAGAAAGAGAGCGACATCAATGAGGAAATCGAGCGCTTGCGCCTGGCAGCCAGCACCTCACTTATGTCCCGCAATGACGTGATTGTGGTTGCCTCTGTCTCGTGCATCTATGGGATCGGAAATCCAGAGGCGTATGGACGAGTGGTCATAAACCTGGAGAGTGGTTATTCCTACCGCCGGAATGCGCTGTTGCGCCAGCTCATCGAGAGCCAGTACCAAAGGAACGATCTTGAGCTCGCTCCCGGCGTTTTTCGGGTGCGCGGCGACACGCTGGAGATCATCCCCGCGTACCAGGATCGTTTCGGATACCGCATCACCTTCTTTGGTGATGAGGTCGAGCGTATCATGGAGTTTAACGCGGTGACAGGTGAGCTGCGCAGAGAATTGACCAGCGTCTTCATTTATCCCGCCAAGCACTTTATCACCGATGAGGATAAGCTTAAAAAAGCCATCCAAGACATCGAACAAGAATTAGAAACCCGCCTGGCTCAGCTCAAATCACAGGAGAAACTGTTGGAGGCCCAGCGGCTGGAGCAACGTACCCAATATGACCTGGAAATGCTGCGCGAGGTGGGCTATTGCGCCGGGATTGAGAACTACTCCCGCCACCTGGACCAGCGTGGTTCTGGCACCCCACCCTGGACCCTGGTTGACTACCTACCGGATGACTATATCCTGGTGTTGGACGAATCGCATATGACCGTCCCGCAAATCCGGGGGATGTACAACGGCGATCGCTCTCGCAAGGAGACCCTGGTTGAGTACGGTTTCCGCCTGCCCTCCGCCATGGACAACCGGCCTTTGAAATTTGACGAATTCGAGCAACGCATGGGTTGGACGATCTATACTTCTGCCACACCAGGACCATACGAATTGGCCCTGGCGGACCAGGTTGTCGAACAGATTATCCGTCCAACCGGGTTGGTTGACCCCGAGATTGACGTGCGCCCCGTGGAAGGCCAGGTGGATGACCTGGTAGGTGAGATTCGCCAGCGGGTGGAGCAGGGCGAGCGCGTCCTGGTAACCACCTTGACGAAAAGAATGGCTGAGAAGCTCTCTGACTACCTGATGGAGTTAGGGATCAAGGTGCACTACCTGCATTCCGAAATCGACACATTGGAACGAGTAGGGATCCTGCGCGACCTGCGCCTGGGCGTGTTTGACGTGGTCGTTGGCATCAACCTGCTGCGGGAGGGCCTGGACCTGCCCGAGGTATCGCTGGTTGCCATCCTGGATGCTGACAAGCAAGGTTTCCTGCGTTCAGGGACAGCCCTGATTCAGACGATCGGCCGGGCAGCACGGCATGTGCGCGGGAAGGTTCTGATGTACGCAGACAAGGAGACCGAGGCCATGCGGACTGCCATCGGGGAAACCAATCGCCGCCGGGCTAAGCAAGTCGCCTATAACCAACAACATGGCATCGAACCGGTCAGCATTCACAAGGCTGTCCGTGATTTGACTGACCAGTTGACAGTCCGTGCTGTGGCAGAGCCAAGGGGCGAGTACCGTGCAAAAGGCGCCAGCAGCCTGTCCAAACAAGAAATGCAGCGGGTGATCAACGAGTTAGAAAAGCAGATGAAGGAGGCCGCGCGCGCGCTGGAATTTGAAAAGGCGGCTACCATCCGCGATGAAATCTTCGAGTTGCGCGCCATCCTGGCCGAAGAATCCAAAGCGCCGCCTTGGGAGAAAATCCGCCTGCTTTCGGGAGAGGAACAGCCCTGAAATTGTTTCACACCTTCTTCAAGCGCTCTTCACAACTTCTTCACACCTATACGGTATCCTTAAGCCAGATCGAAACGGTAAACCTAATAAAAGGAGTGAACAACATGAAAAAGATCTGGATTATTGGTATCTTCGTTATAGCTGCTGCACTGACCGCTGGGGCTGCCCTGGCACAAGCCCCCACCCCGGCTGAGCCCGGTGCAGGCTACGGCCCAGAGATGATGGGCGGGCGCGGTGGCTATGGCATGATGGGTCAAGGATTTTTCCAGGCCCAACCGGCGGATGGCAATTACGGGCCAATGCACGAATCCATGGTAGAAGCCTTTGCAAACGCCCTTGGCGCCAGCGTCGAGGACATTGAATCCCGTTTGGCAGCCGGTGAAAGCATGTGGCAGGTTGCTGAATCATTTGGCATCAGCCCTGAGAATTTCAGCGCCTTGAGGGCAGAAGTGCGCGCTGGCGCCTTACAAAAAGCCGTTCAAGCAGGCCTTATCACCCAGGAGCAGGCTACCTGGATGAACCAGCGTATGGGCAGCCGTGGCTTTGCCGGCGGCGCGTGCAACGGAACTGGGCCAGATGGCACGGATCGCCCCAGCAGCGGGATGCGGGGCTTTGGAAATCGTGGAGCGCGAGCTGCATCGCAAGGGGGCTAAAACTCCCAGCAGACAGCAACGCAGAAACCCGGTCGATCGTTGATGACCGGGTTTCTGTGCAATCTCGGACAGATACCATCTGACGTTTTTCCGATATAATCAAAGGGACATTCTTGGATGCTCTAAGCGTATGCCTACGATCCTGATTATCGAAGATGAACCTGAGCTGGTCAAAGTTTTGCG
>JAWOHN010000171.1:0-2772 GCA_046485135.1 Anaerolineales bacterium | reverse complement strand
TTCCCTGCGCAGCCGTTACCAGGACACCGGCCTGGAGACCGTTGTTTCATTGCCGGCCTCCGCTTTCATCGAGATCCGCCAAAGACTCAACCGGATCATCGGCGGGAGCATCTTCCTGGTCATCCTGTTGGGTTCGGGTTTGGGCGTCTTGCGCGCCAGGCAGATCAGCCGCCCCCTGGAGCAGCTCAGAGATGCCGCCCAAGAGTTGCGCCACGGGGATTTGACCACCCCGGTGCAGGTTGACTCGTCCGTGCGTGAGCTGGCCTTGCTTTCCTATGTTTTGGACGATGCCCGGGCAACCTTGAACCACACCATCAGCGAGCTGCGCAATGAGAAAGCCTGGACCGATCACCTGCTCGAGTCGGTTGTTGAAGGCATCATCACCCTGGATCGCAATAAGAACATCACCTTTTTCAGTCATGGGGCTGAACAGATTTCCGGCTGGGATCAAGAAGATGTGCTTTCCAGGCCGGTTGACGAGGTATTTCCGCTCTTCAACGGCGAAGGGACTTTCAGCCAGCGTTTGCCCGATCCAGGCGGCAAGCAGAAGATTGTCGTCAAGGTACGCAACGGCCGGCCGGCCACCCTGGCCATCACCCGCGCCAGCATGGGCCCACCGGAAAGCGGCAAAACCGGCGCCGTCCTGGTCCTGCGCGACGTCAGCAGCGAGGAATCCATCCGCCGCTTGTTGGGGGATTTCCTGGCCAATATCACCCATGAATTCCGCACACCTCTTTCCGCGCTGGCTGCCTCTTCCGAGTTGCTGCTCGATCAGCTCCCCGATCTGGAGCAGGATGAGCTGATGGACCTGTTGAACAATATCCACCTGGGTATCCTAAACCTGCAAACCCTGATCGATAATTTGCTGGAAGGCGCCAGTATCGAGACCGGCCGCTTCCGGGTTTTTGTGCAGCCATCCGACCTTCACGCCATTGTCCATGAGACCGTGGTGGCCATCTCCCCACTGGCGGCAAAATATGGGATTGATATCGAGACCGAAATCCCGCCTGGCATCCCGCCGGTCCTGGCCGACCCGCGCCGGACGGGACAGGTGTTGGTGAATTTGCTCTCCAATGCGCTCAAATGGGGCGCGCCTCAATCCACAGCGCAGGGCGAAACGATGGCGGTCCATCCACAAACCCTGCGCGCCGGTTCGGGGTCGATTAAGGTCTCTGCCGCGTGGGAGGCCGGCAGCATCGAGGTCAGCGTTAGCGACCGCGGCCCAGGGATTTCCCCCGAGCAGCAGGCCGGCCTGTTCCATCCTTTTCCCAACCCGCACAGCGAGAATCGCCCGCAACAGGGAACCGGCCTGGGGTTGTCTGTGGTCAAGGCCATCGTCGAAGCGCAGGGTGGCCGCGTTGGGATGCGCGAGCGCCCCGGTGGAGGCGCCATCTTCTGGTTCACGCTCTTAGAGGCGCCCTCTGAACCCAACGCAGGAGGGGCTTCATGAAGGCATTGGTCGTGGATGACGATCGCATCTTGTCTGACCTGCTGACCTTCACCTTGCGCAAAGAGGGCTTTCAAGTCCTGCAAGCCTTCGACGGCAGCACGGCCCTGAGCGCCTGGGAAGACGAACAGCCGGACATCGTCATCCTGGATATCAACCTGCCCCGGACGGTGCCCGCGCTGGATGGATTCGCGGTCTGCGCGCGCATCCGCGAGGTAGCCGATACCCCCATCATTTTGCTGACCGTACGTGCTGAAGAAGACGATATCGTGCACGGGTTGAAGCTGGGCGCCGATGATTATGTCCTCAAACCCTTCAGCCCGCGCCAGCTGGTCGCCCGCGTCCAAACTGTGCTGCGCCGCTCCGGTAAAGTTCCCCTTCCCGCAACACGCCCGCTGGGCGACATCCTGTTTGACCCGGGCAGGCGTGAACTTTCGTTCTCGGATGGCGCCACCGTCACCCTGACCCATTTAGAGAGCCGCCTGCTGGACAGCCTGAGCTTGCGCGAAAACCATTATGTAACGATCGATGAACTGATCGCCGAGGTCTGGGGGCATGGCAAGGGCAACCGCGAGATGCTGCGCCAATTGGTGCGCCGCCTGCGGGGGAAATTGGAGCGAGGGCAGTCCCAGGTGACGGCCATCGCCAACCTGCCCGGTTTGGGCTATGGTTTGCTCACTAAGACTGAGCCGGGCGCCTGACCCAAATTTGGCCTTCTTTTGATTGATTAGGCTTTCTCAAGATTTATCACAGCTTTATCACACCCCTGTCACAGCCCCTGTCACTGGCCGCGGCTATACTCCTGAGTGTGGAGAATCGTTCCCCTCCCCAGGAGGTAGCGCCATGATAGAAAGCGGATCAGCTACGGGCCTGAGCCCAATTAATGATTCCAAGACAACCTCGGTCAACTTATCGCGGGACTATATTCAGCGTCTCAAACACCTATTGAGAAATGAGCAGACCCCCAATATAATCCAAGAATGCGGTGACCACAACATCATTGTCCGCAGCCCACGCTGGCCCATCCGGTCCATCTTATTGGTTGTGCGGGGAAGTCAGGACGACCGGGCTGCTATTGAATTCGCCTTCTGCTTGGCCCGCAAATGCCATGCCAGTCTGGTGACCCTGGCACTCGTACCAGACGTCCCGGCTTTCTATCGCAATTTCACCAATATCCAGCTGGGCCTTCCCACTCTGTTTGAATTGAACACAGAGCCAGGCTGCCAGCTGCGGGAAATTTTAAGGCGAATGGCATGTGAGGATATCAATGGTGATATTCAAGCTTGCCAGACCCAACCGGACCTGCAGCTCAAACAGGTTGTCGG
>JAWOHN010000144.1:0-22341 GCA_046485135.1 Anaerolineales bacterium | reverse complement strand
CTGATTCTATCATATCCACTAAAAGTTAATCGCTTAGGCAAAAACCTGTTCAGATGTTACCGCAGAAGATCCCAGTTTTAGGGGTGATCCCTTCACGTACCTGTTTTTCGGACATATCGGTTCCAAAAGAAGCGGTCCAATTCGCATGAATATCAATTATAATACCTATGCAAAGCTGCGGTACAATCGATCTTGGATAAGCTCTAGCAGGCCTTAACACCGAAAGGCTGGTTTTGTTACCATCAATCTTAATGAAATGTGTAACAAAATGACTTGTTTTACGTCTATACTATTGAGAGAGAGTTGTTAGGGTCAGGCTTATTAGCGCCTGAGCAGCTAAAATAATGAAGCTCCAGAAGAACAAACCCTTCTGCGGGCAAGGGGCCCCGCCTGGGGAATTATGCGTTTCCTGGCAAAGGCTTCACAATATAGCATGCTTAAACCCTGTACCCGCAACAGAGGATGCTATCGATGCAAGATCCAACGGTTCTTATCCTGGATGAATCCCTTGAGGCAATTGAGAGAGGGATCTTAACGCGCACGCAATGTCTTGAGCGTTATCCAGAACACAGAGGGGAATTGGCGGTTCTCCTGGACGCGGCCTTGATCTTGCGCAGCGCGAAGCTACCTACTCCTAATCCCGCCTATTTCAAAGCCGGTCGAGCGCGCCTGGTGGCAAAAATTGAGCAAGAACAACAACTGACCGTGGTCGACCGGGTGGGAAGTTTCTTCCAGCATCTGACGACCAACTCTTTGCGCTGGCGAACTGCCTCCATTGCACTGTTACTGGCCTTCTTATTCGTGATGCTCAGTGGGGGCACGGTATACGCTTCGGCTCATGCCTTGCCGGGTGACACACTCTACCCGCTTAAAACAACGCTGGAAGATCTGCGCCTGGCAGTTGCCAATGAAGAGGGCGAAAGCGTTCTTTACGAGCAATTCACAGAACGCAGGTTGGAAGAAATCCAGGCCTTGGTGAAGTCCGGTCGCGATGAAGAGATTGCCATTGCGGTTGCTCGCTTCGAAGAGACTCTGCTTGGGGCAAGCATCCTGCTAGAAAACGTGAAACCAGACGATGAGGCCTGGGCCGAACAGAAAGCCGATCACCTACGCGATCAGCTCAACAAGCATCTAGTTGTCCTGAAAATGCTGCTTCCCAATGCACCTAACGCGGTCATACCAGGCATCGAGCGAGCAATATCCGTCACAACCATCAATATGGAACGATTGCTAACGCGTTGGGAAAATAAACAGCCGGTTGGGCCGCCAGAAGAAAGCCAGCTGCCGTCAGAAGAAACCGGCAGGCCAGTAGGTACCGAAAAATCGCCTGATTTGCCCAGCGGCAGGCCGGGTGGGTTTGGCCAGCCAGCCGATACTGGTAAACCAGAGGGCGTTGGCAAACCGGATAACGTAGGCAAGCCGGACGATCTCGGTAAGCCGGATGACCTCGGCAAACCAGATGACCTTGGTAAACCGGATGACGTAGGCAAGCCTTAACAAGGAAGAAAAGGACAAGGATACGGAAACACCCAAAGTCGAAATTGACGATTAAGCCTGATTTTAGGGAACAAATCTGAAGAACTGGTATGTGTTCAGGGAGTTAGCGCCCAGCACGCATACCAGTTTTTTGTCAATTTCTTTAGAGACAGAAGAGGAACAGTATGGAATTACCTGCCACTGCCGAAGTCATCATCATTGGAGGCGATGTGATGAGCTCCAGCAGCGCTTATCACCTGGCCAGCCTGCTCATGCTCAAACGATTTGAAACAGGAAATCGAGTGCGGTGGATGTGTCCATATGTTCTCCAACACCCGATGAGCTCGCCCGGGATGTTCCTCCGGCAGCTCGTAACCCCGGTTCCACCAGCCTGCTGGGGTCACAGAAACGTGGTCCATGGCATATCCGGTAGCTATCGCCCGTACCATCAAGGAACAATAGATGTGGGTAAGACTGGCAGGTCTACGGCAAGAATACTCTTCCCCTCACCACCGAAACCCTGCTGAGCCATCTTGAAATGCTTTGCCAAAAAACTGGACTGCTCTTTTCCAATTTGGGCAGCTGCGGATCGTGGCTACGCCCTTCGTCAGAACCGGTATTGGCCCATAAAGCGATGTTTTCAGACCCATCTTCAAAGTATCCTTTTAGAGAAACGCGGATAGGGAAAAGACGGGGCAATACTCTATTTCGCTTAAGAAAATATCTGGCCGAAAGGGTGGGATCAACGCCAAACTGGTTGAAGTATAATGACTCTCAAAATTAGGAGGTAATCGTGCCGAAAGCAATCTGGAATGAAGCAGTACTGGCGGAAAGCGACCAGACCATCATGGTGGAAGGGAACCACTACTTTCCACCGGACACCATCAAGCGCCAATACTTCAAGGAAAGTGACGCACACACCACCTGCCCCTGGAAAGGCGTAGCCAGCTATTATGATATCGAAGTTGCAGCAAAGGTCAATCAGGGTGGGGCCAGGTATTACCCACAGCCCAAAGAGGCCGCCAAACAGATCAAAGACCACGTAGCCTTCTGGCGAGGCGTACAGGTAGTCGATTGATGGCATCCACAACAACAAAAAGAGGTTTTGATGGGATTTCACGGCAGCGGTTGGTTTAGCTTAATAAGATCGCCGGATGAAAAACCCAAAGTCACGCGCGCATTGATGCTGCGCGTTTTGGGCTATTCAAAACCCTACCGCTGGCAGATAGCCGGTATGCTGGCAATGATCTTGCTGACCACAGGCTTGACGCTGCTGACACCCTTGATCTTGCGAGACCTGATCGACCGGACCATACCTTCTGGTGATATCGACCGGTTGGTTTTATTGGCGTTGGGATTGCTGTTGATCCCTGCTATAGGCGGCGGGATCAACGTCATCCAGCGCCGGTTGAACGCATCGGTCGGAGAAGGGGTTATTTACGACCTGCGGGTGGCCCTATACGCCAGTTTGCAGCGAATGTCGCTGCGGTTCTTCACCCATACCAAAGTCGGCGAGCTGATGAGCCGCCTGAATAATGACGTCGTCGGAGCGCAGAACGCCATAAGCAATACGATTGTAGGGATCATCACCAATATCATCCAGACCAGCGCGGTCTTGCTGGTGATGCTGACACTTGAATGGCGGTTGACCATCATCAGTATTATCATCCTGCCCTTGTTCATCCTGGCAGCCCGCCGAATGGGGGCCCGTCTCAGAGAAATCGCCCGCCAGCATATGGAAGCCAATGCTCAAATGAACGCCATGATGAACGAGACCCTTAACATCGGCGGGGCTTTGCTGGTCAAACTGTTCGGACGCAGAGACCAGGAGATCGAGCGCTTCCAGGATAGGGCTGTCAGAGTTCGGGATGTGGGCATCAACAGAGCCGTAACCGGGGTCTCTTTCTTCGTCATCATCGGTCTGCTCAGCGCTGTGGGCTCAGCGCTGGTGTACGGGATCGGCGGCTACCTGGTCATCCAGGGGGCTTTCACCATTGGCACCATCGTTGCTTTTGGCGCCTATCTGACCAGCCTGTACTCAGCCCTGCAGGGGTTGACCAACGCACCGGTCGAGTTTGCCACCTCAGTAGTGAGCTTCGAGCGCGTCTTTGAAATCATCGACCTGCCACAAGATATCACCGAAAAACCGGACGCCATCCCCTTACAGGATGTACGTGGGGAGCTGGTCTTCGAAAATGTATCCTTTCGTTATGAGATCAATAAAGAAAACCTGCTGAGCGATGTGCACCGCTTCGGGTCCATGGAAAATGTGACAGCTGTCCTGTCCGGCAGCAGCACAGGCCAAAAGCAGGCAGATGGGCATGGTTTCCAGGATGCCCTGGGCGATGAAGAGCTGGTTGCCCCCAGCCAGGCGAGGGAATACGCCCTGCAGGATGTTTCCTTCCGGGTAGAGCCAGGCCAGTTGGTTGCACTAGTGGGACCCAGCGGCGCGGGGAAAACCAGTCTGACCTATCTGATCCCGCGCCTGTATGACCCAAGCGCAGGCTGCATCCTGATCGATGGGCATGACTTGCGTCATGTCACTCTGGTTTCCCTGGCTGAGCAGATCGGTATGGTTACCCAGGAGACACATCTGTTTCACGACACCATCCGCACCAACCTGGTCTATGCACGGCTGGACGCCAGCCAGGCAGAGATTGAAGCCGCCGCCAGGGCTGCCAATATCCACGACTTTATTAAAGACCTGCCAGATGGATACGATACCATCGTTGGAGAACGCGGCTATCGCCTGAGCGGTGGGGAAAAGCAGCGTATTGCCCTGGCGCGGGTAATCTTGAAAGACCCGCGCGTGCTCGTGCTAGATGAGGCTACCAGCCACCTGGACAGCGAGTCGGAGGCCTTGATCCAAGAGGCGCTCAAGCTGGTCATGGCTGGGCGCACCAGCATCGTGATTGCCCACCGCCTGAGCACCATCCTGGCAGCCGACCTGATCCTGGTCATGGACCGGGGCCAGGTCGTAGAGCACGGCACTCATCGTGAACTGGTTGAGCAAGGAGGGCTTTACGCTCATCTGTATGAAAACCAATTTAGCCGAAATCGTCAAAACGCTTGAAGAATGACCTAGAAGCCTATCCATTCCTGCGCAGGCTTTTGCCGAATCAGGTAGACAAAATTTAAAAAAAGGTGTGTAACAATGGACTCAATCAGCCAGGAAAACATTATTAAATTCATCCAACTTGCTCGCCGGTTAGAAATGGATGGCTTGTATAACGCTGCCAAGCTTCTGTGGGCAGCCGCCTTTTCCACGGAAATCCGCCTCAGTAACCAGGGGCTATCCACAGGCAGTCAAGCATTAGAAGCCAATGTAGAAAGCGCCATCCAAGCCATGCAGGACACGCCAGGACAGGCCGCGCTGGCAAAGGCATTAAGGAACGTAAAAAGAGGCATCCGCGAGAAACGGGCAATCTCCCAGGCCGAGATACCCCAGGTTTCAGTCTGCCGCACCTGCGCTGAAACCTATCTGGGAAAAACGCCGCTTACGTGCACAGAGTGTGGGGCACATTCGTTGACATTCAGGGAATTCCTACCCATATGGTATTTGGAACTCCTGCCTCCCGCACAAGCCCTGAAAGTTCTGGCCTCGGGAATCGACGAAATCGGCGATCTGGTCGAGGGTCTTGATGACGAGCAGATGGAATACTATCCTGAACCCGGCGAATGGAATTTCCGCGAAGCACTGCAACATTTGCTTGTATCTCAAGAGCTGTTGGCTGGCCGCGTGGAAAAGATGCTGGCAGAACAAAATCCATCCCTGGCAGGAGTGGCTGCTTGGATGCTGGATGAGGGAGAGTCCAAACCGGGTAGCCAGATCTTTCAACAATTGAAAGCCTCCCGCTTTGAGCTTCTGAAACGTTTGCAAACGATGCCTATGGAAAGCTGGTGGCGGACCGGGGAACATGAGGAATTTGGGCAAGTAACGATCCTGCAGCAGGCCAGTTATTTTGCCAAACACGAGCGCTCCCACCTGCTGCAGGTCAGGCAGATCCGGGCGGCTACACTCAGCAGAAATGGATGATCCGCTGCCTTAGCCGAGCAACTCTTGCCAGTCCAACGAGTGTACGGTTTTATACAACCCGTGGTCGTCATCGACCAAGTGATAAGTCAGGTTGGTAAAGACCAATCGCGCCAAGCGCTCAACCTCCTGAGGCGGTATTTGCTCATCACGCGAGCCCTGGTAGACGATCACGGGTACATCCACAGGCTGCAGCGGGGCGGTGGCAAAATCGGGCCAAATCAAGGCTGGCGCAAGCAAGATCAGCTTTTCAACCTGGTCCGGTCTTTGGCAGGTGAAGAGCGCGCCCATCAAGCCCCCGAAGGACGAGCCAACAATCGTCCAACCACAGCTATCCATCAGCAGCGAATTGAGCAAGGCCATACGTTCCTCTAGCGGTCCGCTGAAGTCGGGCGTCAGGATAGCAGGGAAGAGGCCGCGCAGCAGGGTCGCCTTTACTCCGCTGCTATCGCTGAACAAACCATGCAAATAGATCAATTGTTTGGGCGCATTCATTTTTCTACCATAGCCATTCCCATTGACCCAATTTCTAAACCCTACGCAATTTTACCCCAGACCGTTATAATAGCAGCCCTGCTAGTACCAAAGTCCTGCGAAAACCATGATACTGGCAGTATTGCTCAATTTGCGGTATCATAGCAAAGCAAACTGCCCCCACGCTTCGCTGGACTTAATCTGCTGACCAATCGCCTGGCGATGCTCATTTATTATGATTAGATTCTTTCCACACGCAACCGACCATATCGCCTCTGGCTCATCAGCCTATGCCCAGAGTATATTACGCATCAATTACCAATACTACCTGACCGGATTGGTAGAGATCCAATTTAGCTCGGAGCAGCAACTGGTCTTATTAATTTGTGAGGGAAAGGATGCTGGGGCTTTCCATATCAGTGAAAATGGTTCCAAGCAAATCGATCCACCAGGAATCCCGGGGGTTTGGAAGAACGGTGATGGCTCTATCCGCTCGATCAACCTGCCCAGGGTAGCGTTACGGGCTGCCCGCCAAGTTTTAGAATGGTCTCCTCCTGCCCAAGCAATCCTGGCTGAAAGTGGAAATATGTTGCAGGATTACGTTCACACTTGCCAGGCGCAAAGGGCAAATGGCCTGTTTCACTTTTTGTGGCCTCGCTCTGAAGGCTACCTGGCCATGCGCTTTGGACAACTACTGCCCATGGATAGCGTTTTCTCTAACCCCAACGCAACTGACACAGGCGACGATTGTCTGGCACAAATCCTGCATAATTTAGATAACCCGGCCCGGATCAGTTTCTTAGAAGCCCGCCCGGATTCGGTATCTTACCAACAACAAACCTTGCGAATTGCGCTGGGCGATTTGCTAAGAGAAATCTTGCAAAATTATTCAAAGCAGCTCGGTCCAGGCCAGTTAAAAGCCCTGGTGAGTGACTTGAATAACGCCATGCGTACACAATCCTGGTATTTACAGATTGTGGAGGACCAGTTGCAGGACACACATGTCTTCAAAGATATCCAGTCCGCAGTAGATGCTTACCAAATCCTAATCAAGCATCTGACAGTCCATATGTATAATGCGTTAGGTACCAAACAAACCCAAACACTGTTGATCGACTCAATTCATCCGCTGAAATCATTTATCCAGCAGACGATACAGAAGTACGCCCTTCTGCCTGCTGCCGTCAATATGCGCTAGCATCCAATGTGAAAGACAAGGAGAAGAGGAGGAATTGCCCGTTTGAAATGACACTTATGATGATAGGAGCGTGTCCATAATGAAAACATCTTTGAAAGCACACGATAACAGGAAATCTACTGAAAACGGGCAAGGTGTCTTAGAGTATTCTGTGATTATTGTTCTGGTGGTAATCATCCTGATCAGTTTTGTTGCGTTATTTGGCGTGGACCTTTTTAACCAATTTGTCAGCAATCGCGCCAAGGCTAACGACCAACCTGCCACACAGGCGCCAGCGGAACCGTTGGTTGAGCTTTCCGAAATTGGCGCGCTGGCGGAGGTCTTTGAGACCGAAATCATCCGCATTGAGAACTGCCCCAACGGTGATGTATATAACCCAAACCTCGAGCGCCAGTATTGGCTTGAATATGAGATTGAGCTTGACAACCAGATTACGCCTGATCTGCGCCCCCAAGTGATCTCCGGGCTGCAAAGCCTGTACAGCTTTACTCAAGGGAGCAGAGAAGAGCTTACGCTCTCACTGAACCTGGAAGCTCCGCCCGACAGCATCGTCGATTACACCATCGATTGGCAATACATCTGGAATGAAGGGAATGTCCTGGTCACCCAGGCGGAGGGCACCTCGCAGTCCTACCTTTATCGCGCCCGCACCGATTTAGAATACCTGATCGTGGATATGGCGCAAAGAGCCTGCGAAACCACACCCGCTCCATAATTTTTTAGTCAGTCCTACATTTATATACAGAGCCGATTTATAAGTGTGCGCTGTACAACACCCCACACTTAAAAATCGGCTAAAAAGCAATATTCCCCATTCCAAGGATGCTGGCTGTTATTAACCATCTGCAGATCAAATAAGGATTCACCCCCTGGGCGATGGCCGCGACTGTTGCCGCTCCACTCGACCAGCAGGCCATCTTCCCCATCTGCCCGAGCCGAAAAAGGATCCGGGGGGATGTCAGGGACTTGGGTCGGTTACACGCAGCCAGACAAAAGCAGCCCAAAAGTCAGGCAGACCAGGCCCACTGGGGAGTTTACCAACTGGTCAATTGACCAGTTGTTATGGTAGAACAAAACCCCGCCTTGCGACGGGGTTTTTCGGTTATTTTGGTGATGAAATCTTGGCGTTGTGGGGTATTACATGGGAATTACGTTCACTGCCTGCAAGCCTTTGGGGCCTTGTTCGATAGAGAACTCAACCCGCTGGCCTTCTTCCAACGTACGATAGCCGTCGGATGCAATCGCAGTAAAGTGAACGAACACGTCTGCGCCGTCCTCTCTGGAAAGGAAACCGTAGCCCTTACCAGCATTGAACCACTTTACCGTACCGATGATTCTTTCTGACATTTCTTTAACTCTCCTTACTGAAAAATTTGCTTCTTTAGACGCACGAGTTCCTGCGGGGCAACCAAAACAAAATGACCCAAGGAGAAAAGCCCTGGGCCTTTGGCTTCCTTAACCAACGAGAACTAAACGGCATCCCACTACAATATTATTATAACAGACGCCCCCGTTCCGGTCAAGGAAAAGGGGGTCTTTTATTATTATATGCAATTTTCGACCATGTAGGTTTAATACCGGCGGGGACCGCCACCACCACTACGGCGATCTCGGTCGCGAGAGCCGCCCCGGTCACCGTAACCACCACCGCCACCGCCACCGCCACCACGGCGGCCACCAAAGCCGCCACCACCGCCGCCACTACGCTCTTCACGTGGGCGGGCGATATTGACAGTTAGCTGGCGATTATCCATGGTGTATCCATTGAACATACTGATGGCGTTCTCGGCCTCAACCTGGGAGCTCATTTCCACAAAGGCAAAACCACGCGACCTGCCAGTGTCCCGATCTTTGATCAGCGTAACCGAGGATACCTCGCCTGCTTGCGCAAACAAATCCTTTAACTCTTCCTCACTCGCTGAATAGGACAAGTTCCCCACGTACAATTTCGTTTCCATTCTAAATTACTCTCCTCTGCTCCCCGGCCTCAGCCGGTATAAAAGAAAAATGCCGCCAATCAGGTTCTGGCGGCCTCAGCACGCGCATCTCCAAAATCACGCGACAATATTTTACCACATATGAACCACACCCAACGGGCAAGATTAACAGTTCTTTGAACAGAACGGAGTAAATGACTTCGGTTACCAGCTCCCCTCCCGAGCAGTCAGATTTATGCTATAGTTACCCAGGACGGGTATGTCGAAAACCACATGCGCAAGAGCCCCAAGATCGAACGTCGCTTTCGGGAGAGGATCATGCTGGCCGTGACCCAGGTCAATGGCTGCCGTTACTGCTCTTACGTCCATGCGCGCATGGCTCTGCAAGCCGGCTTGTCCGAACAAGAGATCCGCACCGTTCTGATGCCCCCACAGATAGGGAGAGAGTGAAGGATGGAATTTCAATCCTATACCTTTGGAAAGAACCAGTGGCTATTAGAACCCGACTTGAAACATATCCTGCCGCTGTACTGGCAGGATTTTGCTGCCCAGCAAGCCGGCTTGCTCAGCTTTGGTGAGTTAGCCGGTGGGCGAGCCTACGAGATCGCCGACCAGGTAGACCGGCTGGCGCGACCGGAGCTGGTGGCGCATGACCTGGATGGAAAACGGATCGACCGGGTTCGCCTCGATCCAGCTCATGCTCAATTGCTACAAGAGATGGCTTTTATCAACCGCCCCCCTTATGAAGGCGGCTCCTGGCACCACCATTACGCGCTAGGATATCTGCTGGCTGACCCGGGATTATACTGCTCCTTGATTGTGACCAACCAGACCGCTTATGCCATTTACAAATATGCGCCGGAGCACACCGCCTGGCTAGAACCGCTGCTCTCCGGACAGGCCTGGGGCGCAACCTGGATGACCGAGACGCAGGGCGGCAGCGATCTGGGAGCCAACACTACCAGCGCCCGGATGGAGGACGGCGGCTGGCGCCTGTATGGACAGGAGAAATATTTTGCCAGCAACGCCGGCCTGGCCGATATCGCCATCGTCACGGCCAGGCCACAAGGCGCCCCCGCTGGGCCAAAAGGCATCGCCCTGTTCCTGGTACCGCGCCTGGACACAGACGGTCAACTGAACTATTCCTTACGCCGGCTGAAGAATAAAAGCGCCACGCGAGCCGTCCCAACCGGAGAAGTGGAGCTCAACGGCAGCCAGGCCTACCTCGTCGGGCAAGCTGAGCTAGGCATTTACTATACTTTGGAGAATCTGACCGTTTCACGTCTGGCCAACGCCGCCGGCGCGATGGGATTGGCGCGCAAGGCCCATCTGGAGGCGCTCTTGCGGACCCAAGCTCGTCTGGCCTTCGGACAACCGCTGGTAGAACATCCCCTGGTGCGCTGCGACCTGACCGATTTCGCTGTGCGCACAGCGGGCGGGCTGGCGCTGCTCTTCCATACTATTCAGGCCTTTGACCTGGCCTGGAAGGAAAGCCCACCCTATACCAGCGCCTACCACTACGCCCGCTTTCTGTCTCATATGGCCAAGAACCGCACTGCCGAGCACTCCACCCATCTGACTCAGTTAGGTATGGAATTATTCGGCGGCCTGGGTTTCATGGAGGATTACGCCATCGCGCGCCTGCACCGCGAAGCGCTGGTGACCGCCATCTGGGAAGGCAGCAGCAATATCCAGGCCCTGGATATGCTGGAAGCCATGCACAAGAAAAGCGCCTACGAACCCTTCTTGGACGATTTCCTGCCTATGTTGGCTCAAGCCGAGACAGCCGCGGCGCGCCAAACCGCCCAGATCTTGGAAGCGACCCTGCAAAAACTAGTCCGCTGCTCTCGCCAGGAGGCGCAGTGGTACAGCAAGGACGCCCTGCGAGTATTGGCCGACTCTGCCCAGGTGGCGCTCTTATACCGGTTGGCGGCGCAGACGCAGGATATTCAGGCCAGTCAGCGCTATGGTAAATTGGCAACCTTGTACGCTAACCACTTCCTGCTGGGCGAATCCTACCCTGCCTGGGCTCTGGCAGACCGTCAGATCTGGTATCCTTTGCAGGAGCAGCAAACCTGACATGAATTGGCTATCAGAGATCGACCTGCGGCAAGCGCTGATCTTGTTCGCAATTATGGCCGGCATTGGTTTGGTCCTTTCCCTGGTCCTGTTGGCCTGGGTGATCTGGCGGGTCAAGCGCATCAACTTGCCAGTTGACGCCGGGCCCATCGAAGCCTTGCGCGCAACCCCATTGGGAGTGGTGGTTCTGCTCGACCTGCTCGATCTGAGCCTGGATTTCCTGGCTGCGCCTTTGGCCTGGACGCTGCTGTCTCGTTTAGGTTTGCTGCCCTTGCGCGGCGTGACCGTCTTATGGGCGCTGATTCCCGGCACCCAGGCTCTGCCCATCATGACGTTGGCCTGGCTGGTCGTTCGCTTGAGTCGCGCCAGACCAAACCTAGCCCATAGGTTATAATAAAAAAATAGAAGCTCCCCCAAAAATGGGAGGCATGTGGGTACACCATACCATGCGCCCAAATATTTGGGATTATTTCTCTATCAATTGAGGAGGTATTTTATGTCAATTCGTTCAGCCAGCGCAGTATGGGAAGGAACATTAAAAGAGGGCCAGGGCCAGATGCACCTGGGCAGCGGCGCGTTTGAAGGCGCTTATTCGTTTATGTCACGTTTTGAGGAAGGAGAAGGCACCAACCCAGAGGAGCTGATCGGAGCAGCCCTGGCTGGGTGCTTCTCTATGGCGCTCAGCGGGGAGCTCACCCGCTCCGGCTTCCCTCCTAAGCGTATTTCAACCGAGGCGCGCGTCCATTTCGAGCGGGTAGCTGGCAAAGCCACCATCACCCGCATCGACCTGAACACCGAAGCGGAAGTTCCGCAGATTGACGAGCAAGTCTTCAGCGAGAAGGCTGCTGGGGCTAAAGCCGATTGTCCAATTTCCAGGGCGCTGGCGGTCAAAGAGATCACCCTGGTGGCCCGGCTGGTCTAAACTGCAAGAGATTAACCAAGCAATCCAGGAAGATTAAACTGGCCTCCTGACCAGGTTGCCATTCTATGGCTTTTGTGTGATAATTAATAGGTCCTGCCTGCCGGTTGCCCCCCTCAACCGGCGGGTGGGACTTTTCTTTTAGGACTTAGGCACTTCAAAGAAAAAAGCCATCTCCGGCTGAAGAAGGTTAATTCTTATTCCAATACCTGTTCGTATACCTTGGTGATCTGGTCTGCAATCAATTCCCAGGCATACCGGCGGGCGAATTGTGCAGCTTGATGTCCCATTTTAGTTCGCAGCTCAGGATCGCTCAACAAAGACATCAACCGGCAGCACAGCGCCTCCGGGTCTCCCACCGGAACGGAATAGCCGGTCACGCCATCCTGCACCAGAAAAGCCAGCCCGCCTACCTGAGAGGCGACCACCGGAGTCCCACAAGCCATGGCTTCCAGGGCTACCATCCCAAAAGACTCGTAATGGGAAGGGACCACCACCGTTTCGGCGGCAGAATAATAGTACGGCAGGGTATCCTGGGCGCGCTTCCCCAAAAAAGTGACCATATCTTTGATGCCGTATTTTTCTCGCAAAGCTTGCAAGCGGGACATTTCGGCTGTCATCACCTGCTGGCTGACATCTGGCTCTCCCCCGATGATAACCAGGTCAAGCTGTTTCTGTTCACCCTGGCTGTGCTGGCAGAAGCGGCCCATCGCTTCAATCAGGACATCCAATCCCTTCAATGGCTCAATCCGTCCGACAAACAGCACCATACGGTCCTCAGGCGGGATGCCGATGAAGGCCTTGGCTTCATCAGCCGGGATCGGGTAAAAATGGCTCAGGTCCACTCCCGGGGGGATCACCACAATCCGCTGAGTGTCGGCCTGGTATAGCCACTGCAATTGAGCCAGCTCAGCGGGCGTAGCGGCGATGATCCGGTCGGCGTCTTTTAAGATCTTGCGCTCACCCAGCACCCGGTAATCGCCCTCTACCTCTGCAGGTGACTGTGCGACGCGGTTCTTCATCTGGCCCAGGGTATGGAACATATGCACCAGCGGAGCATCCCAACGGCGCTTGAGCTCCAAGCCAGCCACACCTGACATCCAATAATGGGTATGGATCAGGTCATAGCGAACGCCCTTGGTCTCGGTGAAATCCTCGATGCCCTGAACGAACTCCGGAATATAATTTTCCAGCTCATCCTTGGGCAGAGGCACTTCCGGACCTGCTGGCACGTGCACCACACGATTCCCGTAGCCCAGGTCATGCAGGACATGTGGCACGTGCTCATCCTGCGAGCGGGTGAACACATCCACGTGGACACCAGCCAGCCCCAAATAGCGGGTCAGGTCTCGCACATAGACGTTCATCCCGCCCGTATCTTTCCCGCCCAGAGTAGCCAGTGGGCAGGTATGATAAGATAACATAGCTATGCGCAATATAAATCTCCAAGGGTATCAAAAAGCTGAGGCTATTGTACCCCAGCAATCCAGCTTGTCGATCGTTGCCTGTCTTGGTATAATCCTTCCACAATGTAGAGTAAGTACCTTAGCAAAGGCTTTCGCTTGTGCCAACGTAGCTCAATCGGCAGAGCAATCGCTTCGTAAGCGATCGGTTATGGGTTCGATTCCCATCGTTGGCTTCGGCATCCACAAAGCAGTGTCCCCCGGGCACTGCTTTGTGTGTTTTGTGTGACTCAATCCCATCTCTTCCAGTATAATTCTACTATGCCCAAACGTACAACCCCCCTGGTGATCGGTGTAGCCGGCGGCTCCGGCTCAGGCAAAACCACTGTAGCAAATGTAATCCTCCAAAGAGTTGGCGCCCAGCATATCGCCTACCTGCCCCACGACGCATATTATAAGGATTTGAGCGGCCTGGCGGAAGCCCAACGGGCAGAGATCAACTTCGACCACCCCGACTCGCTCGACACCGAGCTGCTCTCGGAACAGATCAAACAACTGATCGAGCGAAAACCGATCGACCTGCCGGTGTATGACTTCAAGGTGCACGCCCGCACGAGTTACACCATCCGCATCGAGCCCCAACCGGTGATTTTGGTCGAAGGAATCCTGATCTTCGCTGAAAGGTGCCTGCGGGAGTTGTTTGATGTCAAAATCTTCGTGGACACAGACCCAGACCTGCGCTTTATCCGGCGCTTGCATCGCGATATCACCGAAAGGGGTCGCTCCACCGATGCGGTCATCCAGCAATACCTTTCCACTGTCCGCCCCATGCATTTGGAATTTGTTGAGCCATCCAAACGCTACGCCGATGTGATCATTCCCGAAGGGGGTTGGAACGTGGTAGCGATGGACATGGTTGTCGCCCGCATCCAGGCCCTCCTGCAGGATGAAAAATACAGTACCACCAAACCAAACACCACAGAGGCTGGATCTGGCTGAAGCCTTCCCAGTAGAAATATCCATATCCCTCAAATCAATTTAATAAAGGAAAACTTATGTCTGCTAACCAAATGAAATGGAACTCCCCTCCTGCCATGGAGATTGATCCTCAAAAGATCTATCAGGCCACCTTCGATACCGATAAAGGCGCCATCACCGTCCAGCTGCATGCTGATAAAACGCCCAAGACCGTCAACAGCTTCGTCTTCCTGGCCCGGCAGGGCTTCTACGATGGGACCATCTTCCACCGGGTGATCGCCAATTTCATGGCTCAGGGCGGCGACCCCACCGGAACGGGCACGGGCGGGCCGGGCTACCGCTTCGAGGACGAGTTCCACCCAACCCTGCGCCATGACAAGCCCGGCATCCTCTCGATGGCCAATGCCGGTCCGGGCACCAATGGCAGCCAGTTCTTCCTCACGCATGTCCCCACACCCTGGCTGGACAACAAACACAGCGTCTTTGGGGAGGTCACTCAGGGCATGGATGTGCTCCTGTCGATTCCGCCGCGCGACCCTCAAAACCGGAATGCGCTGGCTATCAAACTCAATTCGGTTACTATCCAGGAAAGCGGGGGAGAGTGATCTCCTCATAAGATAAAAGTATTTTTGGGTGTTTCATACAGTTACGCCGCATCGAACACCCAAAAATGCAAACCCATCCGTAAAGCAATGAAAAAGCTGTGATCGCCAGGCTTATGGCTCGTATGGAAGGAAGATGGAAAACCACTCTAGCCCGCCTGCTGGCCTTGATCTTTGTAATCGGTATCAGCATCTTCATCTTCTCGATCCGAGACCAGGCCGAGCAATGGGCCGCCTACGGTTATCCCGGGATCTTTTTGATCGCCTTCCTGGCTTACGGGACGGTCCTGCTGCCGGCCCCGGGGATTGCCATCGTGTTTGCCATGGGGGGCATCCTGAACCCGCTGGGCGTAGCGCTGGCAGCCGGCGCCGGCGGCGCGCTGGGCGAAATCTCCGGCTACCTGGCCGGTTTCAGCGGGCAGGCGGTGGTGGAAAACAGCGCGCTGCACGCCCGCCTGACGCGCTGGATGGATAAGAACGGGCCGCTGACCATACTGCTGCTGGCGGCCCTGCCCAACCCATTTTTTGACATGGCAGGCATCGCGGCGGGGATTCTGAAAATGCCCCTGCGGCGTTTTCTCTTGTGGGTCTGGATCGGGGTAACCATCAAGATGTTGATCTTTGCTTACGCGGGATATTTCTCGCTGCCCATCTTTATAAAATAGGTCTCAAACCGGAGAAATGACTTGCGTGCAAATAATTTCTACGGATTTTTCTATATTTGAATTCTCGGAGGACAACCATGACCAAACTCTCCCAACACGATGCATACTTAGATGCCCATCTGGACGATTCCATCGGCGAGCTCTCGCGCCTGGTAGCCCAGCCCAGCGTCTCGGCCCAGAAGGACGGCCTGGTGGAATGCGCCCAAATGGTGGCAGATATGCTGCTCCAGCGTGGCTTTGCGGTGGAGATCATCCCCACCGAGGGCGCGCCGGTGGTCTACGGGGAACGCCAGGGGCGCACGGATAAAACCCTGCTCTTTTACAACCACTACGACGTCCAGCCAGCTGAGCCATTGGAGCTGTGGGATAGCCCTCCCTTTGAGCCTTCTCTGCGAGACGGCCTGTTGTACGGCAGGGGCGTCAGCGACGACAAGGGTCACCTGGTCAGCCGGCTGTTTGCCATCGATGCGCTGCTGGCTGTGGACGGCGAGCTGCCCTGCAACGTCAAATTCGCTGTGGAGGGAGAAGAGGAGACCGGCAGCGTATCTCTGGAGCCCTTTGTGCGCGACTATCGCCACAAGCTGGCAGCCGACGCCTGCGTGTGGGAGTTCGGCTATGTGGACCACCGCGATGTACCCATCCAATTCCTGGGTCTGCGCGGCATCTGCTATGTGGAGCTGAGCGTGGAGACGGCCAAGATCGACGTGCATTCCGGCACCGGCGGCTCTATCTTTCCCAACGCGGCCTGGCGTCTGGTGTGGGCGCTGAACAGCCTCAAAGGTCCCGATGAGCGCATTAAAATCCCCGGCCATTACGACAAAGTCGTCCCGCCCAGCGAACGCGACCGCCAGCTCATGGCAGCTCTACCCGAGATCGCCGACGAATATATCAGCCGCTACGGGATCGACCATTTCCTGAAAGGCTTGACTGGTGGAGTCGAGCTCAAACTGGCAGAGGTCTTTGAACCGACCTGCACCATCTGCGGGCTGGACTCCGGCTACCAGGGCCCGGGCTCCAAGACCGTCCTGCCGGCGCGCGCCTCTGCCAAGGTAGACTTCCGTCTGGTCCCCGACCAGCACCCTGACGAAGTCCTGGCAGCCTTGCGCGCTCACCTGGATGAGCAGGGCTTCAGCGATGTGCAGATCACCTACCACGGCGGCGTGCCAGCCGCGCGCACCGACCCCGACGATCCCTTTGTGGAGCTGGTGGTGGAGGCAGCCCGCGATGTTTACGGCGTACCCATGGAGGTCGTGCCCATGACCGGCGGCTCAGGACCCAACCACGCTTTCAAGCACTACCTGAACCTGCCCATCGTCACCGCCGGCGTCGGCCATCCAGGAACGCAGGCTCACGCGCCCAACGAAAACATGCGCGTCGATCTTTATTTGAAGGGCGCCAAGCATATCCTACGCATCCTGAAAGACTTTGGAGAAGCCTAAGGCGAGTAACTGCTAAGCAAGATTATAATTAAACCAACTGCTTAATAATATAAGGAGGTCCCTATGTTTGTCAGTGAACGCATGTCTTACCCGGTCATCAGTGTTGGTCCGGAGATGCCCATTAACGAAGCCCTGACGCTCATGCGGCGCGAGCATATCCGCCGCACCCCGGTGATTAAGGATGGCAAGCTGGCCGGCATCGTCTCGGATAAAGACCTGCTCAACGCATCCCCCTCTCCTGCCACCTCGCTCAGCATTTGGGAGATGAACTATCTGCTCAGCAAGATCACGGTCAAGGACGTCATGACCAAGGAGGTGCGCACGGTCACCGATGACACGCCCATCGAAGAGGCTGCGCGCATCATGGCGGACAATAAGATCGGCGGTCTGCCGGTCACGCGCGACGAGAAGGTGGTCGGTATCATCACCGAAACGGACCTGTTCAAGATCTTCCTGGAGATGATGGGCGCGCGCGAAAAAGGCGTGCGCTGCACGGTGATCATTTTAAACCAGCCCGGCCAGCTGGCCAAGATCACCCAGGCCCTCACCGGCATTGGGGGCGACTTTGTTGCCTTCGGCCAGTTCCTGGGCGACGACCCTTCCAACCGCATGGTCACCTTCAAAGTAGCGGGGGTGACGGAAGAGCAGGTACGGGGGGCCATGCAGGGTCTGGTCGACCGCCTGGTCGACATCCGCTCCACATAACAACGAGGATCTCCCTGCAAAACAAAGTGCGGTGCATGCGCCTGATTCGGCATGCACCGCACAAACGCGGTATGTATATAGATACCTTAAAGGGCAACCCGGATATTTTCCTGCCTTTCGAGACTTGTAGACGGAAAAGGAGCCAGAGGGGTGATTTTTCGAAATTGGGGGCAAAAAAGGCGCTTTAAGAGGCACTTTAAGTGACCGGTCTGTTGTACAATAAAATCGTATTATTAGACCCATTGCAGCAATAACGCAGAATTTCATATAGGGAAACGGTAGTGGCTTGAGTTGGGGTCCAGGTGATTGGTAGGACTGCAGGGTTTTAGGCGTACCTTACCAACCCATTCATGTACATCTATCCAGTGCTCACGGCGATTACTTCGAGTGGATGGTTGTAAAGAACACAGCTTGCTCCACGAACACCATGACCAAGTACTACTATGCCGGCGGGCAGCGCGTGGCGGTGCGGCGCGGCAGCACGCTCTCGCTCCTGTTTGGCGACCATCTAGGCTCAACATCCTACACCGCCGACCCGGTTTTAGGCCGGCGCTGGACCTCGCTGCGCTACAAAGCCTGGGGTGAGCAGCGCTACGCGGAAGGGGTTGCCCCGACCAACTTCCGCTACACCGGGCAGAGATTCGAAGATTACATTAAGTTGTACTGGATTGGCTCTCGGTGGTATGACAGTTATCTGAATAGGATTAGCTCAGAGGGCGTCAGGGGAAAGATTCCTCTCTATAACCGATTGGGTGTACAATTCATTAATATCCCAACTCCCCAATAAAGCCTATAACCCTGTTTTGTATGGAGGCTGAATGACGATCAGCGCGTGTATGAAACGGAAGGTAATTTCGATCCCGGCTTCGGCCAGCATCGGCGATGCGGTGGGCATCTTGATTGACAAACATATTGGTCTGTTGCCCGTCGTCGATGCCCACAGCCGGCCGGTGGGCGTGCTCGGCATGCGCGAACTGGTCTCCCTGGCGCTGCCGTCCTTCGTCGACCTGATCGCCGACCTGGACTTCTTGCATGACTTTGGGGCGGTCGAAAACTCGCATCCCACAGCCGAGATCCTGACCAGACCGGTGACCGCTCTAATGAAACCCGCCACCACGGTCAAAGAAAACTGCGGGCTGCTGCGCGCCTACGCTTTCATGCTCCAACACAAATTGCACGATCTACCGGTGGTGAACGAGCAGGGCGCCCTGACCGGCATCGCCTCGCGCGTGGACGTCGGCACCGCCATCCTATCCAGCTGGCAAACTCGCACAGACGCCAGCCCATGATCAACGGCGCCATTGAGACGGCCATTTTCGCCGTCTGTCTCTGGTTGATCTTCAGCGAAAGACTCAACCGCACCATCGTTGCTACCGCCGGCGCCACCCTCATGGTTGGCGTCGGCAAGCTGTTTGGCGCCTATACCGAGGCCGAGGCCGTCTCAGCCATCGACTTCAACACGCTGGGGCTATTGTTGGGCATGATGATCCTGGTGGCCTTGTTGGCGCCCACCGGCTTCTTCGAATATCTGGCGGTGCAGGCAGGCCGGTTCTCTCAGGGCAAGCCGTTGCGGCTGCTGGTGCTGTTGGGGACGATCACGACGGTCTTGTCGATGTTCCTGGACAACGTCACCACAGTGGTGCTGATCGCCCCGGTCACCATCCTGATCAGCGAGGTCTTGGGCCTGAACCCGATCCCCTTCTTGCTCTCTGAAGCGCTCCTGTCGAACACCGGCGGGGTGGCCACTCTGGTGGGAGACCCGCCCAATGTCCTGATCGGCTCGGCCGCAGGGTTATCCTTCAATGATTTCCTGACCCACTCCCTGCCGGTGGTATCAGTGGCCTGGTTGATCGCCCTGGTCTTGCTGGGCTACCTGTTCCGCAAGGAGCTGGCAATATTGCCGCAAAATATCGGCACCATCACCAGCCTGGACCCTGCTGCCACCTGGAACGATAAGGTCACTGCCCGGCGCGTGCTGCTGGTGCTGGCGGGCGCCTTGCTGCTGTTCCTCGTCCAAAGTCAATTGAACCTGACCCCGGCCTTTATCGCCCTGGGCGCTTCAGCGGCAGCCATGGTATGGGTACGGCCTGACCTTCAGGAGACCCTCAAGCAAGTGGAATGGGGCGTGCTGATCTTCTTCGCGGCGCTGTTTGTCATGGTGGGCGGGCTGGAGACAGCCGGCGTGCTCCATTCGATCGTCAGCCTGGTAGAGCATGCCGGGCATATCCCTCCGGTCCTGTTTGGCGTCCTCACCATCTGGGTGGTAGCGCTGCTCTCGGCGGTGGTCGATAACGTGCCGATCACCATCGCTTGCATCCCCATCATTCAGGGACTGGGTGAAGCGGGGATGGATATCAGGCCTTTATGGTGGGCGCTGGCCTTCGGGGCTGGCTTCGGCGGCAACGGCACCATCATCGGGTCGACCGCCAATATCATCGTTACCACGCTCTCTGAGCGCACGCGCACCCCCATCACCGCACTGCTGTGGAACCGGCGTGGCCTGCCGGTTATGCTGGCTACCTGTACCATTGCCAGCATTCTGTTTGTCTTGTTGTTCCCAATGCTGAGCAGTTGAATTAATCCCAATTCCAAACAATTGTATACGTGGAATGCATACGTCCCCCATGGGAACAATTTTCTGGATTGTTCATTCATCCTAAAATGGTATACTAAATCAGGGGAAATTATCTTTTCCAGGTCCTGAAACGGGCGCTCTGTTCTTCACTTTCAGTGAAATTGGATATGAACATCCAGCAAGTTCTCATCTATGAAAACTGAATAGTATCAAACCCGTCGGACGTTTCCTAAAGGAGAAAACAGTATGTCAGAAAGCACACTTAGTTTTGAGAAATTTATCCAGGCGCCTTCATCTCAGGTCTACCGCGCATTTACCAATGCCACTGCCCTGCGCGAGTGGATGTGCGACGGAGCCACCGTCGTCCCCCGCCCAGGAGGTCGCTTTTACGCCTGGTGGAACGCCGGCTATTATGCCTGCGGCGAGTACACCAAGGCGCAGCCTGACCAGGCCGTCGCCTTCACCTGGCACGGTCGCGGGCAATCCGTTGACACACAGGTTCACATTACCATAGCAGAAAAGGGCGGCGGCGCGCTGTTGAAACTGGCGCACAGCGTCCAGGGGACCGGCTCGCAAGCTGAAAAAGCGCGGCAGGATTTTCGCAGCGAATGGCCGCGCTCGCTCGAAAACCTGGCCTCGGTCCTGGAAAGCGGCCAGGATTTACGCTTTGTCAGGCGGCCCATGCTGGGCATACAGTTCAATGAGTTCAATCCAGAGATCGCTAAAAAGCTGTCCGTCCCGGTGAAGGAAGGCATCCGCCTGGACGATGTCATTGCCGGTATGGGCGCAGCCGCAGCCGGCCTGACCAAAGACGACGTGCTGATCAGCATGGCCGGGCGCCCGGCTCACGATTTCGCCTCCCTGACCGCTGCCCTGCAAGGCTGCCAGGCCGGAGACACGGTTGAAGTGGTTTTTTACCGCGGCCCCGAAAAGAAAACCGTCCAGATGCAGCTCTCCGGGCGCCCCTTGCCCGAAATCCCCGATACACCGGCGGAGATGGCCCGCCGCGCCCGGGAGATTGCCGAAGCAGACCTGTCCAAGCTGGAACAGGTTCTGGGGAGTATCAGCGAGGCAGAAGCCGCCTACAAACCCGCACCGGAAGAATGGAGCGTCAAGGAAATCCTGGCTCACCTGATCCACAGTGAGCGCGGGCTCCAATCGTTGGTGACCGATATGTACGCCGGCTACGAACGGGTTGCCGATGACTTCGGCGGCAATATCGACGCCGCCGTAATAGCGACCGTTTCGGCTTACCCGACATTGGCTGAGCTGATATTGGAATATAAACGCAGCTGCGCAGAGACCAACGCCCTCATCGCAGCCGCTCCGCCGGAGTTTGTCGCCCGCCAGGGCAGCTACACCCGTCTGGGCTACTACTGCCTGGACTCAACCGGCTCTCATGTCCTGACGCACCTGGCCCAGATCGAGGCAGCCGTCCAGGCTGCCCGGGAAGTAAAAGTCTAAGCGTCCGGGCCCAACAGCCATAGTTGGAGCCAAACTCAAGCGGCAGACGAACAGAGCTATGCCAGCCAAACCGAACACCAGCCTGCGGCTCAAATCGCCTCTCTTTCCCGTTCTGTTCGGGGTCACCCTGCTTATGCAAGTGATCGATCCCTATCCGGGCTGGGTGATTTTGGCGACCGGCTTGGGGCTGACCTGGGTGGCCTGCTATGTTTGGATGAGTTCTCTGGCTTACGGGTTATCTTTGCAGCGGGAGATGCGCTTTGGCTGGAGCCAGGTCGGCGACCGGTTGGAGGAGCGCTTCAGCCTGCGCAACAACAGCCCCTTTCCCATCGCCACCGATCTGGAGTCGATGGCGTCCGACACCGATCGACGGCTGGCCCGCGGCCTGATCGAG
>JAWOHN010000102.1:0-6656 GCA_046485135.1 Anaerolineales bacterium | reverse complement strand
GAGGTATGGTCATAGGTGTGGGTTTGGGCTTGCTGGCCCTATTGTACCTGCGCGATAACCGGCCCGGACAGCCTAGTATTGATATGGCTCAAGCTGGGCGCTTACCCGCAGCTCCAAAAGCAGGTTCAGCCGCACCGGATTTCGACCTGGAAAGCCTGTCTGGCGAACGGTTACGATTGCAGGATTTGAGTGGTAAGCCGGTAGTAATCAACTTTTGGGCAACCTGGTGCATCCCTTGCGAAGCCGAGATGCCCTTGTTGCAAGAGAGCTACGAAGGCAATCCTGGTTTGGAAGTGTTGGCTGTCAATTTTGCGGAGCCCTCCACTGATGTGCAAGCGTTTGTTGATAAGCACGGCCTGACATTTGATATTTTGTTAGATCCACGTGCCATTGTGCAGACCCTTTACCGGGTGCGCGGCTACCCGACCACGTACTTTGTCGATGGAGAAGGGGTGATTCGAGGGGTGCATATCGGCGTGCTCAGCCAGCGCCAATTGAACGGATACCTGGAGCAAATAGGAGTGGGTGGATGATCACTGTTATGCTTTATAGCCGTCAAAATTGCCACTTGTGTGAGGTTGCAAAGCAGGAGTTGGACTCCTTGCAAGATGAATTACCGCACAAATTGGTGGTGGTTGACGTGGACCAGGACACGCAGCTGCGCCAAACATTCGGAGAATTGGTCCCGGTGGTAACGGTTGGGCCCTACCAGCTCCAGGCGCCTTTTGAACGGAAAGAATTGATGGTGACGTTGGGCGCCGCTCAATTGGGGGCCAAGCAGGATCTTGAGATTGCCCAATCGTATTCCCAGGCCGGCGGGAAGTGGACCAAAGCCGACCGTTTCTCTTACTGGATTGCAAAGCATTATATGGCATTCTTAAATACATTGGTGCTGCTGTACTTTAGTTTGCCTCTATTGGCGCCCGTGTTGATGCAAACGGGGGTCCTGGGACCGGCGCGTGCGATCTACAGACTGTATGGGACAACCTGCCACCAGCTTGCATTCCGTTCCTGGTTTCTGTTTGGTGATCAGAACGTCTACCCGCGGGCTGCGGCAGATATCCCAACGCTGACAACGTATGAACAACTGACCGGCAACCATCCTGAAGACCTGGAGAGCGCTCGAGCTTATGTTGGTGATAAGGTCAGCGGGTACAAAATAGCCCTCTGCCAACGGGATATGGCCATCTACGGCTCGATTTTGTTGTTTGGTCTCATCTTTGTTGCCACCGGGAGGGCTATCCGGGGATTACCCTGGTATATATGGATCTTGCTGGCGTTGGTCCCCATTGGGCTGGATGGGGTTGGCCAGTTGGTCAGCCAGCCTCCGTTCAACCTGCTTCCTTACCGGGAGAGCACGCCGTTTTTGCGCACCTTTACAGGCTTCCTGTTTGGCTTTACAACGGCCTGGTTTGCCTACCCTATGGTGGAAGAGACGATGGCTGATACCCGCCGGATCATGGAGGCCAAGCGTAAGTGGCTGAGATGGGGCAGCGAGCAAGGTTGATGGTGTAAGTTTAATTTCTAGTACCAATTTAAATCGATGCCCTTTCAGCAAAGAGATTTCTTACGTACTTACAGCTTTGATGCGCTGGATGAGTCAGGTCTGGTGCATGCCGTCTTTACACGCCGGGGTGGGTTTAGCCCGGCCCCGTGGGATTCGCTTAATCTTGGGGGAACGGTCGGCGATGATCCAACGCGAGTCAAAGCCAACCGGATGCTGTCCTTTCAGGCCATGAGGCGCGATCCCAATACGTTATATGATGTATGGTTGGTGCACAGCGCAGAGGTGGTCTTTGCGGACTCGCCTCGAGATCTAGACAGCCTGCCCACCAAGGCGGATGCCATTCTGACCGACCGGCCTGAGGTGACGCTGTTTATGCGCTTTGCCGATTGTACGCCGATCATATTACACGACCCAGTTCGAAGAGTGGCGGGGGTGGTGCATGCCGGCTGGTTGGGGACGGTGCGAGGGGTAGCCAGAGCAGCGGTTAAGGCGATGGTCGCTCGCTATGGTTGTAAGCCGCAGGATATCCGCGCAGCAATCGGTCCTTCGATTGCTGCGCATCACTACCCGGTGGGGGATGAAGTCGTCCAGCAGGTGCAAGAGGCTTTTGGAATGGATGCAGCAAGCCTCTTGCCATCCAGCAACGGTGCGGTACAATTTGATCTGTGGGCAGCCAACCAGTTGATCCTGGAACAGAGCGGCGTACGACAGGTTGAGGTTGCTGGCTTGTGCACTGCCTGTCATCTGGAAGATTGGTATTCTCACCGTGGTGAGAAGGGCAAAACCGGCCGTTTTGGGGTGCTGGTAGCGCTGAAGGACTGAGCAAATAGCTGGGATCGTGGAATCCATTCAACTGGAAAGGGAAATATACAGACGCTACCAAAGCGTGCTCGAGCGTGTGAATGCGGCTGCCAGCCGGGCAGGACGCAACCCGGCTGATGTGCGCATGGTGGTGGTCACCAAGACCCATCCGGTGGAGCTGATCCGGGCTGTACTGCAGGCGGGCGCCATGCACCTGGGTGAGAACTATGCGGAGGAGGCGGTCTCAAAAAAATTGGCCCTGGAAAGCCCGCCAGGAGTCAACTGGCATATGATTGGGCATGTACAAAGCCGCAAGGCAGCCATGGTGGTCGAACATTTCGATTTGGTGCACTCTTTAGACAGCCTGAAGCTGGCAAACCGCTTCAACCGATTCGCTGATGAACGGGGGCGGCGTATAGCGGTGCTGTTGGAGTGTAATGTGAGCGGTGAGGAGAGTAAATTTGGCTGGCCGGCCTGGGTGGAGGCAAACTGGGAGGCCCTCTTGAAGCCTTTTGCCCAGGTGCTGGAGCTGGCGGCTGTGGAGGTGCGCGGCTTGATGACCATGGCGCCGTTTCTGCCGGACCCTGAGCAGGCGCGCCCCTATTTCCAGCGTATGAAGCGCTTGCAGGGATACCTGGCAGAGCGTCTGCCTCAGTCAAATTGGGCGGAGCTTTCCATGGGCATGAGCGCTGATTACGAAGTTGCCATCGAAGAAGGCGCAACCTGGGTGCGCATCGGCACAGCAATTACCGGATCAAGAGCATTGTAAAGGAGAAACCATTGGTCGGGTTTTTGATTTACTTCATCAACTTATTAGCGCAGGTGATCACCTTGCTGGTGATTGTTAAAGTGATCCTGTCTTATTTCATGTCTCCCTATCACCCGATTCGGGAAACGATCGACCGGATTGTCAACCCGCTGCTGGACCCGATTCGACGGGTGATGCCGTCCACAGGGATGATTGACTTCAGCCCGTTGGTGCTATTGGTGTTAATGCAGATATTGCGCAGCGTGCTGATTTCTGTGTTGGTGGGCTTGTCCTGATGAAAGCGCGCAAACATCGACTGCATGATGGCAAGATTGGGGCTGCCCTGGCGATTCGAGTTATGCCACAAGCCCAATCGGATGAGCTTGTGCGCGCTGGGAGCGATGGCTCGCTGCAGATTCACCTGACTGCGCCGATGATTGAGGAAAAACTGAACAAAGCTTTGATCGAGTTCCTGGCAGCTATTCTGGATATTCCGGCCAGGCGCGTCCAGATCGTAGCAGGCACGGATGGGTTGGATAAACTGGTAACGATCGATGATATGGATGCAGAGAGCCTGCAGAGGAAGATCGAAGCGAAATTGAAAATCTAAATCAGACCTTAATATTTTCTGAACAAATTCTTGTTATGATTATTAGGTAACAAAGTAGTAGCATTACATCATACCGTGAAGAAATCGGAAAATGGATGATTTGTGCGGCGCAGTCGCACAAATCATCCATTTTCGGAAAATTTCACGCTAATTACAATTTACTCCAGGAGGTGGAGTGTGAATAGTAAATTCAACCGGAAAACCATCATCATTTTCTCTATCCTTGTCCTTTTTACTTTGACAGCTTGTGGGCTGTTTGGGGCTACCGCCAGTGAGGTGATCACCGGCCAAGCTCCTGAGGCAAACATCCGTGCGACTCCAACCGAAAGCTCTGCACTAGTCGATGCGCCAGCGGTTACCACAACCCGGCCGGAGACCAGCGGTATCCCGGCAGGCGCCAGTATCGATCTACAAGAAAGGTTGATCGAGGTTTACCAGAAGGCCAATCCTTCAGTTGTTTATATCATTACTACCAGCGGGGGGGGCAGTGGTTTTGTTTTTAACGAGGAAGGGTATATCGTCACAAACCATCATGTTGTCAGCAACTCGAACAATTACGAGGTAGTCTACGCCGATGGGAATCGCTCGCGGGCCAGCCTGGTGGGTTCAGACCCAGATAGCGATCTGGCCGTCTTGCAGGTCGACCAACTTCCTGAGGGCGTGAAGCCACTGCCTCTGGGAAGGTTTGAGGATGTGGCGGTAGGGCAATTTGTGATTGCGATTGGAAACCCGTTTGGCGAACAGGGCTCGATGAGCCTGGGTATTATCAGCGGGTTGGGGCGCAGCCTGACATCTCAACGGGATATCGGCATGGGCAGCACGTATTCACTTCCTCAAGTGATCCAAACGGATGCTCCGATCAATCCGGGCAACTCTGGCGGGCCATTGCTCAATTTGAATGGGGAGGTGGTGGGGATCAATTCAGCCATTGCTACTTTCACAGGCGCAAATTCTGGGGTGGGATTTTCGATCCCGGTTGCTGCGGTGGAGAAGATCGTCCCATCGCTGATCGAGAAAGGTCAATACGAGTACCCTTATATCGGAGCCACCTTTGCCAGTGAATTGAGTCTGGAAGCGGTGGATCTGTATGGTTTACCGCAATTCCAGGGAGCCTACGTGCTGGGGATCAGCTCCGGCAGCCCGGCCGAAAGAGCCGGTTTGCGCCCAGCCGATGTGAATACCGGACGCGGCGGCGATTTGATCGTTGAGATTGATGACCAGCCGATCCGTAATTTCTCGGATCTAAACAGCTATCTGGTTTTTCAGACCTCCGTTGGACAGACGATTGATATCACTGTGTTGCGCGGCAACCAGCGGGTGAACGTCCCGTTGACATTGGGCGAGAGACCTTAAGGCATTCGTTGAGCAGTACAGCGGACTCATCGCCAGATAGATCGCACAGGGTCTTTGTGAGCGAAAATTTTAGCCTCTGAGTAATCCACATCTGGTTATTGAAAATACCGCCGTTCCATCGAAATGGAGCGGCGGTTGTGTTCTGTGCAGGATGTTGTGGAGGCACGCGATTAGCTCGCACAGATTGACCGGACGGACAATGTGAGCGGTGATCCTGGAATTCGGAAATTGTCTAAATAATATCAAAATCACTTCTTAATAATTTCTGAACAGGTGCTTGTTATGCTTGTGGGTAGATCCAAGACGGATCCTTAACCTGACTTGACCAAGATGAAAGGAGTAACTATTGAAAAGCATGACAAAAAACAAAACACGATCGATCATTCTGTTGGCTGCTTTAGGCCTGGCTGCCATCCTCGGCGTAGCTGCCTACCGCGTCGCCGACGCGGCCATACCCGTAGATTCGGTTTTAGCGCAAAGAAGGGGTTTTGGGGGTGATCTTAAGGGTGGCTATGACAATGAAAGCCTGGCAACTGCGCTGGGCATCAGTGTGGACGAGTTGAATGCAGCCTACCAGACAGCCAATGAAAACGCCATTGACCAGGCGTTAGCTAATGGGCTGATCACCCAGGATCAGGCCGACCGGCTACGCGAGCGTGGAACGGCTTTCCGCTTTCCCAGGGGTTGGTTCTTCCTGACCGGGAGCGATATCGACTTTGAGGCCCTGCTGGCGGATGCCTTAGGGGTTTCGGTGGAGACGCTCGAAGACGCGTACCAGCAGGCCGACCAGGCCAGGATCGACCAGGCTGTGGCAGATGGCAAGCTGACAGAAGCGGAGGCCGACCTGATTCGAGGCCGCCAGGCGCTGTTCTCGAACGACGCATTCCGCTCTTCGATGCAGGCGGCCTTTGAAGCTGCCGTGCAGCAAGCAGTAGAGAATGGTGTGATCACCCAATCCCAGGCAGACCAGATTCTCAGCAACCAGTCTGGGGCCGGCCGCCTCGATTTCCGTGGAGGCATGCGCGGCTTCGGACGGCATGGCGGCTTTGATGGGCGTATGCCTGAAGGGCGAGACTCTTCAACACCAAGTACCCCGGATAACAACGGTTTATAAGGAGTTCAGCCAGTTTTATGTGGGGGTGAGTGGCGGGCAAATACCCGCCACTCACCCATAAAAATTGGGAAATCCTTCTAACGGGAAAAGAATTTTATTTCTATAACGGCTTTGACCTGAGCAGACTTGGAAAAGATTTATAATACAGAGGAACGAAAGATTTGGCTTGATGATCCTGTTTTGAAAATGATATGCCTACGCCAGAGTGAAAAATGAGCAAGAAAATCCTGGTGGTTGATGACAAAAGCGAGCTGCGTACGTTGTTGAAATCTTATCTTTCGCAAGAAGGTTTTGAGGTGGCGGCTGCTGCCGATGGGCAGGAAGCGCTTTACGTGGCCCGACACGAGAAGCCTGACCTGATCATCCTGGACCTGATGATGCCGGAGATGGGCGGGTATGATTTCATGCGGGTTTACGGCCGTGAAGCGGATACCCCAATCATCATCCTGACGGCTCGGTTGGAGGAGAATGACCGGGTCTTGGGACTGGAATTGGGCGCGGATGATTACGTAACCAAGCCCTT
>JAWOHN010000032.1:0-3067 GCA_046485135.1 Anaerolineales bacterium | reverse complement strand
CATCACCGCCCGCAGCAAAGCGGGTCAGGGCTCTACCTTTATCGTCGACCTGCCCGTCAGCCAAAATAATGGAGAGAAAAACCGATGAGCGCTAATCCTATCATCATCTTACTGGCTGAGGATGACCCAGACGATCAATATCTGATCAATGAGGCCCTGGAAGAAAACCGGCTCAATACCCGCATGTATGTCGTTGAGGATGGTGAGGATTTATTAGATTACCTCAACCGGCGGGGAAAATATCAAGACAGCGTGAAATGGCCAATGCCCAATTTGATTCTGCTTGATCTGAATATGCCGCGCAAAGACGGGCGCGAGGCTTTGCGCGAGATCAAGGCAGATCCTAAGCTAAGACATATCCCGATTGTAGCTCTGACCACCTCGCAAGCCGATGACGATATTGCCCGCACCTACGACTCCGGCATCAGCGGCTACATCACCAAGCCCCCCAGCTTCACCGGCTTGCGGGATGTGATGAAAGCCGTCGACCTGTATTGGCTACAGACCACCCGGCTGCCGCCGGAATAATCGACGTGCTGCCAAGAGTATCACTTTAGCACAGCTGCATATGGCTGTGCACTGAGACTCTGCAATCACACCTGCGGCCAAAAATAAGGATCACCCATGAAGGTCTTATTTATCGGCGGAACCGGCATCATCAGCTCAGCCTGTTCAGAGCTGGCCCTGCTGCAGGGCATCGATCTATACTTGTTGAACCGCGGGCGGAGCAGCCGCCCGGCGCCGGCGGGGGCAAAGGTCATCCAGGCTGACGTCCGCCAGCCTGACAGCGTAACTACCGCTTTGGGCGAGCTGGTCTTCGACAGCGTGGTGGAATGGGTGGCTTTCACACCTGACCAGGTGCAGAATGACGTGGAGCTGTTTCGCCGGCGCACCCGCCAATACATTTTTATCAGCTCCGCTTCGGCGTATCAGACACCACCCACATTTCTGCCTGTCCAGGAGAGCACCCCGCTGCACAACCCTTTCTGGGGATACTCCCGAAACAAAGCTGCCTGCGAGGCCTTGTTGGAACAGGCGGGGCGTGAGGATGGTTTCCCCTTCACCATCGTGCGCCCATCGCATACCTACGACCGCACCTTACTGCCCTTCCATGGTGGTTACACCAGTGTGGCGCGCATGCGGGCCGGCAAACCTGTGGTCGTGCACGGCGACGGGACCTCTTTATGGACGCTCACCCACCATCGCGATTTCGCCGTCGGTCTGGTGGGTTTGCTGGGCAATCTGCACGCCCTCGGGCATAGCTTCCACATCACTTCAGATGAGTGGTTGAGCTGGAATCAGATCTATACGCTCGTCGCCCAGGCTGCCGGCGTCGAGGCACAACTGGTGCACGTGCCCTCAGAGCTGATCGCCGCATACGACCCGGTCTGGGGCGCCTCGCTGCTGGGGGATAAGGCACATAGCATGATCTTCGACAACAGCAAAATCCGCCGGCTGGCGCCCCAATTCCGGCCTGTTATCCCCTTCTGGCAAGGGGCTCAGGAGATCATGGCCTGGTACGACGCAGATGGTTCTCGCCAGGTGGTTGATCCACGCGTCGATGAAATCCAGGACAAGCTGGTTGCGGCGATGGAAAGAGCTTGGCCTGCGTAGCCAGAAATCAGAGCCGGCAACCGCTGGCCTCCGAGTAATTAATATTGACCGGCGCCTGGGCAGCAACTAGCGATGGGTGGGCTCAAGGAACATATTCCAACGCTGACCGGCTATGTCATGATGAGCGTTAAATTGAAGGCCAACCCCTTGCATGTTTTGCCCATTATCCTGATATTGTTTTATAATCGCTGGCACATTTACTTTTTATCTGCGTGCGAAAATAAGTATATTCTGCATCTCCGGAGAAAAAGGAGTTAAATATGCTGTCGATCTTTGAAATACTTTTCTTGCTGGCTTTGGATGAAGAAAACGGAAAAATTCTACCATTTGCCAAAAAGACCCTGGCATACGGGCTTTCCGGCGGCATCCTGGCTGAACTGGCTTTTCTGGGTAAGGTTTCCACCAACGAGAAACACCGCCTGGAATTATCTGACGCAGAAATGACCGGGGACAATATCCTGGATGAAACAATTGAAGAAATTCAATCGTCTGACAAGCTGCGCCGTCTGACCTATTGGGTGAGCCAGTTTAGCTCCCGTCCGAAAAAGCTGCGCGAGGGCGTCGGCGAACGCCTGGTCACAAAAGAAATTCTTGTACGGGATGACCGCAGGCTGTTTTGGAAAAGCGCTGTTGGGGAAAACGATGCGCCTACAATTCAGACTAAGTTTGAGATGAAGATCCCCTTGCGGGCTTGCATTCTATCGAATGGTGAATGCAATGCGCGTGATCTAGCTCTGCTCAACGTTGCTTCAGCCTGCGGATTGCTCAATTTGGTCTTCACCCAGGATGAACTAGCGATTGCACAACAACACGTCCATGAGAAAGTTGTCCGCGATGCTTTGAGCAATCCGGTTATGCAGACAATCGAGGAAATTCAGCAGGCTATTATTAGCAGCCTGGAAGATGATATGGATTAAAGCATCAATCATGTGATGTTTCTGCTCTGGGGCGGCATTCCACTTAACCGTGGTTAGTCCAGGAAGACTCGGAATTTGCCCTTCACGACTGAGGTTCAACCGGACATCGAGCGAGATGCAAGTACTGTCGGCACTCATCATCGGTCAAGCCGCGCGTCAGGCGATCTTTGGCAAGTGCGATAAGATCATCCATTCGTAAGGCAAAGGTGCGAACAGTCCCGTCCGCGCCTGCTGTCGCCAGGTAGGCGCCATCTGGGCTGAAGGCGACTCCGAAAACATTGCTGGTGTTGCCATATAGAGTAAATAGCTCCTGTCTGTTATTAACGTCCCAAACCTTGGCGAAACCGTCAAAGCCGGCCGAAGCCAGGCGATCGCCGTCCTGGCTAAAAGCCAATCTGAACACTAAGCCGGCATGGCCGGAGAGTTGCAGAACTTTCTCTGCCTGCAGGGTATCCCAAACATCCACATCGCCGTCTTGTAGTCCCAACGCCAACAACCCTCCGTCCGGGCTAAGCGCCAGACCATACACCTCACGG
>JAWOHN010000034.1:0-12182 GCA_046485135.1 Anaerolineales bacterium | reverse complement strand
ACATCAAGAAGGTGTAGGCGGGGGCAAGTAAGACTGCCTCGGCAGATTGCAGCTGCCAGCTACGGATGTACTGAGCGGCGACTACGCCCTGCTGGACCATGTCGATATACTCCTGCCCCAGGCTGCGGCCATCTTCGGGCAGGTTGTCGCCGATGGACCAGCGGAAATCGCGGGCCGAATCGACCAGGTTGGCAGCCACTTCTCCGGCAGCGTAGTCCTGGTGGAAGCGGTAGCCAGGTTGGGACAAGACCTCGCCGAACAAGCGGCTCAGGAAATGGTCCAGTTCATCGGGGGGTCCGTCGATATAAGACTGGATCCAGGCGCGCAGGTTCTCGTAGCGCTGGCCGGAGACATAGGTGATGCGTTCCTGCATCTCGCCGCGGATCTGGTCGAAAGAGGACAGGGTGGGGGCGCCATCTTTCAAGCGGTAGACGATCTCGGCCAGCAGCTGGGCGCGCACCAGGTCCAACCCGTCGATGGCCTGCAAGAGAGCGTAGGCCATATCGTATTTGGTGGGGCGGAAGGGGCTGGAACTGGCCTGCGACCAGCCGGGATGGGCGATGGCTGCCAGGGTGAGCAGGCAGTGGGTGGCGGGTTCTTCGCGCAAGGCGCGCGAGGGGCGGTGCGAGCGCACCGGGATGCCCTCGCGCTCCAGCCGGTCGGTCAGCGAGAAGCGCAGGGTGTCGGTCAGGTAGGGGGACAGGACAGCGATGTCCTGGGGGGGCAGGCCCTGCTCACGCACCAGGCGGCCGATCTGATCGGCGACCCAATCGATCATCTGGGGGAAGTAATGGTGCTGCTTGAAGGCCAGCACATGGGGGGAGAGTTCGGGCGGTTCACCTTCGCGCAGCAGGTGCAGGGGCTGCGCTGATAAGGCCATCCCCAGCCGATTGGCCAATTCGTGCAGGGGCGGGGTGGTGACGAGGGAGCCGGGCAGGATAACCTGCTCATCGCACAGCTCCTTGAGGCGGTAGGCGCTGGTGGGGTCAGCGCCCAAGAAAACGCGGTAACCAGCTCCCTGGTCGTAGATCAGCAAGGCCGATTCGAACTCGGGGAGCCATTCCCTCAGCAGGTCGTGGGCGACGGGCACATCTTCTTCGATATTATCGGCGATGAGGTGCTGGAAAGTCTCGCGCAGGTAGTCCCGGCAGAGGGGTTCGCCCCACAGGTGGTCCAGGAACACCTCCAATTGCAGGGAGAAATCCAACAGGTTGTGCTCCAGGCAGTAGCGGCGGAAGCGCAAGGCGGCTTCTTGGGCGTCATCGTAGACGCGGCGCTGGCTGGCCTCGCCGACCCAGGCTTCTTTTAGCCGGGCGCCGATCTCAGTGTGGGGAAAACCGACCGCGGCAGCTTTGTTGAGGTTGTCCAGCACCTGGCTGTACAGGCGGTTGGGGGCTACGGCAACCCCGTCGAAATGACCCTGATCGAGCATGGGGCGGACGATGCGGGCCATGAAATATTGAGCAGTCTCAAGGGTGAGGAAGACCGGCGGGCGGTTGGGTTGGGCGAAACCGGCTGGTCCGGCAGCCAGAGGCCAGAATAGCTCGACCATGCGTTGGGCCAGCCCACCAACTGTGAGGACCGGCACGACACCCCCGGCGACCACGCCCGGGTGGCGCAGGGCTTCGTAGTAGGGTCCGGCCAGGGTGCGTTGGGGGGCCATAAGCAAGATCGAGTCGCCGCGCACGCCCTGGGTCATCAGGTAAAGGAGCCGTTCAACGCCGACGGTGGTCTTGCCCGCGCCGGCAGGTCCTTCCAGGAAGATTTTGCTGTGGAGGGGTTTTTCGATGAGGGCGATTTGGTCTGCGGTCAGTGAAAACTTGTTCATGGTAGATGGCGGTTGGGTTAGTAGATGATCTGAATCTATTATATAGTCGAATGGGGGTTGGTGGGGGAGAGAAAAGATCCACCGCAAGGGCGCGAAGGGCGTAAAAGGAGAGCTGACAACGGATTTGGTCACGGATTGAACGGATTGGGCGTGTAGGAAGCAGGGGCACGGCTAAATTCCGGATATATGACAGGGCGGTAGAACTTAGCTCTCCCAGGTGATCCAGCACCCAACGGGCGTCGGCAACCAGCAGGGCGGCTGTCTCAGGCGTGATGTGGATGCCGGACTGGTTCTCTACCTTTTGGATGAAGGCTTTGAGGATCACCTGGGTAGTAAAGAGGTTGCCCTTGGCCAGGGTGTGCAGGTCGATCACTTGGTCGCTCACCACCGGGATACCATCCAGGTCTGCCCAGACCTCCTTCAGACCGGCAGAACCGACATCCATGGCGCTGAAGGCAAGGGTCAAATAATCCGGGTGGACATACTGTGTTGCGGCTGTAGAGGAGATGTTGATGAGGGGCGCATCTACGTCGTAGATGAATTGCAAGTGTTTGTGAATGAAATATGGATGTAGGATATCTGCATGGAGGGGGGATTTCACGCGATTGGCTGTTTTCGGGTAAACTTAGGTAACTATTCATATGCGGTGCTCGGACGTATGTTGAGCAAAATTAAACGTCCCGCAGGGCAATAACTGCGCAGGCTTAACTTAGGAGAACCTGCAGGAGGTTTATTCCCATTGCGATTGAGAAGGAGCCAGCCATGGACGAATTGCACGTATCGGTCAAGCGCCTGAGGACGGATGATGATGCGCAGAAATCCTACTGCTGCATGACGGAAGTGCCTACGCCCTGGCCGGAGGCGCTGTGCAGCTGCCGCAGCTGGGTAACGCGCAACCTGGGTACACTGGTGGAGGGGTATCACTTGGAGCTGGGCACGGGGGAAGTGATCGGGCACCTGTATTACGCCATCACTCCCCAGGCGCTGATCGCTTACGAGCTGCAGCCCAACGTGGGGGTGCTGTATTGCGAATGGGTGCAGCGGCGCTTTCAGGGGCGCGGCCTGGGCAAGCTCTTATTCGAGGCTTTCCTGGCGGAGATGAAAGATCAAGGATGCCTGGGAATTTTGGTGGAGGCCTCGGAGGTGGACGACCAGATGCACGTACGCCATTATATCGGGCGCGGCTTCAGGCCGGTTTATGAGGCTGGAAGCCAGCAAATGCTATATTTACCGGTTAACTCCCCCGAAATCCGCATCCAGCCCCTCCAGGCGCGCTTGCGACCCGGGCGGGGCCTGCCGGTAGAGGTAACCATCCTGTCGGGTTACGCCTGCCCCTACGAGATTTCGACCTATATGATATTGCGGCAGGTGGTGCGTGAGTTCGGGCACCAGGTAGTCTTGCGTGAGGTGATCTTGTCTCCCGAATCGCTGCACGAGTACGGCGCAGCGCGGGGCATATTTATCAACGGACAGCAAAAGCTATTTGGCGGGGAGCCGGAGCAGGCCATCCGCCAGGCGATATTGGAGGAAATGTAGGATGCCGGGAACATTCCTAACCGCTCTCAGTGAATTCATTCGCCGCCGCCCGCGGTTAGCCCAAGGGCTGGACAGTCTGTTCCGCCCGATCGAGTATGCGATCAAGAAGCCCCTCTTCGACTGCCATATGTGCGGGCAGTGCGTGCTGCATTCGACGGGCATGGTCTGCCCGATGACGTGCCCCAAAAACCTGCGCAACGGCCCTTGCGGCGGGGTGCGCATGGATGGGGGCTGCGAGGTCTATCCGGAGAAAGCCTGCATCTGGGTGACCGCTCACCGGCGCTCACTCAAGCTGCCCTGGCCGGAGGAGCTGCACGACCTGCGCCCGCCGGTAGACTGGTCCATCCAGGGGTCTGCTTCGTGGGTCAACCTGCTGACCGGGCGGGACCAGATCCGCAGCGGTTGCCAGAACGAGCCGGTTTCAGCCTTGCAGGTGGTAAACGGCCATGGGGGATGACAGCTCAAACACATTCAAACCTAGCCGCCTGGCGAAGATACTGGCGGCCGGGCAGTTCGCGGTGGCAGCCGAGCTCTCGCCGCCGCGGGGGGTTAATCTGCCTGCCATCGCTAAGGACGCTGCTACCCTGAAGGGTTACGCCGATGTGGTCAACGTGACCGATAACCAGGCCGCCAGTGTGCGCATGGCCAGCATCCCGGTGTGCGCTTTGCTGGTGCAGCAGGGATTGGAGCCGGTGGCCCAGATGACCTGCCGCGATCGCAACCGCCTGGCGATGCAGGCGGATCTATTGGGGGCGGCTGCCATGGGCATCCGCAACGTATTGTGTCTGAGCGGAGACCATACCCGCTGGGGGGACCATCCGGCAGCCAAGAATGTGTATGACATCGACTCCACCCACCTGATCCGCCTGGTGCGCAATATGGTGGAGCACGGCTGCCTGGACAACGGTAAGGAGATCACGCCGGCGCCGGATTTCTTCGTGGGGGCGGTGGCCAATCCCTTTGCGCCACCCTTCGATTACCGCCCGATGCGGCTGGCGAAGAAGGCGGCGGCCGGGGCGCGCTTCGTGCAGACGCAGCTGATCTACAACGTCGATCGTTTTCGGGAGTATATGAAGAAAGTGGTCGATCTGGGGCTACACGAGCAGGTCTACATCCTGGCGGGGGTGGGGCCGTTCAAGTCCAGCCGCATGGCCAGCTTTATGGCGATTCAGGTAGCGGGTATGGATGTGCCGCAGGCGCTGGTCGAGCGCATGGAAAAGACTCCCAAAGCAGCTCAGCCGGAGGAGGGCATCCGCATCTGCTGCGAGATCATCGAGCAGGTGCGCGAGCTGCCCGGCGTGGCGGGGCTGCATATCATGGCGGTGCACTGGACGGAGGCCGTGCCGGAAATTGTGAAGCGCAGCGGATTGTACCCGCGGCCGGTCAGTTGAAGATCGACTTTCAGGAAAGTTGGTTTGGAAGGTCCCGCGGGCCCGGCGCTCAGGTAGAACTCTGCGGGAAGTTTTTATACCAGGTTTTGGGTTGCAACCAAGATCGATACTCCTGGGGTTCTATGCCTGACTGGCAGGATATCAAATACAATATGGCTTAGTTTGAGTTCATCGTAACCAAATAGCGTAGGGTGGTGTTGATCTAATGGATTCCACGAATATACCGGTACCGTTGACCAGTTTCATTGGGCGCGAACGCGAGCTGGGAGAAATAGAGCAATTGCTTGCCACTGCTCGGCTTGTCACGCTGACAGGCGCGGGCGGCAGCGGCAAGACGCGGCTGGCGATCCAGATTGCCAATACGGTGAACAAAAGCTTTGTGGATGGTGTGTGGATGGTGGACCTGGCACCGCTGCGAGAGCCGGCCTTTGTCCCGCAACTGGTTGCCCAGGTGTTTGGCCTGCGTCCATCCGCAGACCAACGCTTGTTGGAGACACTGCTTAATTTTATACACTCTAAACAATTGCTGCTCATCCTGGACAACTGCGAACACCTCAGCATTGCCTGCGGACTGCTTGCCCAGGAATTGCTATCCCAGAGCAGTGAACTGTGTATTCTGGCGACCAGCCGGGAACCCCTGGCAATTGCCGGCGAAACGATTTATCCTGTCTCCGGACTCACCTGGCCTGCAGTCCCAGCGAAGCTGGAAGAAAACCTGCAAGACCTGATACAGTATGACGCCCTGCGCCTGTTTGTTGAACGGGCGCGGGCTATCTCTCCCGATTTCAAACTCAACCTTGAAAACGTTGGGCCAACCGTTGAGATCTGCCGGCGGTTGGATGGGCTGCCCCTGGCGCTGGAATTGGCCAGCGCCCGAGTCAATGTTCTAACCATCCAACAAATTGCCGATCATCTGAATGACCGCTTTAAACTGCTGATCTCAACTCAGCGCACAGGCTTTGAGGCGCGCTACCACAGCCTGCGGGCAGCAATCGATTGGAGTTATGCTCAGCTTACCCCTAAAGAGCAGGCTTTGCTGCGCCGCCTGGCGGTTTTCGAGGCCGGATGTACACTGGACACTGCTGAGAGCGTGTGCAGCGGGGAGGATATCGTTGCGCAGGATATTCTGGACCTGATCTCTTCACTGGTCAGCAAATCTGTGGTGGTCGCTGAAACAGTTGGGCGCACCCAAGCGCGTTATCGCCTGCTCGAAACTATCCGCGAATATGCGCTTGAGAGACTAGAAGAGTCGGGAGAAAAAGCGTGGCTGCGCGACCGCCACCTGGACCTGTTCCTTACCCGAGCCGAAGAAGCTGCGCCGAAGCTGAACGAGGCCTACCAGCAGCTGTGGCTGAACTGGCTGGAAGGCGAGCACGAAAACCTGCGCGCTGCTCTGGCCTGGGTGCTGGAATCCGGGGCCATTGAGGCTGGGCTGCGTATCGCCATCGCTCTCTACCGGTTTTGGGAGATCCGAGGTTTTGTGGAAGAAGGCCTGACATGGTTTGAGCGTTTGCTCGCGCAAGCAGACGAAAGAATCAATGTGTTTGTGCACGCAAATGCCTGCACATATGCCGCCTTCCTGGCCATGTTCCTTGGTAATACTTCAGCAACGATGGCCTATGGGCGTCAAGCCGTCGCCTTAGCCGAGGCAGTGGACGATAACGATAACCCGATCCTCATCCTTGCTTTGGGCGGTTTAGCCTCCGGCGTGCAAGCGACAGGTGATTATCAAACCGCTTTCACCATCCAGGAGCGGATGATTTAACTGCTCCGTCACGCGTCAGGAGACCCATTCGTCTTAGGGATGGTCTTATATGTACAGGGACTAGCAGCAATTGAGCTGAGTCATTATGATATAGCCCGGGCCTTGCTTGACGAGAGTCTGGCGATGGCTCGTGAGGCGGGAGACGTATTTCGGATCGCGCTTGCCCTCAATGCCTTCGGCGATCTGGCTCGCCGCGAACAGGATTACGCCGAGGCACTACCCTATTATGAGGAGAGCGTGGCGCTGCTGCACGAACTGGGTGCTCTGCGCGACCGGGCGTCTGTCTTGCAAAACCTGGGAAGCACATGCTTACAGTTGGGAGATGTGGAGCGCGCTTACAGCTATTTCAGGGAAAGTATGACAGCCCACCAGGCCCAGCAGAATGTACCGGGCCAGCTGGAATGTCTGGTTGGTTTCGCGGCTACCGCGGTCATGGCTGGGCTGCCAGGCCCTGGAACGCGCTTATTTGCTGCGACTGCACCTATCAACGGGCAGCCCTCTCCGCCGGCCTGGAAGGCGACCGGTTTGGATGTTGCCCACTATCAAGATCTCGCCCGCGCCAGCCTCACGGAGAGCGAGTTCCAGGCAGAGCAGGCAGCCGGGCGTGCCATGACTTTGGAGCAAGTTGTGGATTATGCCTTGAATCTTCCGCTTAAGCTGGGAATTACCCAAAAAACTGGGAAACCCCCGGGCGACCTCACCCGACGCGAGCGCGAAGTTGTCACGCTGATTGGGCAGGGCATGACCAACGGCGAGATTGCCGCTGAACTGGTTTTAAGTAAGCGCACGGTCGAGACACACGTCAGGCATATCTTATCTAAACTGGGATTATCCAGCCGTGGGCAGATTATGCGCTGGGCGATTGATCAAGGATTGACCTAAACTTCCTCATAATAGCTTCAAAATAATCCAAATTAATGCGGTCGCACGCAAAGTGCGGCCGCTTTGTGTCTGTTATTACCAGCTTCTGTTAGCCCGATTTCCAGTTCAATTGACGTAGACGGGTGCGCACCATGATCTACGTGTGGGTCTCAGTGTGTGCACGGATGACAATTATGGTCTTATTTATCATAATAGCCGTAATGCATTTGCCAATCGATTGTAAGGGAGTAATGAAATGGACAAGAACGAAAAAGGAATCAAGCTCGTAAACTCAGTATTAATTCAACGGTCGGTTGAAGATGTTTTCGATAAAGGCTCGTTTCAGCGCAATGAAGTAAAGAACCTGGCCAACATCAAGGCGGCGCTGGAGTTGTAAATCCTAGGAGGTATTCATGCCGGGCACCCAAAATCACTCCCTGATTAACCGAATTTTCGGAGAGGCATTTAATCAGGGCAACCTGGCCGTTATAGGCGAAGCAATAACTCCCAATCCTATGTTCAACAGCACCTTTGGTGGAGCGCCGAATACCTCCGCAGGTCTAAAATGGCTGATCACCATGTTTCGCACGGCCTTCCCTGATCTTCACTGTACTGTTGAGGATGAGATCAGCGAGGGTGACAAGTTTGCGGCACACTGGTCAATGCGTGGTACGCACAAGGGATTATTCATGGGGAATCCACCGACGGGTATGCAGGTACAGGTGCAGGGCATCATCTTCGCCAAATTTGAGGGAGGAAAGATTTTGGAATATTGGATGCTAATCGTTCAACTTGGTCTGTTGCAGCAGTTGGGGATCATCCCCCGCTAGGTATTTCGCACAGATTTTCGTAATACCACAATGGATGAAACCAGATGGACAACAACCAGGCCCTTGCAATCTTACTTATTCTTGGGACCGCATTAACAGCTACCGGTTTTGGAAACTTTCCTTCCCATATCTATACCGAAAAGAGTCAGCAGGTGAAGTTGAGCTTACTGGCATCAAACCCCCAGCGTTGGAGACTATCTCAAGCTGACGCTGGTCATCGGTCTGGCCCTGTTGTTTTGAGATCAAACCAATCATATAAGGAGCAACTCTCATGAAAATTCTATTTGCTAGTATGCCTTTCGATGGTCATTTCAACCCACTTACCAGTGTTGCGATGCACCTCAAAGCTACCGGGCATGACGTTCGCTGGTATGCCGGGCCAAACTACACTGCGAAGCTGGAAAAGCTTGGCATCCACCACTACCCTTTCCAGCGAGCCACCGAGATCAATCAGGATAACATCGGCGAGTTATTTCCAGAACGCGCCAGGTTGCGCGGCCCGGCGCTCATCCGCTTCGAGGCCAGGCATATCTTCGTCGACAACACCGTAAATTTCTTCGAAGATGTGCGGGAGATCGACGACTCATTCCCCTTTGACGTGCTCTTGTGCGACTCTGCCTTTTATGCCATGAAGCTCATCAAAGAGAAGCTGGGCAAGCGGGTGTGTGCGTTTGAGGTAGGGCCCTCGCTGGAAACTTCGCAAGACGTCCCACCGAACTTTGTCGGTCTGAAGCCGGCTAAGAACGCGCTTGGCAGGCTCGTTCACCAGGGGATGCGAGCGATGATGGAGTGGATGGTGATGGGCGAAAGCAAAGGTGTGTACAACGGTATGCTGGCTGCCCACGGGCTGGAGCCCATCGATGGCTCGCTGTTCGATGTCTCGTATCGCAGCCCGGATGTAGTGTTCTTGAGCGGTGTGCCGGGTTTCGCCTATCCTCGGCGCGATCCTAACCCGAAGGTTAAATTCGTCGGCCCACTGGTCCCGTATAAAGCAACAATCTCCAATACTTTCTCCCATCCGGAAAAGCTCGCCAAGTACAAGCAGGTGATCCTCATCTCGCAGGGCACGGTTGACAACAAAGACCCAAACAAGCTGATCGTGCCGGCGCTGGAAGCCCTCAAGGATAGTAACGCTTTGCTGATCGTCACCACCGGTTACTGCAAGACCGCAGAGCTGCGCAGGTCTTATCCGCAGGACAATATCATCATCGAAGATTTTGTTGACTTTGACTTCATTCTCGACTACACGGACCTGTTTATCTGCAATGGTGGCTACGGGAGCGTCCTGATCAGTCTCAGTAAAGGGGTTCCGGTGCTGGCGGCTGGCATCCGAGAAGGCAAGAATGACGTAAACGCACATGTGGATTACTTCGGAGCCGGGATTGATCTGCATACCGAGAGCCCCAAGCCTGCTGACATTCGGCGCGCTGTGGAGCGTATTCTAAGCGAACCGCGTTGGAAGCAGAGCGTGGCGCGGTTGCAAGAGGAGCTCAGCGGCTATCACCCAAATGGGCTGATTGAGGCTTACCTCTCCAACGGAAAGGACCGCGTATCGTGAGAAAAATCGAAATGTTTTTTGATCGTTACGCCTGGAAAATATTGCTCATTGTGTTTCTAAATCTGGGCTTTTTTGTAGTAAACGATATGGTGGTAGGAGCAGCGGACCTTCAGATCGTTACCAGAGTCAAAAAAGGAGTCTTTGATGTTTGATGTTGCTGGAATTCTTATACTGATTGTTACCAGCGCCTTATTTTGTTTCCTGGCTACCCGCGCCTGGAAATTACAAATAGCCTTCTTGAAATGGGCCGGCTTGTTCATCAGCGGACTGCTGACACTGGTACCGGCAGCTTTGCTGGTCCTGGCGCTGATGGGCTTTTCGAAGCTGAACGTACGTTATGATAACCCGGCTACTGCAGTCCAGGTGGCAAGGACCCCGGCGCAAATCGCCCGCGGTGAAAAACTGGCCAACATTTGCTTGAGCTGCCATGCAACTGGCGACCAGCTGCCGCTCTCCGGAACCGACTTCGCAGCCAAGTTTGATTTTCCACCCATGGGAACGCTCTACGCGCCTAACCTCACGCCTTCTGGCAATATCCAGGACTGGACGGATGGGGAAGTCATCCGCGCCATTCGCGAAGGGGTGCACAAGAATGGCCGCGCCCTGTTGATTATGCCAGCGGGAAGTTACCGGAATATGAGCGACAACGATGTACAGGCTCTGGTCGCCTACTTGCGCTCGCAACCGGGCACCGGCGCTCCAACGCCAAACAATCAATTAAACGTGTTGGGCGCGATTTTTATGAACTTATCGGATTTTCGGACTGCGCAGCAGACAGTGAGCAATGTAGCCGCACCTCAGACTAGAACACCAGAATATGGCAAGTATTTAGTGGATATTATTGGTTGCAGTGATGGTCACGGCGCTCAGTTGCAGGGCAAGCTGGAAACCGGCCAACCCGGCCCGCCAGCTGGACCCAACCTCACCATGATCGTCCCCCAATGGACTGAAGAGCAATTTATGATCTTCTTTAACACAGGCACGATGCCCGGTGGTGCAAAGGTGCCAATCATCACACTTAACAGTGGATTTTCTGAACCAAGAATGCCCTGGTCGATGGTCAGGGCCGTCACGACGGATAATGAGCTGAAGGCCATGTATGCATATCTACACAGTCTGCCAGCAGTGGAAAGCCCAACCAGGTGAAAGCGCTGATCCTGGCCCATCGGGGAGTGTAGCTGAGTTATTCTTGGTTTTCCTTGAGAGCCTCTTGCTTATTCTGAGGCAACAACCCCAGTTGTGCCAGCAGAGCAAACCGGTCAGGAGACCCCCAATGTTCAACTATGCGCCCGTCCTGGAATCTGGCTAAATCGAATACCGATCCAGCTTTTTGCCACCGATATTACAGATATCTTAGTACGCGTGACCCCTTTCTTCGAAATCATGCGCATGGCTGCCAAGACTGAGCGGGAGATTGAGGAATTGTTAAGCAATATCCTGGAGGAATGGTTACAAAACTTAGGTGTGTTTGTCCAACATCTATCTGCTCACAATGACCTGAGGGAAGGATTGGACGACTCTCAGGCAACAGAAATCGTATGGACAATCGCAAGCCCAGATGTCTACCGGCTGCTTACAGTGGAGCGGGGGTGGTCGAAAGAGCACTTTTCTCAGTGGCTGGGCGATGCCCTCACCAGGCTGCTGCTGCCTTGAGATCCAAATAGTGAGACTGACTTATGAGGTTGTCCATCGCTTAATAGATATATCGTATCTAAATAGTCTAAATGTGTGATATACTCATTACTATAGCCAAAGTCTTGGACATATCATGAATCGTTTCTCAATGTCTACGGGGGATTCAACCAAGATTTCAGCGAAAAATCTTTAAACCTTACATGTAAATGGTCATCTAAGAATATGAGGCGGTTTATCCCCGGTAATTTGGGATGATCGTTTAATAACCATTTAATAGCATGTACTGAGCTGTGATTAATAAACGGCGCAACGTGCGTAGCGTTCAATGCGCGCACCAGTTTCAAAAGGAGGGTATCCAATGTGAGGAGAAAATCCAGCCTATTCTTCTTTATTCCAAACTCGCAATACATTTGAGTGTGGTTCTTTGACTGGCAAGATGATTCCGGGCGCCGGTTTTATCAGCTGAAGTTAAGTTAAATTAGGAGAATGTAAGATGTTCAAGCTCGAAAAAAGTATATTTATCAACTGTCCGCAGCAGGAAGTCTTTGATTTTGCATCCGACCCTGCCAACATTCATAAATGGCAAAGCAATTTCATATCCGTGGAATGGACATCAGAAGAACAACATGGTGTTGGATCAACTCAACGCAGTGTCTCCCGCTTTCTGGGCCGTGATATTGAAAGCACTTCGCAAATCACTGTTTGGGATCCACCTCATCGGTTCAGTTTCAAGGTGGTTCGTGGTCCGGTTCCGGTAGAAGGGGATATGAAATTTGAA
>JAWOHN010000027.1:0-5411 GCA_046485135.1 Anaerolineales bacterium | reverse complement strand
TTCAAAATCGCAAAGCCAAAGGAGTTCCCTATGAACCTGGACGATGTTTTGCATTTGCTCGCCCTGGCCGCCAACCTGGAAGCAGAAGGTCAGTACAACCATGCCAAGCTGTTGCGCGCTGCGGCCGCGGCCCTGCTGACCCGCGCCGCCCGCCGCCTGGAGCTGCCCGGCGATAAGCCCGCCCTGCTGCGTGAAGGTCAGCTGGCGATTGAACGCTTGTCGAAATCTTCGCTGGAGCCCGAGCTGGTGCAGGCTTTGATGCTGGCGCGCCAGGCCCTGGAAGAAGGCCGACTGCCAACCTACCACGAGACACCCGACCCGTACCTGTGCCGTATTTGTGGTCACCTGGCGCTGGGCGAGCCGGATGTCTGTCCGCAGTGCGGGGCGCAGCCGCAGACCTTCCAGCGTTTCCGCCCGATCTACTGGCTGGAGGCTTTCGATCCTTACGCCGCCCTGGAGCACCTGCGCGCCACGCCGCTCAAGGTAGCGGATTTGCTGGCGCGGGCAGGCGATGCGGCCGAGCAGGCTGCGGGTGAAGACGGCGCTTGGTCGCTGCGCCAGGCGCTTTCCCATCTGCGCGATGCCCAGGGCGTGCTGGCCCTGCGGGTTGATCTGATCCTCGGTCAGGATAACCCCTTGATGGAAGCCAAGGCGGTCTTCGAATGGGCCAGCCAGGCAGGGCAAGGAGATGCCACCGCTGTGGAGATTTTTGAGAGTTACCGCGCCTCGCGTACCCAGGTGTTGGAGTGCCTGGAAAGCCTGCCGCTGCAGGATTGGTGGCGGCGCGGCCGGCATGAGGAGTTTAGCGAGCTGCGCCTGTTCCAGCAGGTCAGTTACTTTGCCTGCCACGAGCTGACCCACCTGCCGCAGATCGAACGCCTGGCCGGGTGAAACATGCAGAGTATTGAGGTTTACCTGGAAATTGGCAAGAAGCGCACTTTTGCCGGCGCGCTGAGCTGGCCGGGCTGGTGCCGCAGCGGGAAGGATGAGGCTGCTGCGCTGCAAGCCTTGTGCGATTATGGCAAGCGCTATGCTATGGTGATACAAACGATGTCTGTGTTGAGTACGGATACCGTGTTGCACACGGATGTGTCGCCGCCCACAGACCCGTCGGTTTTTGGGGTGGTCGAGCGGCTGGTGGGCGATGCTACCACCGATTTCGGCGGTCCTGGCCAGATACCCGCCTGGGATCAGGACGCTATGCATGAGGCGGAGTTGCTGCGTAGCCAAGATTTGCTGCGCGCCTGCTGGCAGGTCTGCGATACAGCGGCCGCGGCGGCGCTGGGCAAGCAGCTGCGTCTGGGTCCGCGTGGCGGCGGGCGAGACCTGGACAGGCTGATCCGGCATGTCGAGGAATCCGAAGCAGCCTACCTGGGCCGCCTGGGAGGCAGGCTCAAACCCGGTGGGGATCGCACGCTCAACCGGCAGACGATCCTGGACACCCTGGCTGCCTCAGCGCATGGCGAAATTCCCGCCCTCGGCCCACGCGGCGGGTTACGCTGGTCGGCGCGCACCTTCGTGCGCCGCGCCGCCTGGCATCTGCTCGACCACGCCTGGGAGCTGGAAGACCGCATTATTTAGATGTAATAGGAGGAACTTATGAGCACAGTACGCTTACTGGTCGGCACCCGCAAAGGCGGGTTTATCCTGACCTCCGACGGCAAACGCCAGAACTGGCAGGTCAGCGGACCGCACTTCCCCGGCTGGGAGATTTACCATATACAGGCCTCGCCCGTCAATCCCGACCGCCTGTACGCCTCGCAGACCAGCGATTGGTTTGGGCAGGTGGTGCAGCGCTCGGATGATGGTGGGCAAACCTGGCAGCCGGTCGGCAACCAGTTTGTCTACGAGGGCGGTCCCGCCACGCACCAGTGGTTCGATGGCACCCAGCGGCCCTGGTCGTTCACCCGCATCTGGCAGTTCACCCCCTCCCCAACCGAAGCGGAGACGGTCTACGCCGGCGCCGAGGACGCAGCCCTGTTCCGCTCGGGCGATGGTGGGCAGACCTGGCAGGAGCTCTCTGGTCTGCGCGAGATCCAGGGCGAGCTCTGGCAGCCTGGCGCGGGTGGGATGTGCCTGCACACCATCCTGATCGACCCGCGTGACCCGCGGCGCATCTACGTCGCCATCTCGGCGGCGGGCGCTTTCCGCACGGATGACGGCGGGGAGACCTGGCGCGCCATCACCAACGGGCTGGTCTCGGCTTACGAGCTGCCGGAGGGCAACGCCGAGGTGGGTCACTGCGTGCACAATATCGCCATGCACCCCATCCGACCAGAGGTGCTCTTCATGCAAAAGCACTGGGATGTGCTGCGCAGCGATAACGCCGGCGAGCTGTGGTATGAAGTCAGCGGGAACCTGCCCAGCGATTTTGGCTTCCCCATCGCGGTGCATGCCCACGAGCCCGAGACCCTGTACGTGATCCCGATCAAGAGCGATTCGGAGCACTACCCGCCGGAGGGCAAACTGCGCGTCTATCGCAGCCGCTCAGGCGGGAACGAATGGGAAGCCCTGACCAACGGGCTGCCACAGCAGGATTGCTATGTCAACATCCTGCGCAGCGCCCTGACCGTCGACACGCTGGACCCCTGCGGCGTGTACTTTGGCACCACCGGTGGGCAGGTGTACGCCTCCTCCGATTCGGGCGATCACTGGACGGCCATCGTGCGCGATCTGCCGGCCGTGCTGTCCGTCGAGGCCCAGGTCTTGCCATGATCCGGGTGGTGCTGCCCACGCATCTATTCAGGCTGGCCAACACCGGTCGGGAGGTCGAGATCGAGGTAGAAGGAGAGGCTACCTTCAACGCCGTGCTGGATGCGTTGGAAGCGCGCTACCCCATGCTGCTCGGCACCCTGCGCGACCAGGTCACTCACCAGCGACGCCCCTTCATCCGCTTCTTCGCCTGCGGGGAGGACTGGTCCCACGAAGCGCCGGACACCCCCTTACCCCAGGCGGTAGTCGATGGCAAGGAACCCCTGCGCATCGTCGGCGCCATGGCTGGCGGGTAATGTAACGCAAACTGTCAGTTTGCGGATTTGCCGGAGGCAAATAATCTGTTCAGATCGTCGCAAAGGATTTCTCCACGCCGTACGGTTGGATTTTTAGACCATCCATCCTTAATCTTTAACCGAACTAAGATTTCAATGCTGAGCAAGCACCTGAAAAATCCGTAGATTCAAGGGTGCTTTCTTAATCATATTTATCGCCCTGATTCCATTATTCAATGATCAAATTCATGAGAAAAAATTGTAGACATAAATAAAAACTTCTTATAAACTCTTTAGTGAGAGTCTAAACAATGTTCTTTGAATTGAAGGAACACCCCAGAACACATCCAGGTTCAACTTTGTCGAAACTGAACAAGTAGAATGAAATAGCCCAAATTACGCTTCGGCAACGAATAAAGTGTTCGCACATGGGAATTCCAAAACAGGATGACCTTTGACGGAACAGTTAATTTCCCAACATATCAGAATTTTCTTGTTTGAGTTCAGGAGGAAATCAATGAAACGCACGAGACTGATCAACCCCTTGCAAATAATTATTGCAATAACCCTTATTACCTGTCTTGCAGTTCCAGCCACAGCCTTCGGACAAACAATGATGAATAGCCTGGGATCCTTCTGGACAGAGGATTTCAATACACCAATTCAAACGGAAAAATATTTTATCCAAGGATCGCCCGGCTCTGCCTATGTGGATGAAAACTCATTCTTGCTCACCGAAGATTGGAGCAGTCAATACGGAAAGATTTTCTTCCTGGAACAAGCCTATATGAACGACTTTCAAGCAGATTTCGACCTTTATCTTGGCAACAAAGAAGATGGTTCAGATGGATTAGCCTTCCACTTTTGTCCCGTTTACGATTATCCATCGTCAGATGGCGGCTCTCTAAATGCAAATTGTCCTGGCGGTTACCTGGTAGCCTTCGACACTCATAAGGATTGGACACCGGGCGTCAATCAGGTTTATGTCGCTAAAGATGGCGTTGAGAATAGACTGATTATGGTTGAAATTGCCCCGCTTGACGATGATACCTGGCGACATTGGCAGGTTAGCACCGTAAATGGGAAAATTACTGTGACCCAAGATTCTACTGTTCTAATTAATGAGTTCGAAATACCTGGGTACACCCCCTTTATTGGCTTTTTTGGCTTCAGCGCAGCCACTGGAGGCGGGCACAACCGGCAACGGGTTGATAATATCGTCATACTTTCAAATCCTATCTATCGAAACTACCTGTCTTTTCTGATAAGCAACTAATCTTTCCATTTGTAGTGAACGGAGCAAGCTGACATTAAAACAATCACCCCACTTACTGCTCGTCAGGTGATGCTGGCCACCCAGGGCCTTGACCGGCCGGCGCAAAAGCCAGCCGAAAAATCTGACGTGCTCGAGACTATTCGCCGCATGGGTGTGCTGCAAATCGATACCATTCACGTGGTGGCGCGCAGCCCTTACCTGGTGCTGTGGAGCCGCCTGGGGGATTATCGCCCGGAATGGCTGGATGAACTGCTGGCAGAGGGGGCGCTGTTCGAGTACTGGTCGCATGCCATGTGTTTTCTGCCGATTGAGGATTATCCCCTCTACCGCCGGCGCATGCTGGATTCGATCCAGAACAGCAGCGGGTCGGAGAGCTGGGCAATGCGTTATATGCGTGAAAATCCGGAGGTGATCCACAAGGTGCGCACCCACCTGCTAGAGAATGGCCCGGTGCGCTCGATCGAGTTTGAGAACAAGGACCGCCCCGCCGGCGGCTGGTGGAACTGGAAGGAAGAGAAGAACGCCCTGGAAGCCCTGCTTTTTACCGGCGAGGTGATGATCGCCCGCCGCCAAAAATTCCAACGTGTCTACGACCTGCGCGAGCGGGTGCTGCCGGACTGGCGCGACGATGACCTGCCCTCCATTGAAGAAGTGCAGCGTACCCTGACTCTGCGCACGGTGCATGCCCTGGGAGTGGCGCTGCCCGCCTGGATTCCCGATTACTACCGCCAACCCAAGAAAAACATGCCGAAACTTCTGGAAAAGCTGGTAAACGAAGGATTATTGCACACGGTGCAGGTGGAAGGCTTCGCTGAGCAGGGCTATGTCCACCCAGAGCGTCTCGATTTGCTCGAGCAGGCGGCCTCCGGCAAACTCGAGCCTACCCTGACCAGCCTGCTTTCCCCCTTTGATCCCCTGGTGTGGGACCGGCAGCGAGCGCGCCAATTATTCAACTTTGATTACACCATCGAATGCTACACGCCGGCTGCCAAACGCCGCTACGGTTATTTCACCCTGCCCATCCTGCAGCGCGGCCAGCTGATCGGGCGGCTTGATCCCAAGGCGCACCGCACCCAGGGCGTGTTCGAGGTCAAGGCTCTGCACCTGGAAGAGGGGGTAAGTTTAGATGAAAAGGACATCCATGAGCT
>JAWOHN010000208.1:0-6020 GCA_046485135.1 Anaerolineales bacterium | reverse complement strand
CCGGAACCACCGATGAGTTGCACTTGCCCTCCAATGGCTGGTTGGCCCGGTCATCCAGGATAGAGATCAAGTTGGATCCCCGGCAGCCCAGCGTACTGGCCGGCACACCCGGCCGGTCCACCAGGCGCACGCTCAGACCGCTTTCAGCGTGAGTCAAGTCGACCACCAAATCCCCCGTCCAGGGGTGTTCGATGTTCAGGTAGATCGCCATTTCGTGGATGAACCGGTCATCCTGGCTGCTGATCACGTCCCGCGCCCCACCCACATTGTTGTCCGGTATGCTCAGGCGGTTGTTGCTGCAGATCAAAACCGTCTCGGGTGGAACGTTTTCAGGTATGGGATAGTTATCCAGCAAAGGCAGGAACGTGGTGCTGCTTGTCTGTAGAAAGTCAGTCTTGGTTGGTGTTGGCGAGGCTTCAGTAGGCGTCGGGCTGGGTACAGTGGGGGTCCCACTGGTTGGTTCAGGCATATCCTCCACGATCATTTCCGGATTATCCTCCGCCTCGGCTTCTGTTTCACTGGGCGGCAGGGTTGCTGTAGGGGTCGCCTCTGTCAAAGGCGTATCAATTGCAGTGGTTTCGCTTGGCTCATCCGTAACAGGGGTCTGGGCTGCTGCCGGCGCCAGGATGGCCGAGATGACCAGCCATATCCCCAGCAGCGCTCCGCCAAGCGCAGGGATCAGTCTGGCCCGCCAGCCTGGCCTTGAATGAAGGGATAATGATAACCTGTCTGGGTGGCTGAATATTGGCATACATTTCCTCCTGATGCCCATCGGCGATTATGGTTAACTGCTTCCCCCAATGCAAGAAGCATTCCAGGAATAATGACGAATTCTATTGGCAAATTGTTTCAAAAGCAAGCCCAAAGTGTATCTATCCACTTAGCCATGGTTGGTCCCCACGGAATAATCTAGTGCTACCTGCCAAATTGCGCCTATGATCCATTGCATTAACAGCAGACAGGCGGCTCAATGAGCCGCCTGTCATATCATGGTCTTCCAGTGCAGGTGGCCGATGCTGTCTGTGATGAAAGCAGCCGGATTACCATGTTAGCGGGCGCTGTACCGGTCGCCGGGTCAGGCCTGCGTTGTGCATGGTGTTGGCAACGATGTTCTGTAGAGGAGTCGCCTATGGGTGAGCCAGCTAAACCGGCCTGGGGCGCCCAGGTGACCGCCACTACGCGGGCTTCAGTGCAGGCTGCGCTGCTGCGCAGCGCCGGTCACCTGGAAATCCTTCTTTGCGCACCAGATTCGTCCAACAAAACAGGGGAGCCATGCCGCTCCCCTTTCTGGTTTTCGCATCAATGTTGTTGGATCGCTCTCTTAATAAATTTTATCACAACTCCCCCTAACCCAATATGAGAAATTGTTCACAAATATGTAAGTTATCCCCTCTGCACACCAACCGTAGAAGTACCTTCCCCACCCCTGCCACCGATCGCACTACAACACTGCCGTTAACAACCCTGCCAGGTCCCTGCTAGGCTGCCTCGATGAGTGGCCTCACTGGTCCGCCAAGGAATCACCTACGCGCTACCGCCTCCATCGATGACCAGGGCAGAGCCGGTCACATAGCTGGCAGCTTCGCTGGCCAGGTACAGCACTGCCCTGGCGATCTCCTCCGGCTGGGCGTAGCGCCCCAGCGGGCGTTGAGCGGCCTCAGCCATAAATCCACTCTCTGCCTGTCCAAGCTGGCGCGCTTCATCACGCAGCATAGGCGTATCCGTGTCGCCCGGGCAGATGCAATTGACGCGGATATTTTGCTGCCCGTGGTCGATGGCCATAGCGCGCGTCATATTCACCACCGCGCCTTTCGCCGCACAATAAGAGACCGCCTTCGCCCCACCCCTCAGCCCCCAGCCTGAGCTCGTGTTGATGATGGAGCCACCGCCTGCCTGTCCCATTACCGGCACGGCGTACTTGCTCATCAAAAAGATGGATTTCAAGTTTACCCCCAGCACCAGGTCCCAATCTGCCTCGCTGGTACCCACCACGTCTGCCCGCCGGATCACACCGGCGTTATTGAACAGGATATCCAGCGCGCCAAAAGCATCCAGCGTGGCCTGGACTGCCCTGTGGCAATCATCCGCCTGGGTCACATCACAGGGGATGAAGATCACCCGTCCTCCCGCCTCCCGAATCTCGTCCACCACCAGCGCCCCACCTGCCGCGTTGATATCGGCCAGGACCACCGCCGCCCCTTCCTGGGCAAACAGCAGCGCCGTGGCCTTGCCGATCCCCGATGCCCCGCCGGTGATCAAAGCTACTTTATCCGCAAGTGTCTTCATGCGCGCCTCCCTCCTATTCGAACGACCTATACCGGCCCCCCTTGTTGGACAAACTTTTAATTTGTCCCCTCTCTCAGCTCGCCGGCAATCCCCTTAGCCCAGGCGCTGATGCTTTCCCAATCCCGAAAATCCCCTGTTGGCGCTTTCATCGCCTTGATGATCAGCTTCTCCGCCAGGTTGAGCTTATCCATGTTCAGCTCGCCCATAAAAAAGGCAATTTCGCGCGGTCCAACGCGGTCAGCGACCGGCTGGAGCGTCTCAGGGAAACACCAGCCTTTCATGGCTTCAACCGGGTCGCCTTCTCCGGTTGGGCCGCTGGAAAACAACCACACCGGCATCTCTTTAAGGTTTGCCTCGTTGGACTGCAGGAAATCGGCTGCCTCTTTTCGCCATTGTCCGGCGTAGACCGCGCTGCCCAATACCACCGCCCCATATTGAGCCAGGTCGGGTACCTTATCGGCCGCCAAGACCTTTACTTCCAAACCCTCCTGGCTCAGGGTCTCCCCAATTTGCCTGGCGATCTCCGCCGTCGCGCCATACTTGCTGGCGAATGCAACCAACACCATCTGGTCCATCATCACCACTCCTTTATTGATCAATTGAATAATCCAAAATCACTATGTAGTCCTGCGTGGGAAAACAATAAACTCGCCCGGAAACGCGGAGAGGAGAAATACTTCTTGGTTCTTCTCTGCGTCCCTGCGGCTCTGCGCGAGAATTCATTTTTTATCACCATCGCCGCACGTCTAGGTCTCGCGCCTCCGCGCGAGTTATCTCCTTTCTCACCCCAAACCCAATCATTCAAGAGAATTCATCACCTCACTGCGCTTCACCTCTGCCCTAGAAAACAACGAAACTCACTCGAAGACGCGCAGAAATGCTCTTGGTCTTTCTCTGCGTCCCTGCGGCTCTGCGCGAGCATCTTTCCTCATCACTTACCCCTCGCTTTGCTTCCCCTCTCAGCTGCGTATTTCGATAAATACCTTTGAATATTATAATCACCTCAGCCAGCAAATAATGTCCCAGCAGACAAACTGCTGCCAGAAAGGTATAGATCACCAGCGTTGCCATACCGGTAAGCAATACAGAGACCGGATCCCCGGCCACAAACGGCCTGCTGACCGGCATGATCAGAAACGGAAGCAGCCCCCAGGCAGTCCGTGCGCCGGTGAACCACACCAAAACTGCTCCGCCAAAGCCGATCACACCCAACAAGATTGCCAGCGTCTCTCCCATCAAGCGCAAGAAAACCGCGCCAATATAGATGATGGGCACGTCATCGCTTGGCAGTGTCCACATCATCCCCCTGGCTCAATCCTTGCCAAATTCTTTCGATCATCTTTACCTCCTAACAAAACTAACTTCTGCCAACTTTTCTGCGCAGCGAGACTGCCAGCAGGCTTGCCGCTAACGCTGTCAGACCGGCAATTTGTAGGCTCCGCCAAGCCAGCGAGATTGCTTGCCGTCTTCCATCCTGACCAAGTACCCTACAAAAAAATCTGCTATCTTTCCTGGTCAGTATACCCAAATACACCCGCACTCACACCGGTCAGGGGTACAGGTTTATACCTGGTCAGGTGGTTGGTCAGGGGACATAGGTAAAATATTCATAACTGCAACAGCAGCCAGCGCTCAAGCATCTGTCCCCAGCCCATCCGCATCAACCCCGGTAGCAGAATCTCATCCGGTTGCTCCGTATAGCTCAATCGCTGAAGGCGTTGTTGCCGGCGCCCATGCATACTCCGTGGTGGCGACGAATTTTGATTGCATCTGCCAGGTGGACGGCAACACAACCGCCAGCTTCAAATTTACAGGCAACCAGCTTGAATTTACAAATCCTGGGGGGGTGTGGATGTCTATGACAAAATCGCAGAGAACCAATACCAACGGACATTCATGGGATATTACATTTTATCGAGTGGCTTAGGCGCTCAGGTCACCGAAACCGTTGTGGAGGAAGAAAAACGTACTGTAATCATCCTTATAGCGCAATACCTGCCAAGCAAGTGCTTCACAGACGCGCCCCAACCATCTCAGCCCGCCTCGAATCCAGGCCTAATCTTCCAGCAGGACCTGGTCAATATAACACCAGCGCCAGCTTTCCCCCGGCTCAAAGGATTGGATGATCGGGTGTCCGGTGATTTCATAATGACCCGTGGCGTGCTTGTTCTTCGAGTTGTCGCAGCAGCCCACATACCCGCACACCAGGCACAGGCGCAGGTGCACCCAGCTATCGCCCGTCTTCAGGCAATCCTCGCAGCCCTCCGCACTGGGGGTAACCTCCCGGATCTGGTCCAGGTGAGAGCATTTTGACCCTCTTTTGAATGATGGCATGATTCTTTTGAGTTGAAATTTGATCCCATCCATAGGATGAATGTCCTCCTTGATCATTAGAGGGTTTTTTGATTAATATTCCCCCGCGACCGGTTTAGCCACCAGCACCAGGCGGTGTGTATTGCTCTCGTAGGGCCAGCAGGTGATCAGCGTCAGGCGTTCGTCTTCGGAGGGGAGAATCCACTGCGCGTTTTGCAGACGTTCCTCGATCGGTACGTATTTTTCCTTGAGAATCATTCTATTTACAATTACATAGTGGTGTGATTCAACCCCAGATAGGACAGTGAACTCATCTCCGGGCTCCAGCTCTTCCAAGCGCTTGAAGACCTCGCCGTTCACATTATGATGGCCATTCAAGACAGTGTTACCTTTGACCCCCAATGGTGCCGAATTGGCGTGCCATCCCACCCCGTACTTATCTGGTGCTCGCCAGACCTGGTAATCCTGTCCGGAAATAGTTGCCAGCTCCGGTTCAACCGATAAGATCGGAGCCTCAAGCCCAATGGCAGGGATAATTAGCTGAATGGGGATTTCAGGATCCAAAGGGGAGGGCAAGGTTGACGCCTGTCCTGTGCGCTGCTCCCCATATATTCTCTCATCTTCATAAAGCGCAGAAAGCAACTGCCTGGTTTGTTGCCCATCCGCAGACATCAAGGCATCAGTCTCTGCAGGGGCCATGAACCATGCATCCGAATGGGTGAAGTTTGCAAACTCCTGACCGGCATTGGTGTTCCGCTTTACAACCCTGTCAGGCTGATCCAATAGCTCAAAAGGATCGGCAGGAGGAGCCTGGATAGATGCCAAAACGACCGTAGCAGCATTTGTGATGCCCAAGAAAACTAGCATCACTCCTGCTGCTACAACCCAATGATGTAATTTAGTTCTGGTCATCCTGGTCCATGGCAGAGTAATCAGTAAAATTGCTTACTGAGTTCTGCGCTTCTCCAGGCCGGTGAAAATCAATCCCAAACCGAAGAAGGCCAGACCCAAGCTGCCCAACAAATGTTGTAGTTGGGACCCGCGGATATTCGCAGCCGTTAGGTCTGCTCCGGTGACAGGTACCAGCATGGGTGGATCGTTGGATTGGACGATCTGGGGAGGAGGCATAGTCGGATCTGGGGTGGTCGTCAAAACAGGCGACTCGGTTATTGATGGGGTTTCTGTAACCGGTGGAACTTGTGTCACCGGTGGCGTCTCGGTCACAGGCGGCGTCTCGGTTACGGGCGGCGTCTCGGTTACGGGCGGCGTCTCGGTTACGGGCGGCGTCTCGGTCACGGGCGGCGTCTCGGTCACGGGCGGCGTCTCGGTTACGGGCGGCGTCTCGGTTACGGGCGGCGTCTCGGTTACGGGCGGCGTCTCGGTCACGGGTGGCGTCTCGGTCACAGGCGGCGTCTCGGTCA
>JAWOHN010000190.1:0-39970 GCA_046485135.1 Anaerolineales bacterium | reverse complement strand
AAGGTTGGAAATCTCCTTGACAGAAGTGTCCAAACCATGATATAACCCAGCCTAATAACAACCCAATATTGAAAGACTGTGAAGAGGACGAGTAAACGCTGCAGAGGCGATACAGAGAGCGGGATTGGGTGAGAGCCCGTACGTACAGCAGCGTTGAATGGACCTCGGAGTTGCAGGGTGAAAGGTATTTTATGCTGACTAGCCCGAGCCGGAGATGCCGCCGTTACACTGGCAAAAGGTATAAGCCTGAAATGAATGGCCGTACCTGATAACGAGTGAGGCTGGCCTCTGGGAAACCGTCGCATCATCGACGGTTTTTTGATTAACTGGCTTTTTAGGAGCTAGATTTCCAGACAGCCTAATCGGGGTGGCACCACGGACAGCGCGTTCGTCCCCTTGCGGGATGAGCGCGTTTTTTTGTTTTGATAAGATGAACCGAAAAACTTTCGAAGAAACATAATTGGTCAACTTAAACATCATAAGGAGGTAGTCATGAACGCAGAAACCCGCTTTTTACTTTCAGAGTCTGATCTTCCACGCTTTTGGTACAACATCAACGCAGATATGCCGGTCCCGCCAGCCCCTGTGTTGCACCCTCAAACGATGGAGCCAGTCACACCGGATTTCCTTTCCGTGCTGTTTCCCATGGAGCTGATCCTACAAGAAATCAGCACCGAACGGTATATCCAAATTCCAGATGAAGTGCGTGAAATTTACCAACTGTGGCGCCCAACCCCCTTGGTCCGTGCTCGGCGCTTAGAGAAAGCTTTGGGTACTCCGGCGCATATTTATTACAAAAACGAAGGTGTGTCGCCGCCTGGAAGCCATAAACCAAACACTGCTGTTGCTCAGGCGTTCTATAACAAGGCCGCGGGAGTACGCGCCTTAACCACAGAGACAGGCGCAGGGCAATGGGGATCAGCACTTTCTATGGCATGCAATTTTTTTGGTTTAGACCTTGAGGTTTATATGGTCAAGGTTTCTTACCAACATAAACCTTACCGGCGGGTTTATATGGAGTCATTTGGCGCGCAGGTCTTTCCTAGTCCGACTGAGCACACCCAGTACGGCAAGGCTGTGCTGGCAGAACACCCTGACAGTCCAGGTTCTTTGGGAATTGCTATCTCCGAGGCAGTAGAAATGGCAGCTGTCTCTGGAGGGAAAAAGAAATATAGCCTGGGATCTGTTCTCAATCATGTTTTGCTCCACCAAACCGTTATCGGTGAGGAAGCACTTAAGCAGATGGACATGGCCGGTGAATACCCGGATGTCGTGATTGGCTGCGTGGGCGGCGGTTCCAATTTTTCTGGTCTGGCGTATCCTTTCTTGCGTGAAAACCTGCACAATGGGAGAAACACCCGCTTTGTTGCCGTGGAGCCTAGATCCACTCCCTCGCTAACGAAGGGAGTGTACACCTTCGACTATGGTGATACAGCTAAAATGGCGCCGATTGTAAAGATGCATACCTTGGGGCATGATTTTATTCCCCCAGCCATACATGCCGGCGGATTGAGATACCATGGGATGGCCCCCAGCCTATGTGCACTTTACGATCAGGGTTTGATCGAAGCAACCGCTGTACCCCAACTGGCTACTTTTGAGGCCGCGTTGCAATTTAGCCGTGCAGAAGGCCTTGTACCAGCGCCTGAGTCCGCGCATGCCATTCGAACAGCGATTGACGAGGCCTTAGATGCAAAGGAGAAAGGTGAAAAGCGCGTGATTTTGTTCAACCTGTCTGGACATGGCTACTTTGATCTGGCATCCTATGAGTTATACCTGAATGGAAAGCTTCAGGATTACGATTACCCTGAGGAGGCAATTCAGGATGCCATGGTTTCTCTACCAAAGGTACACTTACCCGCGTGATAGATGGTCATTTCTTTTTGAGTAAGTTTCTCTTATTGAGACTAGGGCTGAAGCTTAATAGAGTGATCCGAGCGACTTTTAGAAGCCCGTGATTGGTTCTTCAGATGTTACCGTAGAAGATCCCAGGTTTAGGAGTGCGAGTGTGCATACACATACTCGCATCCCTAAATCATGGGTTACACGATTATTCTTTCCAGGGAGACCCTTGATTAACTTTCAACAACCGGAATGGTGAAGTGAAAGGTTGTCCCTTTACGATACTCTGTTTCAAACCAGATCTTACCCCCTTGCATTTCAACCAGTGTTTTGGTGATATTCAAGCCTAAACCTGTCCCGGCTGAATCGCGAATCTTTTGATCCTCCGAACGGAAGAATTTCTGGAAAATCTTTCGTTGATCTTCTTCGTTGATACCAAAACCATTGTCCTTGATGCTGATATGCAGAACCTGAGCAGCTCCTTGAGGATCCCATTGGTTCTCAGCCACATCTGCGTGAAGGGCAATGGCACTATTTGGAGGTGCGTATTTATGCGCATTGACGAGCAGGTTAGTCAGGATCTGAATTAGCCGAGTGCGGTCACCCCAGCCTAGCGGTAAGCCGTTCGGAAAATCAATTGAAAGGTCTTGTTCTTTCTCCTCTACCTGTCGCCGCACAGAACGGACAACCTCATCCACCACTTCTTGGAGATTGACCGCAGCAAAATCAAGATGCAAGCGACCAGTTTCAATTCTGGAAACATCGGCCAAATCCGAAACTAAAGTTGCCATCCGGTCTACATTCGAGCGAATTGTGGAGAGAAAATTTGATTGGGCATCATTGATCGGACCCACCACCCCAGCAGAGAGCAAATCGGTAAAGCCTTTGATCGAGGTCATGGGAGTCTTTAATTCATGGGAGACAAAAGAGACGAACTCGCTTTTAGCCAAGTTTGCCACTTGTACTTGTGAATAGAGCTGGGCGTTAGCGATAGCAATAGCCGCGTGATCACTCAAGCGGGAGAGAAAAGCCATTGTTTCTTCTGGGAGCAACTGATCTGTGTTGCGCTCTAGCAGCAGTACGCCGATAGTTTGAGTTTCACGATGTATGGGCACTATGATCTGCGTTTGACTGGTTGGAAGCAGGCCTTTAAGCCCCGATTCGTTGCTGACTCTGCCCGCTTGCGGCGTTCTGCTTTCTACGGCTGAGTGCAAAAGTCCGATATCAGTGCGTAGAACAGCATTTGACAATATCTCAGCGGAATATCCTACAGAAGCCACAGCAGAAACATCACTTTTCTCTAACCATCCTATCATACCGGCATCTGCCTGTGATTGGCGCATCGCCCAATCAAGCGTGATTTCCATAGCTTTTTGCACATCCAGGCTGGCGTTTAGCTCCCGATCGATCCGTTGCATTACCGATAGTTCTTGCACGCGCGCGGCTAAAGCCTGGTCGGTAAGCGTATATAAGCGGGCATTTTCGATTGCAATGGCTGCCTGGCTATTGAAGGCCGTCAAAAGTTGTTGGTCCTCTACATTGAAAGGGAGTTTGTCATTCCGGTTTACCACCTCGATAACCCCAATCACCTTATCTTGGACCTGCAAGGGCACCACCAAGATATTTCGGGGTTTGTGAGCACTTTCCTCACTGCTAGGCTCAGCTCCGTCTGTGGCTAGCTGTGTTCCAGTGGCAAGGATAGGTTGCCTGGTTTGTACAGCTTGGCCGACCAGACCGGTATCTATGGGAAGACGTTCTCCGATCAATTCTTTTGCTATAAGGCCTCTGGATGCTGCAAAGACCAATTCCTCCTTTTGGGGATCAACCAAAAGAAGGCTACCGCTAGAGCAACTCATGATCTCAATGGCGCTGTCCAGGATTTGTTCGAGTAAGCGATCCAGATCAAGAGTAGATGTCAGCTTGCGGGTTACTTCATTTAGCTTTGTTAATTGTTCTGTTCTTCGTTGTGCATCTTCTAATAAGCGACCTTTTATGATTGCCCCGGCTGTCTGGTCGGCAATTGCCTGTAAGATGTCGAGCTGTTGGTTGGTGTAATTTACGGAGGGATCCCGGTTACCCAAGGAAATCACCCCTATTGTATCCAGCCCAGAATTGAGCGGCACACCCATCCAAGCAAAGATACCTTCCATTGCAGGACGGACTGCATAGCGTTTACATTCTCTCTCGTAATCGTCGCTCAACAAAGATCGTTGGGATTGCAGGACAATTCGTTCCAGCCCTTGCCCTGGAGGTAGGGGTAAACTTTCTTTGTCATTCAAGCGCTCGTCGTTTTCCAGGTAAAAGACATGATAAAGATGACTGCTGTGATGGTCTTGAAGCGTAATCCGAAAATCCAATGAAGGGATCACCTGAGTGGTCTGGGCAAAAACCAATTCCAACATGTCATCAAAGGCCAGGGTAACATTAACTCCTTGGGAGACGCGGGTTAGAACATTCATTTCTTGCATACGGCGCTCCAGGTTTTTGGCTGTTTGAATCCTTTCAATCAATCGAGTCGCTTCCTTCGCCAAGGATTCGATAAGAGCAATATCTTTGTGCAGGTAGTCTTCACCACTCTGGAGAGGTCCAACAATCACCCATCCAGTCAGGCGATCTCTACCCGTCAGCGGTGCGATCACATGCGCATTAAGCATCACCAGACGAGCATTTTCTGCTTGATCAAGGCCTGGAAAATCATTGCTCTCTGAGAGGTTGATCGAACAGCGCTTTTCTGCCAAAATCAGGGCTAGAGAGCTTTCCATTGGAAAGCGTAGATCGGTTGTCGTTTGGCCATCCTTATTCGGATAGGCGATGAAATGATTACTGATCGGGTCAAGTATAAAGATATGGGCAGATGCTGGTTGAAAACTTTCTACCAGGTATTTATGCAATAAAGTTACGATTTCGGAAAGGGTTTCAGCTCGTTCAAGGTGGCGTTTAAATGCTTGCAGAGGTTTCTGGTTTGTTGTCGATTGTTTAGAGAAGGCCAGATCGATCTTACCTTGCAATCTTTCTCGGATTGGATTGACCAAAAAAGCCAATAAAACAATGACACCGCCTATGAACAGGGGATTGCCAACCTTGAGGGTTCCCACCAGCACCAGGCTGGCGCCAGCGACAATCAAGGCGTAAGCGATGGCTACCAGACTGGTCAGGAGACCATACAGCAGAGCGCGCCGGATGAGTAGATCTGTTTTTACGGGCATATAAGAATTGTATGTCAGCCTTTGAGGGAGTGCAAGCTGTTCTGGTGAAGAAACTATTTGAAATGCACAACCAAAATGGGAGGTGATCCCTGACCGCGAAGGCTTTAGCCGGAGCAGTTGCAGTTATTCAATACCGTAACGTTTAAGATAATCATCAACAGCCGCTTGATGACCCACGTCCTGGTGGGCTTGTTCGGACAGGTACCATTTATGCTCCAAAACCTGGCAGTAAAGTTCAGCAGGACTGATACCCAAATCCTGGTTTTTCTTGAGATCCAGCATTGGCGCCAGTGATTTTATAGTGGGTTCGTATATGTGCTCTAACCAATGGTACGCAGCCACACCGAGGGGAGTGCTGCGGTTGTTTTGTATCGAAAGGTTGGCTTTCAACTCCTGGATTTCATTCATCATCTGGCGGGCTTGCATTTCCTCAGCAGCCATTCCGGTGAGACCCAACAACTGGTCGCGGTGGAAATTTCTGTCTGTTACCATGAACCGCAAACGCAGCTTTTCTGTATTCTCAGATGTCTCGAGGCGAACTTCGCCGACTGAAAAGCCAAGCGCATTCAACGCTCGCAGCCTTTCTTGCACACGATAGCGTTCTTCTGGACTGATGATCTCCTCCCTGGTAACTTCGTCCCACAGTCTTTGGTAACGCTGTCGCAGGTTGCTGCCTGTGATATGCAAAGATGCCGATGTTGTTCGATTGACCTGAGCCAGGTTAGCCAACTCCCTCATCTCGCCATCTACGTTTTCTTCCATGATCAACAGGTCCTGAAAGCGGTGAGGTGGCGGTAAACGGGGTGGATAGATTTCGGCAGTCTCTGCATCGACCAAGTATGCTTGAAGCGCTCCGGCGTCTCGGCGGAAGAGGGTATTGGAGAGTGAGCAATCCCCCCAATAGACACCGGCCAGATGTAACTGGACCATCAAACCGGCCAATGAGTCCAGGAAATGGTCCCGGTAACGATCTAATCCACTGCGCATAAATAACGTGCGATAGGGTAACGAGCGATCCAGATAGCGCGTGATCAGAATACTTGTTTGGAAAGAGTATGTGTGCACATCGAGATAACCTACTGGCATCACTGCCGGTAGACGCACCTCTTCAATCTGACGGAGCAGGTCATATTCCCGTTTGGCAATACCGGCGGGGAGCTCTTTGAGTGCATACAGGCAACCATCGTAATTAACAAATACAACTGGATGACGGGAAATGCCACGCGGTACTTGTTCTAAGCGGTCCGAATGCCCTTCCCACTCTTTCATGGGAAGATCCCAGGGCAAATCCATAAACAGTGTGGAATAATTTACAAATTCAGAGCGCAGAGTTAAATTGATAAGCTGTTCCGGTAATGGTGAGTGGTTGTCTGTGGAGGCCATACTTCAATCTCCTTCCGAAAATTGGCGAGCCTCATTAATGTAACTCAAGCTTTGGTGACGGAAATATGTATTGTATAGGGTAGCATAATGCCCACCTTGTTTCAAGAGGCTATTGTGCGTACCTTCTTCGATGATGCGACCGTTATCCAGAACGATAATGCGATCGGCGGCTTTTACGGTAGACAAGCGGTGGGCAATTAAGATGCTGGTTGTGTTTTCCAGGATTAAATTTAATGCCTGCTGGATCTGCCACTCGGTAAACGGATCAACGCTGGCGGTAGCTTCGTCCAGAATGAAAATGGCAGGTTTCTGCACCAAGACCCTCATTAAGGATACCAGCTGGCGTTGTCCCATAGAAAGACGGCTGCCGCGTTCACCAACCTCTGTCATAAATCCATTGGGCAAAGTCTCCAACCATTCACCATTGCCGATTTTGTTCGCCAAGGTTTCAATTTCGCCTTCTCCTAAATTCCGCGCACAGGCATAGCAAATATTTTCCATCACGCTTCCAGAAAACAGGAAAGGTATCTGAGAAACCACGCCTAGCTGCTGCCGGTATGTCGTCAGATCGAAGGAGCGGATATTCATCTCATCAACAAGAATTTTGCCTTTCTGAAACTCATAGAACCTGGCGATCAGCTTGGCGATAGATGATTTACCTGCTCCGGTATGCCCAACCAGGGCAATATTTTCTCCCGGCTCGATCTTCAAGTTGAAATCTTCCAGGATAGTCTCTTTCTGGGAGTAGCGGAACCAGACGCTTTCAAAGCTGATTCCCCCTTGAAGTGGCGGAGTTGGGCGTTGGTCAACCTGGACGACAGCAGGCTCTGCATCGATGAGGGCAAAGATGCGTTCTGCTGCAGAGAGACCGGACTGGACCTGGGCCCAAAACGCTGATAAATTCAGAACAGGAAAGAAAAATCTATCCAGGCTTTGTAAGAACAGGAACCAGGCGCCGATTGTAACAGCGCCCTGAACAGCGCTGATACCGCCTACATAAACCAATATAGCAGTTCCAACACCCCCCAAAGCGTTCAGGCTCGGAAACACCATCGAGAGCACCAATCCGCGCCGCACGTTGACCCGGTAGGATGTCAAATTGGCATCATCAAATTCTGCGAAAATAGTCTCTTCCTGGCGGAAGTTTTTTGCCACACCAATCCCACTAACCGTTTCCTTAATGGTGGCGTTCACATTTGCCATGGCCCGCATGCCCTCTCGGGTGACTGTGCGGGCTAATCTGCGAAAACCGAGCGCAGTTAAGAAGATAACCGGGATAAATGCAAACATCAACAGGGACAGGCGCCAATCTATGCTGACCAGGATTGCTCCTAAGATCAACGCCTGGATTAATTGTCCGATTAAGTCTGTCAGCAGGGTGACGATCTGACCAAAATCGTTGCTGTCAGACGAGATCCGTGAGAGGATTCGTCCTGAGGAATATTGGTCATAGAATGAGAGGTCGTGTTCAGCGGCAGAGCGGAAGGCATCCGTCCGCAGAGTCATCACAATATCCCCCAATACGGTGACCGTCCAGCGCCTGCGCCACCAGTTTGCTCCCCAAGTGATAAGTCCTGCTGCAAAAACTGCACTTGAGAGCAGTGCAATCGTCAAAGGATTCATTCTATCTGCCAGGAGATCAACCCCCCGGGATACGATCAGGGGGCCTGCTGCTCCTGCCAGGGAGATAACCAGGATCAGAATAACCACAACAGCCAGACGAGACTTGTGGGGACGAAAATACTGCAACATTCGCTTGATCAGCTGGCGGTCGCTGTATTGCCGGTCATATCCTTCGATTTCGAGTGCGCTAAAAAATCCCATCTGGTTTCAATCGCTAAAAATACGCTGGTAAGCGAGAGATGTTTGCATCAACTCATCATGAGAGCCAATTGCAGCCACCTTGCCTTGGCGCAAGACAATGATCAAATCTGCCCAGCGGATTTGTGACAGACGGTGGGTTATGATGAATGTTGTGCGACCTTTGGCAGCGTTATAGATGGCGCGCTGGATCTTATCCTCTGTGGCGCTGTCGATCGAGCTGGTTGAGTCATCCAGGATCAGGATAGGGGGGTCTGTCAGGAAGGCTCTGGCCAGGGCTATTCGCTGTCTCTGGCCTCCCGAAAGCGTAACTCCCCGGTCACCGATGACTGTCTGGTAGCCTTCATTAAATGACACAATAAATTCATGTGCTTGGGCCGACTGAGCGGCTGCTTCAATATCCTCTTGTGAGGCGCCTGGCTTTCCAAAAGCGATGTTTTCTGAGATCGAGCGCGAAAAGAGAAAGATATCCTGTTCAATGATCGAAATGTTCCGCCGGATGGTCTCTAGGTTCCAATCTCTGACATCTTTACCATCTATCAATACCTGACCTTGCTGGATGTCATAGGTGCGATTGATCAGCTTTGCCAGGGTTGTTTTTCCGGACCCTGTCTGCCCCACGATGGCAACCGTCTGGCCGGGTTTTACCTGGAAATTGATCCCTTGTACGTTTGGTTCGGACTCATCATAGGAAAAAGTAACATTCTGGAATTCTACCTCGCCTTGCACTGCGCCAGAATATCCAGCTTGATTCTGATCCAGGTCTGTTTCGGTATTGATAAGCTCCAAGATACGCCTGGCACTGGCGATGCCTGAGGACACCTGTGAGTAAGAGAAAAGGGAGACAAAGGTCGGGAAACCGAATAACTGTAGCAATCCGAAGTAAGCCACGACACCGCCCACATCAAGCAAGCCTTGTTGGAAGAGCAGCAGCGCATGCAGCAGACCACCAGCCTCCGCCAGGCCTAACAGTAGCAGTGGCAAGAAGCGCGCCTCTACATTACCCTGGCGCACATACGCATTTCTGAAACGGCGGGCGTTGATGACAAAACGGCTGATCTCCGTCTCTTCCTGCGCCATACCTTTTACCGTTTCGATCCCATCTAAGGCTTCAGAAAGGCGAGAATTGAGTGTCCCAAATGCCGCTCGGGCTGAGCGGGTGATGGGGTTAAGCTCGCCCAGGTATTGCCAGAGCGCCAATACATAAGAGATGATGAATAAAGCCGGGGTAAGCATCAAAGCCGGATGGTAGCGGGGAGCCAGGATTAAGGGCATGATCATGAAATTGAAGGAGCCGATGACCAGGTTGATGCCAGGGCTGAACAGAAAGTTAATCTCACGGACATCATTGGTGGAGCGGGCCATGGTGTCGCCGACCGGTTGGAGGCTGTGAAAAGTCATGCTCTTGCCTAGCAGGCTCACATAAAGCTCATCCCGGATGTCCCTTTCCACCCGTTGGGCAATGATCTCTGCTCCAAAGTTGCGCCCAAACTGCAATAAACCGCGCAAGATTTGTGTCCCGGCAATTAATAGCGCAAACCCCCCCAATGCTTGAAGTTGCGGAGGTGCAGCGAGGATTGCATTGAAGGCCTCTCCTATCAGAACGGGTACAACCGCTGCCAGTCCTGCGTTTCCAATTGCTCCCAGGATCATGATACTTCCCGGAAGCCAATTTCTTAGGGCATGGGAGAGGATCCAGCGTATAGGACCGCGCTTGTTGGTATTGTAACGGTTGGGCCGAGAGAACTCGGCCGGTATGGCAGATGTCGTCATAATTCGTCTGGAAAAGGCAGACGGGCTGCAATCTGATAAACACCGAACTTAGGAAACTTTCGGCGTACTAAACGTCGAAAATCACCCGAGATGGGGGAAACCGAATAATTGTCCCCATCTCGATGCAATAGTGGTATTGCCCTGCGGCGATGGGCAAAGATCTCGCGCATATAATTTGAGTGGTAGCGGAAATTTTCCCATTCATCGGGCAGTTGCTCGAAAATTACCTCATAAGCAGCAATAAATTCTTGGCGATATTCTGGTCGAACAACCTCCAGATTGCTGATTACCCAGCAACGGTCTTCATATTCCCAATAATAGGTAAGTCCAATAAATTCTTCCTTTTCTGAGATATATGGGTAAAAGGGAAAAGCCCGGCAGGAGATGGAGCGGAAGTTTCGTTGGCATAGCTCATGACCCAGGCAAGCGATCAAAGTATGTCCTGAAGGCGCTATGGATTGAAGCCTGTTGGTCTCGTTGTCGTCTTCGGACTGCCATGCATGCCACAAATCGGTGGATGTCTGTAAATACTGCCATTCTTCTGGGTAAGCGCTTGGTACAGTATGGTTGGTATCGCAACAGAAAGGCACCCCATTTTCATTATATGGGGCGCATTTTCTGCCGCAATCGAGTTCTGTTATAGGGGAACGAAACTGCGCATAAAGGGTAGCAAATGCTACCTGGTTCAGTGAGTCATGCTCACGCATATTGGATAGGATACCACAAAAAAAGGGATGGTGTACAATTGTCCAATAAGAGGGACCTTATGTTGCGTTCTCGCTACAACCGGATCACGAAGTTCTTTGCCCGGGTTCTTATAAGTTTTATTATTTGGGAGCTGGTTTTACCCCCTTTGGGTTTCAAGGGCAAAGCCCAGCAGACTCGTTCGCGCCGTCTCCGCAACAGCGCAGCTCAATTTCGCTCCCTCGCTGTTGAAATGGGCGGGCTATTGATCAAGCTGGGACAGTTCTTTTCGGCCCGTGAAGATGTCCTGCCTGAAGAGATCACCTCCGAGTTAGCAGACCTTCAAGATGAAGTCCCACCAGAAAAATTTGAAGATATTCGCCAAATAGTCGAGGCCGAGTTTGGCGTCCCATTACAAAAGAAATTTTCCTCCTTTGAGGAGATTCCTTTAGCTGCAGCATCTTTGGGTCAGGTTCATCGAGCCAATTTGAGAGTTGAGGACTTGATCCAGGGTGGAAATAATGGAAATGCTGCAGTATTTGGGGAAAAGCAGGGTCAATATCCACATGATCAAACCGCTGAGATGCTTTCCGTGGTGGTCAAGATTCAAAGACCGGATATCCACAGAATCATTGAGACCGATTTGGCAGCCATGCGGACTGTAGGTAAATGGCTTCACCGCTACAGACCTATACGCAGGCGTATGCATCTTCCCTCTTTATTGGATGAGTTCACCCGTATTTCCCTGGAGGAAATTGACTACCTGGCAGAAGGCCATAATGCCGAGCGTTTTTCGGAAAACTTTAAAGACGAACCAAATGTCTGTATCCCGCGTGTATTTTGGACCCATACCACCCGGCGGGTGCTCACTTTAGAAGATGTGCTTGCCATCAAAATCAGCGATTATGCTGCCATAAAAGCTGCTGGCATTGAGCCAGGCGACGTTGCCAGGCGTCTGATTAACATATACTTAAAGCAATTCTTTGAAGATGGCTTTTTTCATGCCGACCCGCATCCGGGAAACTTATTTGTGTACCCAATACCCACCAATTATCAAACTGACAAAGGCCAAACCAGATGGCAACTGACCTTTGTTGATTTTGGTATGGTGGGACGGGTATCTCCTGACCAGCGCGCCGGCTTCCGCGAAGCTGCTATTGGGGTAGCAACCAGGGATCCTGAGAGACTGACCAGGGCGTATCAGATGCTCGGGATTCTGCTGCCTGAGGCCGACTTATCTCTCCTTAAACAAGCCGAAGTTGAAATCTTCAACCGTTTTTGGGGCAAAGATATGGGTGAACTGCGTGATATCAGCCATCAAGAAATGCGCGAGTTTGCCTATGAATTCCGCGAGTTACTGTATAAACTGCCATTTCAGATTCCGCAAGACCTTATATTGCTGGGTAGGGCAGTAGGCATACTCTCCGGAATTTGCACCGGACTTGACCCCAAGTTCAACGTCTGGCAGACCATTACTCCCTACGCCCAAAGACTGTTGAAAGAAGAGACGTTTCAGGGCGGACAACTCTGGCTGGATGCGTTCAGAGGGATGCTACAAGATCTCATCTACCTTCCCAGGCGTGTCAACAATCTGCTGGATAAGATTGAGAGGGGAGATTTGATCGTCCAAGAAATCAAGCATAGCCGGCAATTGGACAGAATCGAGCGAGCCCTATATCTTGGCGCGGCTGCTTTGATTTTTGGCGCCTTGTTATTGGGAGGCATTCAGCTTTATCTGGGTGGAGAGAAATGGTTTGCGCTGGCTCTGCTTTCACTGGCGGCTCTGATATTTGGATCGTCATTCCTCCTCGTGATTAGAAAAAGAAAATGAGTCAAGTCTCAATCGAGGATATAATAATGACGCCTGGGGGGTAGTGATTAGTGGTAAAAATCATCCCATCCCGGTGCTCTTTGCTATAGGTCAAGGTTGCACGACCAATAATCCAAATAACGAACTTACTTTTGGAGGGCGTATGAAGTGCGATTTCGTCTGGATGGATGGGAATATCGTTCCCTATGAACAAGCTACCATACCATTTTTTACCCCCACGCTCCATTATGGACCAGGTGTATTCGAGGGCATTCGTTGCTATGAAACACCCAATGGACCGGGAGTATTCCGCCTGCGTGAGCATTTGCAGCGATTTGCGGACTCAATTCATATTCTGGGTGTACGTGAATTTCCTTATTCTGTTGAGGACCTCCGGCAGGCGGTTCACCAAACGATTGCGGCCAATTTGCTCGGTGAATGTTATATCCGTCCTCTGATGTACCTGGCTGGACCGATGGGTTTGAATATGGATGCATCCCAGCCAAAGGTAGCCATTGCAGCCTGGGAATGGGGACCCTATTTGGGCGCCGAGGCTATGGAAAAGGGTGTACGAATGATGATCTCCTCCTTCTCCCGCCTTCATCCAAACATCAGCATGACCAAAGCAAAGATTACCGGCAACTACGTGAACTCAATGCTGGTTAAGACTCTTGCCCTGAGATCTGGTTATGATGAGGCCATCATCTTAGACCCCAATGGTTTTGTCGCAGAATGTACGGGTGAAAACTTGTTCATGGTGAGCAAAGGTACCTTATACACACCTCCATTGGCTACCGTATTGGAAGGGATCACCCGCGATTCACTCATTACCCTGGCAGTTGATTTGGGGGTTCCCGTAGTGGAAACGATGATCACCCGCGACCAGTTGTATATTGCCGATGAGTTATTTGTGTGTGGAACAGCGGCAGAGGTCGTGCCTGTCAGGGAGGTTGATTATCGTACAGTCGGAACCGGCAGTATGGGTCCAATAACCCGAGAGCTTCAGCAGGGCTTTTATAATAATGCCCGTGGTCAGGGTGCTCACTCGAGTGAATGGCTTGATTACATTTAATCATTCACTTAGGTAACTTTTTTGCTGTTTGTGCATCTGATTAAATGTTATCACTGTAATTTTCCTAATATGAAGAGGTAAACAATATGGATTTCAATTTGACAAATTTTTCAACCGGCTCATCGGGCGATGTGGAGCAGGTACGCGTGCTCATAATAGGCTCCGGACCGGCTGGATTAACTGCTGGCTTGTATGCTGCCCGGGCAGACCTTGAACCGGTTGTGTTGACCGGCATGGAACATGGTGGGCAGGTTTCTTTAACTTACACGGTAGAAAATTATCCGGGTTTTCCGGATGGTATTGGGGGTCAAGAGATGGTAGATCTGTTTCAGAAACAAGCTGAGCGTTTTGGCGCCAGACTTGAATTTGATTCGGCTACTGAGGTGGATCTTTCACAGCGTCCATTCCGGGTGAAAACCTACAACAAAGAATACCTTACAGAGGCCTTGATCATCGCCAGTGGAGCCACCCCCCGGCATCTCAACGTTCCTGGAGAGAATGAGTTAACCGGGAGAGGGGTATCTTATTGTGCCACATGTGATGGTTGGTTTTTCAAAGACAAAGATGTGTTTGTTGTGGGAGGTGGCGACAGTGCCCTTGAAGAGAGCATTTTCCTGACCCGTTACGCGAAATCGATTACAGTCGTGCACAGGCGAAATGAGCTGCGTGCGGGTCCAATCTTGCAAAAGCGGGCTATGGAAAACTCGAAAATCTCCTTTTTATTCGACACGGTGGTCACAGAAATTGTAGGCAAGGACGCCGTAAAAGCAGTTCGTCTGAAAAACGTGAAGACGAATGAGGAATTTGAACGCGCTGCGGATGGGATTTTCATTTTCATCGGGCATGACCCCAATACTCAGCTTTTCCAGGGTCAACTGGAGATGGATGAGCTTGGGTACTTGAAGGTAGATCCACTGATGAAGACCAACGTCCCGGGTGTTTATGTTGGTGGAGAGGCAGGCGACCCACATTTCCGGCAGGTGATTACATCGGCAGGGATGGGCGCTGCGGCAGCCATGCAAGCCGGGCGTTTTCTAGACGAACATGTTGGGTACATCAAGTAAAATCGCTGATAGATTTTCTTAGAATGCAGGCTCAGGTCTGAGCAAAGACAAATATTAACAGCAAGTAGAGAGGAACAGTATGAAGAACAAAGTATCTATCATTGGAGCTGGCATGACCGGCTCAACCACAGCCCATTGGCTTGCCGAGCGAGAGATAGCAGATCTTGTGCTTGTGGATGTAGTTGAGGGGATGCCACAGGGAAAAGCTCTTGACCTTTTACAAGCTATGCCGGTAATAGGCAAAGACGTTAAGATCACCGGCAGTAATAGCTATGACGCAACTGAGGGTTCTGATATTATCGTCGTCACCGCAGGACTACCGCGCAAGCCGGGGATGAGTAGAGATGATCTGCTCATTGCCAATGCTGAAATTGTTCGCACAGCTGTGAGCTCTACCCTCCCAGGTTCTCCAGATGCAATTTATGTGATTCTTACCAATCCCCTTGATGCGATGGCGTATCTTGCTATGAAGGTGGGGGGGCTGCCTGCACAGCGGGTTATTGGACAGGCTGGAATATTGGATTCTGCCCGGATGCGTGCATTCGTAGCAATGGAGACTGGTGTTAGTGTGGAAAATATTAGCTGCTACGTATTGGGCGGACATGGTGATGAAATGGTTCCACTTACCCATTATTCCAATATTGCTGGCATCCCTCTTGATGAAATACTACCGGCGGACCGCCTGGAGGCCATTGTGGAGCGGACCCGGAAAGGGGGTGGGGAAATTGTCAGTCTGCTCAAAACGGGCAGCGCTTATTATGCCCCTGCTGTGGCGGTCACTCAAATGGTTGACGCCATCTTGAAAGACAAACAATTGATTGTCCCGGCTGCAGCATATCTGCAAGGTGAATACGGCTTAAATGGTATCTTCTTTGGTGTACCGGTACAGTTGGGTCGCAAGGGAGTTGAGAAAATTATCGAATATAAACTGAATGACAAAGAGCGGGCAGCTCTGCAAAAATCAGCCGAAGGTGTTCGCCAGTTGATTGAAACGCTTAATGTTTGATTGTCGCGTGAGGAATAATTATTTAGCCAAGGTCAGGAGGATGGAATGAAACTGAAGGAAAAAATTGAGGCTCAATTACCGGAGTTGAGAGAGAGAGTTCGCAAACTGGTCAAAGACAATGGCGATGTAGTGGTTGGGGACGTCACGGTTTCACAAGTTTATGGTGGAATGAGGGATGTTAAAAGCCTGGTTACAGATATTTCCTATGTGGATCCTGAAGAGGGCATCCGCTTCAGAGGATATACAATCCCGGAAGTGTTGGAAAAATTACCAAAACCTCCCGGGGCAAAGATGCCTTATGTTGGCGGGTTATATTATTTATTATTAGTTGGCGAATTGCCAACTGAGACAGAAGCTCTCGAGGTAGAAGATGAATGGAAAGCCAGAGGTGAGGTACCCGACTATGTGTTTTCTGTTCTAGATGCCATGCCCTGTGATACGCACCCCATCCCGCTCTTTTCTCAGGCTGTCTTAGCCTTACAAAGAGAATCCCTTTTTGCAAAAAAATATCATGAAGGGATGAAAAAGGATGAATACTGGGAGCCAATGTTAGAGGATAGCCTCAACCTCTCTGCCAAAATGCCTGCTATCGCCGCATATATCTACCGGGTGAAATGCCAGCAAGCTGAGCACATCCCAGGTAATCCAGATCTGGATTGGGCGGGTAATTTTGCCGTGATGATGAATATACCCTCTGAAGAATATCAGGAGCTCTCTCGGCTGTATTTTCTGCTCCACTCGGATCATGAGAGTGGCAATGTAAGCGCTCATACCACGCACCTGGTTGGTTCTGCTCTGTCAGATATTTATTATGCCTTCTCTGCCGGGTTGAATGGCTTAGCAGGACCCCTGCATGGTTTGGCAAATCAAGAGGCCTTGCGTTGGCTGTTAGAGATCCGCAATCAATACGGTGGCAATCCGACCCGCTCTGAATTGGAGCAATACGCTTGGGATACACTTAACGCTGGTCAGGTTATCCCAGGTTATGGTCATGGTGTCTTGCGCAAAACAGATCCGCGATTTTCGACTCTTTTGGAATTTGGAAAAGAACATCTGGCTGGTGATGAGATTTTTGAATTGGCCAATATGGTCTATGAATTCGTCCCTGATGTATTGCGGAAACAAGGCAAAGCCAGAGATCCATGGCCAAATGTAGATGCCATCAGTGGTGTGTTGCAATACCATTATGGGCTGCGTGAATTTGACTTCTACACTTTGCTCTTTGGGGTTGGCCGGTTCTTGGGTGTTTCAGCCAACGCTGTTTGGGCGCGTGCATTGGGCCAGCCATTGGAGCGACCTAAGTCACTCACTACGGGGATGCTCGAGAAGATTGTCCAGAAGGCACAATCTGCCTGATAATATTTGAGCTAACAGAAAAATTCGAAAAATCGTGTGCGTTGGAGTTTTACCTTAGCGCACACGATTTTTTTACCGAGAATTCGGGATTAGATGATTATTTTAGCTTAACCCCCAGGGGTTGCGACCGGAGGCGCGCTGGACCAGGTAAAGACGCGTTGTACACTGGCAGTTCCAGCCGGTTCCCAGGTTGGATTTCCATCACTGTCTGTCCCAGCCTGGCGGACCGTGACGACTGACCAGCGAAAGACATGTGGATTCCTGTCTGTGGAGCGGAACGAAGCCGGTACGATAAATTTTGTGTCGGTGACATACCGGGCCAGCTTTCGGTTCTGGCCCTCAGTTACATCTTCAACAGTGACAGCATATGCCTCGTTATCTCTTAAGTTTCCAACCGAAGCCCATTGCAGGGTGATGGTTTCGTCGCTCAAGCTGAACGGGGCGCCATCTGCGGGAAGCAGCAAATTGGGCGCGGGATAGGGTGGTAAAGGGGTAGGAGTAGCGGTTGGGCCGATAGCAGTTGCGCGCATACACAAGGGAATGACCAGTGGCTGTCCCAAAAAGACCGTGTCTCCTACCAGACCATTCTCTTCCTTGATTGCGCTTTGAGAGATGTTGTAAGCCGCAGCAATGCTGCTAAGGGTATCGTTCTCTTTGACGATATAGGTGTCTTTAAGGCAGGCCTGTTCGGTTTCCTGTAAGCTGCTCATGGTCGCTGTTGGCAGGGGGGTTACCGTGGCGGTGGGCTGTGGAATGAAAAGAGTCGTTCCGGGGCTCAAGAAACATTCTGTGGAAAGATTGTTCTCCAGTGTGATGGCCTGGATGGATACCTCAAAAAGACCAGCAATTCCCAGGCACGTATCTCCCGGTTGCACAACATACTGGATTGGGGTGGGAGTTGGCATGGGTGAGGGGGTTGCCGTTGGAGGTGAATCTGTAGGCGTGACCGTGCTGGTACTGGTAATTGTTGGTGTGGAGGAGGGGGGGGGCGCCGCAGCAACCTCGGGGTTGCCTCTCAAAGCAAAGAAAACCATCACTGCACCAATTGTTAGGAAGAGCGCCAGCAAACCTAAGGCCGCCGGCAGGCTTAGCGTAATGGCAGGCATCCGGCTTCCTTGTACAGCTTTTGCCGGGCTGGCTGGCTTCTGAGCAGTTCCGATTTCGGCGCCGCATACCAGGCAGCGGGTTGCATCCTCAGAGAGGCGCGTTCCGCAGGTAGGGCAAAGTTTGGTTGGGGTTGTAGGGGTTTCAGGGGTCATAGGCTTAATATGCCGGGAGATCAACCCGGACTTGGCGCATTATACCAGCCTTTTGCAAGCTGTGGGAAGCTCGATTATAATCCTTAATCTTGATGTACTCAAAGAATTTTTCTTCATATTGGGGTTGCGAATGACACCCATCTTTGTAATCCCATATTTGGAATTTATCTATAACGCACAAAATCTAAACAATGCTAAACAAACTGGACTATAGTATCTACTTACATATTCCATTCTGCCGTCATCGTTGTAGCTACTGCGATTTCAATACTTATGCAGGCATGGCAGACTTAATCCCTGCATATACGCAGGCCTTGTGTCGTGAGATCCAATTGTTGGCCGAAAGCGCCAAAGAAACCTTGCCGGTTAAGACAGTATTCTTTGGAGGCGGGACCCCATCTCTCATCCCGCTGGTCGGGCTTGAGCAGATTTTGTCCTCTCTCCGGCAAAATTTTGATCTGTTGCCTGATGCCGAGGTAACCCTGGAAGCAAATCCGGGCACGGTGAGCTTGCGGTATCTAACCGGATTGATCCGTTTAGGCGTCAACCGGCTTAGTTTGGGGATGCAATCAGCCATTCCAGGTGAGCTGCGTTTGCTCGAACGTGAGCATGAGTTTGGCGAGGTTGTTCAAGCCGTTGCTTGGGCGCGTAGGGCGGGTTTTGAAAACCTGAACCTGGATTTGATCTTTGGGCTCCCTTTCCAAACACTGCTGACCTGGCAGGAAACCCTAGAACAAGCAATTGCTTTACAGCCTGATCACTTTTCTTTATATGCTCTGACCCTTGAGCATGGCACACCGATGCGGCACCAGGTAGAGCAGAATCTGTTACCTACGCCAGACCCTGATCTGGCCGCGGATATGTACGAATATGCCGTTGAGCGGCTTGAGCAGGCTGGATTTTTGCAGTATGAGATTTCTAACTGGGCTCACCCAAACATAAATGGTGAGGTTATGGCTTGCCGCCATAACCTGCAATACTGGCGGAACTTACCGTATTTAGGCTTTGGCGCTGGCGCTCATGGTTATGCAGGCAGTGTACGTACTGCCAATGTCTTATCTCCTTCGGTTTATAACCAACGCATCCTGGAAGGAGAGGCGCAAATCTTCCCCCGTACGCCAGCGACGGCAGAAGCCATTCAGATAGACCGCAGCACCGAAATTGCTGAAACGATGATGATGGGGTTAAGGCTTGTTCAGGAAGGGGTGTCGGACAGTACTTTTAAGGAGCGTTTTGGACAGAGTCTTGAAGAGGTATTTAGCGAGGCTATAAAACGTCTGCGCAAGCTTGGTCTGTTAGAATGGGCCGGTGGCAACGAGGATATCCTGCGCATATCTCCACAAGGACGTCTGTTAGGCAACCAGGTATTCGTGGAATTTATTTAATTTCTGTGGTGGGTAGAAAAAACGCCGAAGAGGAGAAGTGATTGTGTGACGCGCGCCAAGCAATCACTTTTCTGCTGTGTCAATACCTCCGTGTAAGCAATTTTTCAGCCAGTTCATGAAGCGCCTGACCAGCCTCGCCCTGTGGGCGGGCGTGTTCCAGCGCGTGGAGAGCTTGAACGGTTAATTCCTCAACCACTGTTTGGGTATAATCCAGAGCCCCTTCGGCTTTTAGCTGTTCTGCCAGGACTGGCACTTCTTCTGCTGATATTCGACCCTGCTCCCAGCGGTGAGCAAAAGCAGCTTGTTGGCTCAAACCATACAGCACCGGCAGGGATTTCTTCCCTGTCAGAAGGTCACCTTCGGTTGATTTACCCGTCAGGGCTGAATCTCCCCAAATGCCGAGTAGATCATCTTGGGCCTGGAATGCCAGACCTAATGAATGGCCGAAATCCCGAAAAGCTTCCTGGCGTTGTTCACTGGCGTTGGCTATCAGCGACCCTAACTCAGCACAGGTGGATAGCAAGGCTGCCGTCTTACCACTAACCATGCTCCAATAGGCGTCCAGATTGAGATCTCCTCGAGCTTCATAAGAGATATCCAGGTACTGACCCTGGGTGAGGCGCAGGCAGGTGGTTTGCAGAATCTGTGCCGACTGCAAGACAGAGGCCGAAGATGTGCTTTCTCCCAGGCGAAGGACAGAGAGGTGAGCCAGGGTAAACATGGCATCGCCGGTATTGATTGCCTGGGCAATCCCCCATTTTTGCCAGACAGTGGGGCGTCCCCTGCGCGTTGGGCTGTTGTCTTCAATATCGTCATGGATCAATGAGAAGTTGTGCACCAGCTCCACAGCAGCCGCGGCAGGCAGAGCATTCTCCCAGCTTCCCCCTGCGGCGGCGGTGGTAAGCAACAAAAGAAGGGGGCGAATTCGCTTGCCACGCGCCTCCGCACCAGCGCCTTCCCCTTCCCATCCCAGATGGTAGGCGCACATCTGGAACAAACCGGCCAATTCTGCCATACGTACCGGCAATAAAGCCCGCTTGAGCTCACTTTCAACTGCCGGCAGCATCATATCGATGTAATTGGCCAGGATTGAGTTTTTCTTTTCCATGCTGTACTCTTCTACCGGTTGAGGAATATGAGAGGATTATCCCTTAGCTGCCGAGTTTAGTTTCGATCATGGCAGTAGACTTGAGCGCTTCCAGATCGGCTGCTCCGGTGGCAAACATACATACCTGGATCTCGCGCTTGATTTCCTGGATCGTTTGAACTGTCGCTTGGGGGGATTTGACCGCAGCTTTCAGGAACAGACCAGCCATTCCGCCGAGAACAGCGCCTAAGGCCAGACACTTGGCAATATCGATTCCCGTCCGCAAGCCACCGGAAGCAATGATCTTCAGGCCAGGAGCTGCCTGGCGGACTTGTATGATCGAATCGGCAGTTGGGATACCCCAATTGACAAAAGCAGCCGCCAGGCGGGCCTGGCTTTCATCTGTAGCCCGGTGCATCTCTACCTGGGACCAGGAAGTGCCTCCTGCCCCAGCCACGTCAATCCCTGAGATGCCAGCTTCCATAAGCAAGTGGGCGGCTTTGGCAGAAAAACCCCAGCCGACTTCTTTGGCAATCACCGGCGCCGGAAGGAGCTTGCAAATGGTTTCCACTTTCGACAGCAAGCCTGCAAAGAGCGTGTCTCCCTCTGGCTGAAGCGCTTCTTGCAGGGCGTTGAAATGCAGGATTAGCGCATCGGCTTCGATCATGTCAACCGCTCGCCGGCATTGGTCTATGCCATAGCCATAATTGAGCTGGATTGCTCCCAGGTTTGCAAAAAGGAGCACATCTGGGGCCAGATGTCGTACGCGGTAGGTACCAGCCAGCTCCGGATGCTCTAAACCTGCTCGCTGTGAGCCAACTCCCATGGCTATATGAGTTTCTTGGGCAGCTTGCGCCAGGACCTGGTTGATGGCGGCTGCCTCCTCAGTTCCACCTGTCATTGATGAAATCAGAATGGGTGCTGAGAGTTTTTTTCCATACAACTCCTGGCTCAGATCAACCTCTTCAAGGTTTAATTCAGGCAAGGCTTGATGGATAAAGCGAAAGCGGTCTAGCCCAGTGGTTAACCCAGAACTGACATCTTCATCTAAATTGATGCGGATGTGGTCAGCTTTGCGTTCCGTGATTGGCGTAACTTTTGGCATCGATCGGTGTTCCTGTGGAATGAGGTATCTTACCAGCCTGGTTAGGCACTGTCAACGTTGCCAGCCCTTGAATATCCTGCCTGCCACCAAAACAGGCTTGACAGGTGAGAAAGCAAGGTTACAATTGCCCCTATTGGGTAATAACCACGTGAATGAAGGAGGATTTTTCCATGACCGACACATTTGCTGAAGTAAAAGATATTATTATCGATTTGCTGGAGGTTGATGAATCGAAGGTCACCCCGGAGGCAAGATTTCGCGAAGAATTGGAAGCCGATTCTTTAGATTTGGTCGAGCTCATCATGGCCTTCGAGGATAAATTCGGCGGTGAAATCTCAGACGAAGACGCCCAGAAGATCACCACAGTTGGTGAAGCAGTTAAATACCTGGACAACCACCGCTAGGAGAAGCAGGGACCATCTACCTGCTTTCTATTAGGCAGATGCAAAAGAATCCTGCTGATCTGGCAGGATTCTTTTGCATAATAGATATAAAAATAGTGATCACAGAAGGCGTATGCGCTTTCTGTGATCACTATTTTTGGGTATTAATCTCATAAGAGTTCGGGGATTTCTTCAGGATGGGAAGCTACCTGCACACCGGCTGCCTGGAAGGCTTTGATCTTATCCTCGGCTAACCCTGAGCCGCCTTCTACGATCGCTCCAGCATGCCCCATGCGCTTGCCCGGAGGCGCAGTTTTCCCAGCGACAAAGGCCACCACCGGTTTGGTCATATGGTCGGCAATGAATTCAGCTGCTTTTTCTTCATCTGTGCCGCCGATTTCTCCGATCACGATAACTTTGTCTGTGTGAGCATCGGCTTCAAACATGCTCAGCGCATCAATGAAGTTGGTTCCATTGATCGGATCTCCACCAATGCCAACACAGGTGCTTACACCTTTGCCAACCAGTTTGAGGGCATACAAGACTTCGTAGGTCAGCGTACCTGAGCGGGAGACAACGCCAATATTGCCGGGTATGGCAATATTTCCTGGAATGATACCGACCTTGGCTTCTCCGGGAGTAAGTAAACCTGGGCAGTTGGGCCCAACCAGGCGCACGTTCTTTTGATCCAGGTAATTACGGACCTTCATCATGTCTTGGACGGGGATACCTTCGGTGATACAAACGATCAACGGCACCCCGGCATCGGCTGCCTCAAAAATGGCATCTGCTGCAAAGCGGGCAGGCACAAAAATCAGGCTGGTGTTAGCCCCAGTCGCTTCTACCGCGATTTGAACAGAATCCAGGACTGGGATCTTTCCATCCAGCACCCATTCGCCACCCTTCCCAGGCGTAACCCCAGCTACCACATTAGTTCCGTAAGCTACAATTTGTTCTGTGTGGAAAAGGCCTTCGTTACCGGTAATGCCTTGGACGACCAGGCGTGTGTTCTTATCAACCAGAATGCTCATCGGATCAGGCTCCCTTCGCAGCGGCGACCGCTTTTTGAGCGGCTTCTACCAGGGTATCTGCGGTAATCATATTTGCGTCGGCAAGAATTTGCCGTCCTTCCTCTGCCTTTGTTCCAACCAGGCGAATCACCATGGGAACCCTAAGCTGTACTTCTCCCAATGCGGTCAATATGCCACGAGCAACCTCATCACCCCTGGTGATTCCCCCAAATACATTGAAAAGGATGGCTTTGACATTTGGGTCAGACAGGATGATTCTGAGAGCTGCCGCCACCTTTTCTGCTCCGGCTCCTCCACCAATGTCTAAGAAGTTAGCTGGTTCTCCACCAAAGAGCTTCAGAATGTCCATGCTGGTCATTGCCAGGCCGGCGCCGTTGACCATGCAGCCGATATTACCATCCAGCTTGATAAAAGAAAGCCCATACTTGCGCGCTTCAATCTCTGACTGGGCTTCAACATCCAGGTCGCGCATTTCTGTCAGGTCTGGGTGGCGGAAAAGCGCATTATCATCCAGAACGACTTTCCCATCCACTGCCAGCAATTGGTTCTTACCGGTTATCACCAGAGGGTTGATCTCTGCTAAGGTTGAGTCCGATCCGGAATAGGCCTGCCAAAGCCCGTGGGCGATCTGTCCAAACGTGCGCCAATGCTCGCGGGGCAGGTCAATACCGGCTGCGATATTGCGGGCCTGGTAATCCCGTAACCCAAGCAGGGGGTCAATATGCACTTTGATAATCTTCTCGGGGGTCACGCGGGCAACTTCTTCAATCTCTACCCCACCTTCTGAGGAGGACATCATGACTGGCTTGCGTTCAGCACGATCGTTGGTGATGCCCAGGTAAATTTCTTTTTCGATATTGGCGGCTTCGTCTACAAGTACCTTACGCACCGGCAATCCTTTGATCTCCATTGCCAGGATCTGGGTCGCTAGCTCCTCAGCTTCTTCTGGGGTTTTTGCCAGGCGAATGCCACCCGCCTTTCCTCGTCCACCGACGAGTACTTGGGATTTAATAACAACGCGGCCACCCAATTCTTCAGCAATATGTTTTGCTTCGTTTGCGGTAGCCGCTACTCGTCCCTTTGGAATGGGGATGCCAAATTTTGAAAAGAGTTGTTTTGATTGGTATTCCTGTAGTTTCATCCCACTTGCCTCTCTGGAGTAACAGGTCATTTGGGTTTGCCTAGCGAGCAATCCAAGCACAGGTGCTCCACTATGCTCCCCGCCGACCAGAAATATGGGGGCCTGAGCCGTTTTTATGGTGCTGTTAGGATTATACCATGCCGAAATATGGGCTTCCACCAGGGGATGCTCAAAGGAAACACCTGAAGTGCCGCGATTCCCAACGCACCGTATTTTGGGGATGCTTGATAATAAATCAACTCATCAATCGGCTGGCAGGTTGAAGGCCATCAGCCGGGAGTTTGCACTGTCAACAACCCATACTTTGCCCTGGGGATCAACCCCAATTCCCACGGGAAGGCCGAAATCCATCGCAGTGATCCCATAATCGCCCCAATAACGGACGAACTCGCCCTGGTCGGTGAATTCCAAAACCCGATAGCCTTCTGGATCAGTCACAAATACCCGGCCAGCCTGTGCAGCTATATACGGGTAATTGTTAAGCGATGTTCCGTACCAGCCGACAATATCCCAGTTTCTTTCGGGAATGTAATTCCCTGTTCCATCTGGAGTTAAAATCTGCACGCGTTGGTTCCAGGTGTCTGCTACAAACAATCTGCCCTGCTCATCGATCGCTAAACCGACGGGTTCGTCGAACTGACCGGGGGCAAAACCTCCACTGCCGATCTGGGTGATATAGCCACCTTGAGAGTCAAATACCACCACGCGCTTATTGCCGGTATCCGTGACAAAGACCAGTCCATCTGCGTTTACTGCGATCCCTCGCGGACCATAAAATCCAAATGGATCCCCCGTTTGACTGATGCCATAGCCCCAGGTAGTGATGAATTCACCCTCGGCAGTGAATTTCTGCACACGGTGATTCCAGGTATCAGCCACATAGACTGCCCCATCCGGGCCTATTGCCAGGCTCCATGGCTCATTGAATGAACCCGTTGGTGCAGAAATTGTGCTGTCACCTGCTCCGAACGAGCCCCAGGCATGGATAACACTGCCATCGGGTGCAAAATGTTGGATTCGGTGATTCCCGGTGTCTGCTACATAGATGCTCCCATCGGGAGCTACAGCCAACCCGCGCGGCCCGCTAAACTGACCAACTTCGCTGCCGGTCGCTCCAAAGATCGGATCAGCGGCGATATTGATCTGTTTCCCTTCGTACGGATCTGCAATGATTTCTCCCGGCGCTGGGCCTGTGCCATAGTTCCACAGTTGAGCGGCGATATCTTTACGCAGGTAAAGGCGCATCCGGCGAGCCGGTTCCCAGTTTGGGAGACTCAGATCTTTATTGACCAAGGCCGCATAATTGGTATAGTCGCGATTGAGCCAAATTTGGAAGACCGCTTCCCTCATTTCTGGGTTGGAGACTGCATTCCACACGCGCTCCCAGGTTAAATTATAGTAATCCTGGTCAGGCCACCACATGCGTATGTATTCAAAGGAATAATAAGCCTGTCCTACGACAGGCTCGATTTTTGAGTAATTTTCTTGTCCCACCAGGATGGCAGTTACCTCGCGCAGATCCCGGGTTGGATTTGCCGCATAATAACGTTGGTTGGTATAGTTGCGCAGGTACCACCAGAATGGGTAGGTTGATTGATCGTCATAAGCGACGCTAACGGCTAAGCCGTCGGTAGTGCGCCGTGAAAGCTCTTCAATCTGCGAGAGGGCGATCTTATTGCCTGGCCCAGAATGGGCATACACCAAAAGTTCATTGGCGTTGTCGTAATTGATAAAACTGGAAGTGAATGCCGTACGGGCGGTCAAGAAAGCCAGCGCAGAGAAAATGACCAGAACTGCTACCCGAATGAACTGCATGGTCTCCCATTCTTGTAAGACTCGCGCTAAACCCCACCCGCTGACAATAGTGACCAGTAAAGACATTAAAAAGGTGCTGGTTGCTTGCAGTTGAGCCAGCTCTTGCCCTTGGAAGGGTTTGTTGGTCCCCATAATGGAACCGAATGCTGCAGAAAAGCTGAGCAGGAACACCGGTAGCAAAACCAATGTCAGAACCCCGCGCGGAACGCGCATGAAGCGCCAATCGACCGATTCAATCAGCCGACCCAAAGCCCAAGATGCTGTCAGGATCATGGGTAATGCTATATGGACTGTCAGCCAGGGCATCTTTTCCCCAGCGATTGTGTAAGCTGCCACAGCAGTAATGGTCCAAAAGCCTAACAGCCCTAAGGTTGGCGGAATTTGGATCGGTGTCCTTTCTGCAGTCGCTTCATCCTGTTCTGGGTGTTGATTCTGGTTTTCGCTCTCGGCGAGGTTGGCGCTTGTCCGTTTACGCCCAAAGGCCAACCCAAGCGCCAAAAAGCTGCCTAAGGCTGGCAGGTATTCATAAACCGGGACTTGTACAAAGGCATAATAATACCAGGGTTGGCTGCCACGTTGAACCTCTTGTTGCGCCAACCAGTATCCCAGCCCTCCCAGTATGCCGGTGAAAAAACCGGCTCCATTGGTGAAAATGGTGGTGTACAAGACGGTGAAGATTGCATAGAAAAGCGCTGCGTTAGCCAGCCAAATACGCTTGTTCCACCATAAGCCAATTGCCACAGCGATCAAGGAGATTACTAACAAAACCGATCCCATTTGCAGGATGCCGGTTGTGGTCAGGTTGGCAATCGAGGTGACATTTGTAGGCACTCCCCAACCCAACAACTCCAGTGGAAAGGCGGTGAGCAAAGGCAGGATCAAGGTCCCTTGCAGGATTAGCAGGTCGAATGAGCGTTCCGCCCGGATCTGCGCCCAGGTATAGCCTTTGATCAGGAAATAAGCTGCAGCAAGCAGGGCAACGCCTGCCAACACGCCTAGCGCGATTCCAATGATGGTTAATACAATCCCTGGCTCGACCGGTATAGGACCCGTTTCAGTTACCACCGTCCTGCTGCCGAGATAATAGGTAAATCCGGCCATAGTTGCCAGAAGTAGAAAACCCGCTACCAGAAAGCGGATAAAAGTTAAACGCTCTTTCGGATTCTTCCAAGGTCGCTGTGTCACTGCGTAGATGAAATAGAATGCCAAGAACAGCAGCGCTTGTGCGCTGTAAATATATGATGTTTCCTTGGTTGTGTAGTGCAGAGCGGTGGCAGCGGTCAAGAACAGCAGGTAGCGAGAGCTGCCTGACTCTAAATATCTGAGAATTGCCCAAAGGGTAATGACTCCAAACAGAGCCACAAAAGCCTCATTTCTCACATAGCGACCATAGAAAAGCATATATGGAGAGATCGTTAATAAGATTGCAGCTACCAATGCCCCCGCTTTTCCCAGGTAGCGACGATAAAACCACATAAACCCTATTGTTGCAATGCTAAAAAGGACTACTGGAACCCGGGCAGTGAAATCATTATCGCCAAATAGAAAGTAAGACAAAGCCAGTATGTGGAATTGAAACGGACCGTGGGTGATCGGATCGTGCTGGTAGCCACGTCCTTGGTATAGAAGCCAGGAGAAATATACATGAGAGGTTTCATCGTGGCTCATGACCCGTGGTTCTAGCAGATGGAAACGGGTAAAAACTGCAATGACCAGGATCACAATGAATAGCACAGTTTCCCAGTTTATAGTGATCAGCCTGGATAGAGGCCGGTCCAGCCAGGATGGCTGATTTTCAATGGTGGTCTGCATGTATACTCCAGATTTCGTTGAATTCAGCAGTACGACTTTGTTGTGCTGGAATGATTACTTTCTTATACGCTTGTGTTGCTTGGTGGGGGAGCCCGAGGCTTTCAGGTCTGCAATTTCTTTTTCCGAAAGGTGACGCCATTCTCGGGGTTGGAGTTTGCCCAATTGGATGGCGCCAATGCGGACTCGAATGATCCTGACGACGGGTAATCCGGTGCTTTTCCCCATCTCGCGGATTTGGCGTTTGCGTCCTTCTTTCAGAATTACACGCAACCAGGCGCCCTTTCCATATATAGACTCATAGCGCACCTTAGCTGGTTGGGTTTTATAGCCATCCTCAAGTACAACCCCATGCCGCCAGGCTTCCAACTGATTTTCATCGGGTTGTTTTGCCACCAACACCCGGTATTCTTTTTCATGTCCGTAGCGAGGATGGGTTAAGCGGTTTGCCAGCTCACCATCATTGGTAAGCAAAATTAGACCTTCGCTGTCGAAATCAAGTCTCCCAACCGGGTACAAGTGCCCAGGTACCGGCACCAAATCTCGCACGGTCTGGCGGGCATCGGGCGTGGTGACCGTAGAGAGGACATTGCGGGGTTTATAGGTTATTATGTAGGTTAAGGGTTCTGAGATGGCTATTTGGCGTCCATCCACGGTAATGCGATCAATGGTTGGATCAGCTTTGCTGCCTATCACAGCAACCTGGTTGTTTATCCTGACACGACCGGTTTCGATCAATTTCTCAGCAGCTCGCCGCGAACCGTAGCCAGCCCGAGCCAGTATTTTTTGTAATCTTTCTTCCATAAGCATAATTATAATCCAGGCAGTCTAGCAGGTCTTGTTGGAAGCGCCAGTATTTGTTGACCACTCAAAGGTTGTTTCCGAATTTTAGGCTTGCGATGCCTGAACAGTATCCTTGTTTTATCCTTTCAAATGATCATTGATGCTCTCTTGTTTGGAATCCGGTTCAAGTTCAGAGTGAAGTGGGGGGAGGTCTTTTAGAGAATTTAGACCAAAGTGGCCCAAAAAGTCCGATGTTGTGATATAAAGGATCGGTCGTCCAGGTCTTTCTGCCCGTCCAGCTTCCTGGATCAGGCCTTTGCCAAGCAGGCTTTTTAATGCCCCGTCGCTATTTACCCCTCGCACGGCATCGATTTCCGGTCGCGTGACGGGTTGTTCGTAGGCAATAATGGAGAGGGTTTCTAATCCAGCCCTGCTTAATTTAGCAGTGGCCTCAATTCCCAGAAAACGCTCAATCACCAGGGCTGCCTCTGGGGCGGTGGTGAGCTGAATATGTTGGAGGTGTCGTTGCAGGCGCAGTCCACGCTCCTGGTACTGCTCTTCGAGCTCTGCAAGACCTCTTTCCACCTCCGCAGCCGGTACTTCTAAGGCGGCTGCCAATTGTGCCACAGTTACAGTGCCCGGAGCTACGAACAACAGGCTTTCGATTTGGGCAATCAGATCAAGTTTGGATGGTGTTAAAGGCGTATCGGTCATGCTATAATGAGTGATTGGTGACTTGGTAAGAAGGGATGAGATTGGCGCATGAGATTATACCACTCTCGCATGAGGCTCTCTCCAGAAGAACAGCCGAGGTGGGTTTCAAAGGGCTTTCGAAAAGATCTAAAGGATTGTCAGCTTTGGTTGGCAGCGCTGATATTGGTCATGACGATTTCTTTAGCAAGCTGTACCCCAACCCAAGCTGACCAGGGCTTGATTTTGGCTACCATCCGTGCAGATGGAACTGAAACATCAATCGAATTAACCGCCGGAAGCACTGTCCAGGATGTTTTGTCGGTAGCTGGGCTTAATCTAGGAACGCTTGACTATACCGAACCTCCTCTCTATTCCATGATTGCCAGCGGGACCACAGTAACAATCATCCGGGTTGAGGAAGAATTTGATATTGAGCAAGTGGTCATTCCCTTTGAGCAACAGGTCCTACGCAATGAGTCAATGCCAGAGGGCCAGACGCGCCTGTTGCAGATGGGTGTCAATGGGATTCAAGAGATCACATATCGTCGTGTCTTTGAAGATGGGAAAGAAACCTCCAGCAGTCCCGTCAAATCCGTTATCGTCCAGGAAGCTGTGCCCGAAATATTAATGGTCGGTAGCCAGGCGCCATTTACTTCGATCACCATTCCGGGGCGCCTGTCCTATTTGCTGGCTGGCAATGCCTGGATTATGGAAGGATCTACGGGCAACCGTCGACCGGTTGTTACCACAGGCGACCTGGATGGCCGGATTTTTTCTTTATCTCCAGATGGAAAATGGCTTCTGTTCACCCGTCTCTCAAAAAATGCAGATGATATCAATGATCTATGGGCTGCCAAAATTGGGGATGATGTTGACGCAGACATCTTGTTGGTGGATTTGAAAGTGAGCAATATTATTCATTACGCTGAGTGGAGGCCGGGGACAACCTATACCATTGCATATTCGACCGTTGAACCGCGCTCCACTGCTCCGGGTTGGCAGGCTAATAACGATTTGAATCTGATCAGACTGTTTGAAGGTGGCCAGGTCAGGCCTTTAGAAGTTGAGCTTGAGACGAATATGGGCGGCAATTACGGCTGGTGGGGGATGACGTTTGCATGGGCGCCGGATGGATCTGGCATGGCATACGCCAGACCAGATAGTATCGGTTTGGTGGTTTTAGGAGGAAACAGCGTTATTCCTTTGATGGATGTCATCACTGTTCAAACTCGTGGTGATTGGGCCTGGGTGCCCGCTCTGGCCTGGGGTCCGGACGGAATGGTCATTTATACAGTTGATCATGTTGCTGCACTAGGGTCGGGGTCTCCGGAAGAGTCGCCATTATTTGATCTGGCCGCTATCCCTTTGGTGGGCGGAGGTCCGGTCAGCCTTGTTTCGCAATCAGGCATGTTTTCTTACCCTCTGCCATCTCCTCTTCAGATTAAAGATTCTGGTGAAAATGCCTATCAAATAGCATTTTTGCAATCCATCTTTCCAACCCAAAGCGAAACCAGCCGTTACCGGTTAGCCCTTATGGATCGAGATGGTTCTAATCGCCGGATCTTTTTCCCACCTGAGGGTTCGTCGGGGATAAATCCGCAGAATGGGTGGGGCGCATGGTCGCCGGGTGGATTGGAGGGCTCGGAGAGCTACTCATTGGCGGTCATTTATCAGGATAATTTGTGGATGGTGGATATTGAAAGTGGTGAAGCTCGCCAAATTACCGGCGATGATCTTGTCAGCCGGGTGGATTGGAAATAGTAGATTGAATTATTTATATTAAGGAGGAACTGCTACATGCGAGTATTAATTACCGGAGCAGCAGGATTTTTGGGTTCTCATCTCTGCGATCGTCTGTTAGAGGATGGTCACGAGGTAATTGGTATGGATAACTTCATCACGGGGAACCCAGGCAATCTGGCTCATATTGCAGGTCATGAAAGGTTTCTATTTATCCGGCATGATGTTTCGGATTTTATCTTTGTGCCCGGTAAGGTGGATGTAGTCATGCATTTTGCTTCACCAGCCAGCCCAAACCCCACTTCCCCATACGGGTATGTCAATCTGCCGATTCAGACAATGAAGGCGGGGGCGCTTGGGACCCACAACACTTTGGGGGTTGCCCGCGCCCATGCAGCCCGGTTTTTGCTGGCATCTACAAGTGAGATCTATGGGAATCCGCTGGAGCATCCTCAGAAAGAATCCTATTATGGTCATGTGAACCCTATCGGAACGCGCTCTGTTTACGATGAGGCCAAACGTTTTGCCGAAGCCTTGACGATGGCGTACCATCGCTTCCATGGTTTAGATACAGCCATTGTGCGGATTTTCAATACTTATGGACCGCGCATGCATCTAGATGACGGGCGGGTGGTGCCGAATTTCCTTCAGCAAGCTCTCAAAGGGGAACCATTAACCATCTACGGCGATGGTTCTCAAACCCGTAGTTTTTGCTATGTGGACGATTTGATAGAGGGGATTCTGCGCCTGCTTTACTCAGAAGAACACAATCCTGTCAATATTGGCAACCCAACTGAGACAACCATTTTCGAGTTTGCAGAGACAATTAACCGGGTCACCAAGAACCAAGCGGGTACTGTATTTAAACCGAGCCAGCGCGGCACGGGAGACCCACAGCGCCGCCAACCTGATATCACTCGCGCCCGTCAAATCCTCCAATGGGAACCGAAGATAAGCCTTGAGGAAGGTTTGCTTAAGACTATCCCCTATTTTCGCCAGAAATTAGGAATGGAATAATATGTTGCTGGCTATCATCACCAATCCTCGTGAACGTAGCCGCTTTTTGCGCTTTGCAGTGGTTGGGGTTATTGGTACAGTGGTGGATTTTGGGACCTTTAACCTGTTGACAATATTCGTGGGGATGGCTGCCGTTTACGCGCAGGCAATTTCATTTGGGTGTGCAATTGTCAGCAACTTTACCTGGAACCGTTTTTGGACCTATCCTGATTCGCGCTCCAAAAAGATCTCCAAACAGATAATACAATTCTTTTTTGTAAGTGTTGTTGGATTGACCATCCGCACTCCGATCTTCCTCTTTGTTGAGACACCCCTAACCCGTCTTTTTGAAACGATGGATTGGGTCTATGAGATGTTGCCATTTCTCTCACCCGTCTGGTTGGGGCACAACTTTTCCCTGGCTTTAGCGGTTGGCATCGTAATGATGTGGAATTTCTTTGTCAATCGGTTTTGGACCTATGGGGACGTGGAATAGATCGCGGAACAATAAGCAGTTGTATTCATCACGGGTATAATTATTAATACATGGCTTTTCAATTCAAGTTGATCCCAATCTACACAACCCGTGGCGACCTGGGCGCTTTTTTGGCTTATCCCTATATATACAATCCCTCAGGAGAATGGATCGGATGGGTAACGCCCGAACGAGACGTTTATTCAGTTTACGGCGGGTATGTGGGGTGGCTTGGGAAAGGCCCGCGCATTCTTCGGAAACAGGCGGACAGCTTTGGCAGAGTAAGACAGTCTGTGCCGCAACCACCGGAGCCCATCAGACCGCCTGCAAGGGTCTCCTTAGCGCCGATGATGCCAGAATTGCCGATGGGTATTATTGATGTTTTAGATGAAGATCCAGATCTGATGCCTTGCCTGGATTTTGGTGAGGAGCGGATGGATCTGGAGTAAGTGGTGAAGAAGATGACCGAAAAAGAAGTGTCGATTCCGGCGCCAGATGGTTCACCCGAGCAGGAAGTGCCCCGGATTGGCTCCTTGAAGGAATTGATCGACCGGGTCTCTGGGCGTGGGCTCCAGATAACTGATTATGGAGGCGACGCCGGACTGGCAGAGCTGTTGCCTTTCCCCTTCCTGTCATTGGTCGGTCAAATGGATATGAAGCTGGCGTTGTTGTTATCCCTGGTCAACCCGGCTGTGGGTGGGGTGCTGTTGATTGGGCCGCGTGGTACAGGAAAAACGACCGCCGTACGCAGCTTGATTGATCTGCTGCCCCAGGTACCCCGCAGCCTTTGCCACCATGGTTGTATGCCTGAGGATGTTGAAATTGGGGGGATCGATGCAGTCTGTCCTGACTGTGCTCGCAAATATGGCAGGGGAGATCCCCTGGCAGTAATGGACTCCGTGCGGTTGGTCGAGCTCCCATTAAATTCGCGTCTGGATGATGTTGTTGGTGGAATCGATGAGCGATCTGTGATCCATGAGCGGATGCGCCTTCGGCGCGGCATACTTGCTCAGGCAGACCGTAACTTGCTTTACGTCGATGAGGTCAACCTGCTGGCTGACGAAATCGTAGATGCCATTCTGGACGCAGCAGCTCAAGGAATATATACCGTCCGGCGTGGTCCGATGGCAGCCACGTATCGTTCTCGCTTTGTGCTGATAGGCTCAATGAATCCAGAGGAGGGCGGACTGCGGCCTCAGATCATGGATCGCTTTGGTTTACGGGTTTTGGTGAGCGGACCAAAAGGGGAAACCGCTTCACAAGAGCGTCTGGAAGTATACCGGCGCGTACAGGCTTATTCTGCCAGTCCCCGGCGCATGGCTGCTGAATACTCGGCCGAAACCGCCCTTGCTAAAGCAGAGATCCAGGCTGCTCGTGATATCCTTCCGGAGGTGGTCCTTCCGGATCAGGTCGCCAACCTTGGCCTGGCTATTATCGATCAATTAGGGATCGACTCCTTGCGGGCTGCCATTACCCTTTTTGAGGCGGCTCGAGCTTATGCCGCAATCGATGCCCGTCTGGAGGTGACCAGCGCCGACATCCGCGAAGTTGCTGCGACGTCTCTGCGTTTGCGCCGGTCTAGCTTTATAAAGGAGTTCTTTAAGGAGCAAGATGCTGAAGAGGTTGAACTCTCTACAGTATTGGATCACACCATTACTGAATCTCCCCCACAGGATGCTCTTGATTAGTGGCTGATTTGTTGTCGCCGTGGCGGCATCCCTAATCTGAAGATTTTTTAGGTAAATGCTAATAGGCCAGAATGAGACAATTTGTCTCAATTGTGAAAGGTGGAATACATGGACGATCAATCCATGCTAGAGCCCAATATAGTTCCACAACCCAAAACAGCTGCAGAGTACCAGGTACGTGGCTATGCTTTTTATGCTAAAGGTGATTACCCGGCTGCTCAGGCGGATTTTCTACAGGCCATTGGACTTGATCCAGCAGATGTGGAAGCCGTTTATGCTCTCGGCCTAACTTACAAGGTACAAGGCCGCCTGGATGAAGGGATAAATGCCTTCCAGCGGGCGCTGGATTTGATTGACTCAGGAGTTATTGCAGATGCAACCCGGGCAAAAATGCTTGCTCGACTGGCAAGAGGTCATTTGAACAAGATGACCATTGGAGACTGGAACTTGGAGAAAGAGATTTGGAAACGAAGCGAATGACTCATCGTGAACGTTTGGAAAAATGTTTGAGTGGAGACAGCCTTGACCGGGTCCCGGTTGCGCTTTGGCGGCATTCCCCAGTGGATGATCAAACGCCAGATGGATTGGCCGCTTCCACCCTTCACTTTCAACGCAGCTATGATTTTGACCTGGTCAAAGTCACTCCGGCTTCCTCTTTTTCGGTAAAGGATTGGGGCGTGAAAGATGAGTGGAGAGGGGCTACCGAAGGGACGCGGGATTATACCCGGATGGTTATAAATTTTCCCGAAGACTGGGAACGCTTGCCCGTGATTGACCCTGGCAAGATACATTTGGCAGCCATGCTGGCCTGTCTGAATTTGCTGGTAAAGGAGGTTGGGCCGGATACTCCTGTTTTACAAACGGTATTTAATCCCCTCTCGGTGGCAAAACACCTTGCTGGCAATGCGAAATTACTGGTGCATATGCGCCAATATCCAGATGCAGTTCATGCTGGCTTGAAGACGATCACCGAAAGCATTCGCTTGTTTATTGAGGCGGCTGCTAAAAAGGGTATTGCTGGAATCTTTTATGCAGTGCAGCATGCTCAGTTTGGCCTCTTATCTGAGAGCGAATACCAGATTTTCGGGCAGGAATATGATCTACAGGTGCTTGAGCAAGCCAAAGACCTTTGGCTTAATTTATTGCATATGCATGGCTCGGATATTATGTTTGATCTATTAGCCAGCTACCCGGTCCAAATGATCAATTGGCATGACCGGGAAACCTCTCCTTCACTGGCCGAAGGTCAATCCCGTTTTCCTGGGGTGGTATGCGGTGGGTTGGAAAGGGTGCAGACGATGGTCCTGGGTACTCCTGAAACGGTCACGCTGCAAGCTTCTCAGGCGATTGAGTCCAGTGGGGGGCGCCGCTTTATGCTGGGTACAGGCTGCGTGCTGCCCATCACCGCTCCCCATGGGAATATTGTCGCCGCACGTCAGAGCGTAGAACAACCATAGAGGTCAGATGAGTGGGTTACGGGTCATTGGGGGCAAGGCGCGAGGAATGAAGCTCAGGTCAGTGCCCGGAGATACAACCCGCCCGGTAACCGACCGGGTAAAGGTTTCTCTATTTAACATTATCGGAGCGGATATTGAGGGGGCAACTTTGTTGGATTTGTTCGCCGGGACAGGTAGCATTGGGATCGAGGCGCTTAGCCGGGGGGCAGCCTTTGTGCGGTTTTTGGACCTCAACCGCAGGGCTGTAGACACCATTCAATCCAACCTGACCCATACTCGCCTGGAGTCTGGCGCAGAGGTATTGCGTGGGGATGCCTTCGCCTTTCTGGATCGCCCGGCGGATCGGGTTTTTGACTATATTTACATTGCCCCGCCTCAATACAAAGGCTTATGGAAGCAAGCTTTATTGGAGGTGGACCAGCGCGTGGATTGGTTATCTGAGGATACCTGGGTCATTGTTCAGATCCACCCTCGTGAATATGAGCAGGTCCAGTTGTCTAACCTGGAATTATTTGAAGAGCGGACCTATGGCAGCACCTTGCTGGTTATCTATCGCAGGCTAGAGCGCGGTTTAGAGATTTAGCCACTGGGCGGCAGTGCGCGGCAACTGGCTCAGTGGACCCTGGCGCAAGGTACAGGTTGGAAGTGAATCGATAAAGGCCTGCCGGTAGCTTTTACTCAACAAACGCTTGTCTAGAATCACAACCACCCCACGATCTTGCTGGGTGCGGATCAGGCGTCCGAAACCCTGCCTGAAGCGCAAGATGGCCTCGGGCAGGCTGTACTGGTTAAATGGGTCCTCAAAGGTTTCTGAGCGGGCTGCGATAATTGGATCAGAGGGCACATCGAAAGGAAGCTTAATGATTGCCAGCACCGATAAGGCTTCGCCTGGCACATCGACGCCCTCCCAAAACGAGCGTGTCCCCAACAAGACCGCCCGGTCTGCTGAGCGGAAAGTTTCTAATAAAGTGTTTGGCGATGCCCCTTCCCCCTGCTCGTAGACGCGAATATCCTGCTTTGCCAGCAGGGGGCTGATTGCTTGAGAGGTTCGCTTCAACTGGTCGTAAGATGTAAACAGCGCCAGCGTCCGGCCTCCAGTTGCCAGACATAATTGAGTTAACCCATGCTCGACAGCCCGTTGGTGTCCGTGCCGGTCGCTTGGCTCCGGGATATCATTGACCAGGTAGATCAATGTGGAAGTCTCATAATCGAAAGGAGAGCCTAGCGCTAATTCATACGCCGTCTCAGCGTTAAGCCGTCCGCGCAAATAATCAAACTCTCCCGCGGTGGTGAGCGTGGCAGACGTCAGGATGATTGAGGTTTTTTCATTCCACAGAAATTTTTCCATCAACGGCCCGATATGCAGAGGAGCAGCGTGCATAGACAACCGGTATAGATTGGGATGGATTTCTACCCAGTAGATCTGGTTGGGATCGGGCTTGAAGACCAACGCCTCTAGATTGTCGTGCAATTCTGTGAAGCGGCGGTACAAATTGCTCACACTACTGAAAAGCTCCTCGCCCTCGTCTGGCAGCGCTTCCAGCAGGTTCGCTAGGATCCGAGCAAGCTCTCCCAATATATCGTTCAGTGGCTTAAGGGTTCGTTCCGCATTCTCCCAGGCCACTTCCACTTCAGACCAGGCCGGTTGGGTGCGGGTGGCGGGTAATATGCGCACCTGGTGTGCGTAGGTGCCCAGCGGCTTGCCGTCGCGTTGATCGTAAAGAAATTGGTCGACCGTATTGAAAAACTCTTTGATCAGGCTGTCAAAATGAAAAGCCAGATCTGTAGAGCGTTGTACCTGGTGATTGATAGCAGCGTAATCTGCCGGGGCAAGGACATCGGTGAAGCTCTCCAACAGCCAGCCAAGTACACCGGCTGTAGGTCCACCCAACTCCCTCATCAGGCGATCAATATCTGCTTGAGTCACGCGGAAGCTCAATGCGTTGGTGGTGGCATCTTCCAAGTGGTGGGCCTCATCGACGATCAGGTAGTCGTAATCTGGCAAGACCCGGTTTCCAGAGGCAATGTCTGCCAATAGCAGGGCGTGGTTTACCACCAAAAGATGAGCAGATTGGGCAGCCTGGCGGGCCTGGTAGAAGGGGCAGGCGCCGCCGGTATGCTTCAAGCAGTTTTCTGTGCTACAACCTTCATCCTCAGCGCAGATACGCATCCAGGCATCCCGCTCGTTGGGACCATTCAGGTTGATCTCGCCGCGGTCACCTGTGGTCGTATTCTGGAGCCAAACCAAGATCTTGCTCAGAACGCGCAACTCGTCTACGTTTGAGGGGCCACGCCGGCGCAAGTATTCCATACGGCGCGGGCACAGATAATTTGCGCGGCCCTTTAAGATTGAGGCTCCCAGGTTAAATCCCAATGCCGCAGACAGGTCAGGGATGTCTTTGTTGATCAGCTGATCTTGCAGGTTAATGGTGTTGGTGGAGATAACGACTCGGCAGTTGTTGTGTAGCGCCCACAAAGCTGCGGGAATAAGGTAAGCCATACTCTTGCCGGTTCCTGTTCCGGCTTCAACCAACAGGTGTTGGCCTTTCGAGAAAGCTTGTGTAACCGCTCTCAACATTTCGACCTGCTGAGGCCGGTATTCGAAATCTGGAAAATGTTTGGCAAAGGTCCCTCCATATTCCAGGATTGAAGCGACCTCATCGACATCCAGAGGGACGATGGCTTGGGTTGGCTGTAAGGGGGAGCGGGAACGCTTTGTTTCCTCGAATAGAGGGCCCAGGTGAGATTGGCGAGCCTGGATAGCGGACATTGTCTCTTTTGATCTGGCCCGCAGAGCTTCACGCAGAGCCAAATAGCCGCCCCAATCCAAATGCTCACTCATCTGAATGATTTCAGCCAGCAAGTTTAGAGGTAAGGACAAAGCTAACTCGAAGAGGCGTTGGTAGATGCCCCTGGTCACCCGGGCGTCATCGAGAGCTCGGTGATTGGCTGGCAGCGGGATGCTGAGGAGCTGTCCCAGGGCGGCCAGGTTGTAACGACCAGCAGAAGGCAGCAGAACCGCAGCCAGTTCATAGGTATCAATAGCTTCGTTCAAGCCCAGCAAGCGATGGCGGCGCAGGAATGATAAATCAAAGCGGACGTTATGTCCAAGAATTGGGTCGTTTCCGGCGAAATCCTTGATCTGCCCCAGCACAGATTGGATTGGTGGAGCTTCGCGTACCATTTGGTCGGTTATGCCGGTCAGTTGAGTGATGAAGGGGGGAATAGGTCGTCCGGGGTTGATCAGGGTAGACCACTCTGCTTCGACGCGCCGAGGGCTAAATCGGACCATGCCAATTTCTATTATTAAATCCTTTTGTGGATCTAAGCCGGTGGTCTCAATGTCCAGAGCGACGATGGAATTCATTCGGGGATTATACCACCCGCTCACTCCTATCCGCTTGCTATCAGGGGAGCTCTTCAAGTGTTACCTAAAAGATCCCAGTTTTAACATCCCCGTCTTGCCTGGAAGCCTTAGAAAGCCAAGAGCTGGCCCATTTTTACCCTGATCCGATCTGTGGAGGGAATAACAGCCTGCATAAGCCCCTGGTTGTATGGGATGGGTATATCGGGCGTGGTCAATCGTTCAAGTGGAGCATCCAGGTCGGTGAAGGCCTGGCTGGCTATGGTGGCAATGATCTCTCCAGCAAAGCCGGCTGTGAAGGTATCCTCATGAACTACCAAGGCCTTCCCCGTGCTTTTGACAGCCTCCAATACCGTCTCCTGATCCCAGGGGACGATGCTACGCAGATCTATGATCTGCACGCGTCCTGGATAGCTGTTAGCAGCCTGCAGGCAACGGTGGACGACTTCTCCCCAGGTGATCACCACCAGCTCATCCCCATCAGCCAATATATTGGCTTTACCAAACGGCAGGCAGTAATCATCACCAGGGTAGGGCCGGCGACCTTCACGGGTATCCAGTAGAGCACGGTGTTCAAAGAAAAAGGTTGGGTCATCGCCGCGCAGAGCGGTGCGTAGGAGCCCGACTGCGTCCTCAGCGTTGCTGGGGAAGGCAATCCGCCAGCCGAGAGTATGCGCATAGATAGCTTCTCCAGTGACACTATGCCAGGGGTCACCGGTCTTTTTGCCATAACCAACTGGAA
>JAWOHN010000165.1:0-3830 GCA_046485135.1 Anaerolineales bacterium | reverse complement strand
ACGACGGTGACAGTGTCGCCGCAGCTGTCCTGGGCGGCAGCCGGACCGGCGGTCGCCAGCGAGGCCGACAACACAGCCATCATGATGAATAGTTTCAGTAAAGTAGAAAAAGTGACGCCTTCCATTTTGTTCCTCCTGCCTTCTCCTGTGTACAAAGAAAAATGAAAATCGTGTTTTGCAGAAACTCAATGAATAGACGAACCAAATCCATATAAAGTTCCTGATCTAGCGAGAATTTTAGCAGGCAGGCATTACCAACCGGTTACGGGCCTGTTACAGGTTCGAAACAGGCAGTTACAATGTGGTTACTCAGACTGAAACCTGCGCGAGGAATAAACGTAATCAACCGGTGTGCACAGCGGGTAAGCGCTCCCTGTGCACACCTATTTTTGGAACTTATAACACCAAATCGATCAACCGCCAGTCAGGAAGATACACTGGCGATCACCGTGAGCGGTCTTTTCTAATTTGGCTACCTGCCTGACATCTTCGCCCAGCAGTGCTTCTAGCAGGTATTGATCCAGCAGGCATAGCTCGGGATGGTCTTGGATCACGGCAGCATAGGGGCAGTGGGATAAGATCACCCGGGGAGCCCTGGCGTGGGCTTCCCAGCGTGCCTGGTAGTTGATGGTATTGAGGTGTTGAACGGCCTGAACATAGCGCTGGGCCAGGGTGCGCGCCGTAGGCCCATCCGCCCCAAGCAGGTGAGCCGCCAGGCGTCTCATTAAGGATTCGCGCTCGAAAGCAGAGCATTCCTTTTCCATCTCGGATAAGAGGGCCTTCACCAGCAGGGCCAGGTTGTTGCGGGAGAGCTGCTCGACCAGACCAAAAAGCTGGACAGGCCGCCCGCGTCCGGAGGGCGGTCGTTGGCCGACCTTTTCCACCACACCTTCAGTTATCAGCGCAGAAAGATGGTGGCGGATGTTGGCGGGTGTCAGACGTAAAGCTCGCGCCAGCTCAGCGGCTGAGGCGGTGCGCTTGAGCTGTAAATGCTCACACAGGAGCTGGCGGGTGGTCTTCATGCCCTCATTATAGCCGGTTCCGGTATTTTTGCAAATACCAGTTTGCTTTAATCTGGGTTGACAGCGGGTGATTAACAGGTATAATCGTCTGGAAGGTACACAGAAATGGCAGAGCCGTTGACCTGGGAAGATTCCTATGCAATCGCGCTGGCGCTGCGAAAGCGCTACCCGGATATTTCCCTGGAAGATGTTTCCTTAAGTATGATTTACCGCTGGACACTTATGCTCAACGGTTTTGAAGACGACCCGGCATTAGCGAACGATAGCATCCTTGCTGCGATCTACCAAGAATGGTTTGAGGAGGCCAACCCCCCATGAAAAAAGATCAATCCACCCGTTACGACATCCCCCCAGAGCTGGAGGGTCAGGTAGCCATTACGCCCCTGGACAAGATCTACAACTGGGGCAGGCGCTCATCGGTCTGGCCGATGATGTTCGGCCTGGCATGCTGTGCGATCGAAATGATCTGCACTGCAGCCAGCCGGTACGACTTCTCCCGCTTTGGCATGGAAGTGATGCGCCCCAGCCCGCGCCAGGCTGACTTGATGCTGGTTTCGGGCACAGTCACCAAAAAGATGATCCCCCAGATCGTGCGCCTGTACAACCAGATGCCGGAACCGAAATACGTGGTTGCCATGGGGGCTTGCGCCTCCGGCGGCGGCCCATTCAAAGAAGGCTATAACGTGGTATCAGGGGTGGACAAATATGTCCCGGTGGATGTGTATATCCCCGGGTGCCCTCCTACCCCCCAGGCGCTCCTACACGGGTTGATCACGCTGCAAAAGATGATCGACACCCAATCGATCCGCAATGTGCGCTGGTATAGCAAAGAAGCCATGGACGCCATTCCGGTACCGGTGCTGGGGCCGGATATCGTCGACCCCCGTCAAAACGAAGAAATCAAGCGCTACACAGCCCAGAAGCTGGGGGCCCAGCAGCTGGCTGAGCAGCAAGAAGCCGCAGAAAACGCACGCGCAGAAGCCCAGCTTGCCGCTGAGGTAAGCGCCGGGAACGATCAAAGTTAAGCAAAAGGGATCAAGATGAGCGAATTATCTCCAGTCCTAGAGAACACCAAATTTCACGAGCGCTTTCCTGAAAGCGTCTCCCTGGATGAGCGCAAGGGTTACCAGGGATATATCGTCAAGCCGGAGGGCTTGCTAGAATTTGCTACTTTTCTGCGGGACGAGGCCGGTTACGACCACCTTTCTTCGGTCACCGGGGTAGACTACCTGCCGGACGGGATCATGGAAGTGGTTTACCATGCTTTCAAGACCACCGGCGGTCCCTTCCTGACCTTCAAGACCCAAACGCCGCGCGAAAACCCGGTCGTTCCCTCCCTGGTGCTGGTGTACCCGGGCGCAGAGCTGCAAGAGCGGGAAGCCTATGACATGTTTGGGATCCAATTTGAGGGGCACCCCGATCTGCGCCGGATCTTGATGTGGGAGGGTTTTGAAGGCTTCCCGCTGCGCAAAGACTGGCGTGAAGCCTACTTTGAAGAAGAAACCAAACCTTTCAAGAACCGCTGGCCTAGCGGCGAGATCAAGCGCTCTGAAGATGAGAATCCCTTTGGGAAGAACGTGGACTATCCAGCCGGATTCGACCCAGAGACCTGGGTGCCGCAGGCCGAAGATGCCTTGTACACGGCTCTGGGCAAATTGGAGGCCGGAGGCGGCAGCGCGGAGATCGATGAGGACATGTTCAGCCTGGAGACCGAAGAGATCGTGATCAACCTGGGACCGCAACACCCCTCCACCCACGGCGTCTTCCGCATGGTGGTGCGGCTGGATGGTGAAACAATCGTCGATCTCAAACCGGTGATGGGCTATTTGCACCGCAACCACGAGAAGATCGGTGAGCGCAACACCTTCCTGCAAAATATGCCCTTCACAGACCGGCTGGATTATTTCTCCTCCATGAGCAATAATTTCGGCTATGCGCTGGCGGTGGAAAAACTGATGAACGTCACCCCACCGGAGCGGGCTGAATACCTGCGGGTGATGATGGCTGAGCTGACCCGCATCAGCAACCACGTGGCGGCCATCGGGTTCCTGTTAAACGACCTGGGAGCGTATTTCACCCCCATTCTGTACGCATTCCAGGAGCGAGAACTGATCCTGGATATCTTCGAAGCCGCCTCCGGCTCACGCATGATGTGCAATTATTTCCGCTTTGGCGGTGTGGCGCGTGATCTGCCTGAAGGCGTGCTACAAAAAGTGGACAAGCTGGTCTTTGAGCGACTGCCGCGCAAAATCGATGAGCTGGACCTATACCTGACGAATAATGAGATCATCCGCTCCAGAGCCGAAGGGGTGGGAGTCTTGACACCCGAGCAGGCCATCGCTTACTCAGCGGTAGGGCCGGTGCTGCGGGCTTCTGGCATCCCTTATGATATCCGCCGGGCTGACCCGTACAGCATCTACGATCGCTTCGACTTTGACGTGGCTGTGCGCTATCATGGTGACATTTACGATCGATACCTGATCCGCATGGATGAAATTCGGGAAAGCATTCGCATTCTACAACAGGTGGTGCGCCAGATTCCAGAAGGATCCATCCAGGAAGGCAAACCGCAATACCAGGTGCGGGTGCCAGCCGGAGAATCCTACGGGCGGGTGGAGGGTCCAAAAGGCGAGCTGGGATTTTACGTGATATCGACCGGCAAGCCCAACCCCTGGCGCTACCATGTGCGCGCCACATCGTTCCTCAACCTGACCGCCTTGGCGCCCATGGCAATTGCCAACAAGATTGCTCATGTGGTGGGCATCCTGGTCTCGATCGATATCGTCCTGGGAGAGACAGACCGGTAGA
>JAWOHN010000137.1:0-28613 GCA_046485135.1 Anaerolineales bacterium | reverse complement strand
ATTCAATTGTTGGAAGAAGGCCGTTCCAATATATAGCTGACTGCGGAGCAGGCGATAGGCCTGGTTGAGCCAACGAGCCTGTTCATTGTGATCGGTCATCCTTTGGTTGGTGGTCTGGTCCCTGCCCTCCGGCCAGGAAAATCCAGTTATCCAAATTAGTCCGCTTTGGTGCTTGTTTTGAAGCATGATGTTGCGAAGACGCTCATAGTGACGTAGAAAACGATTTTCTCCATCATCTGGCGTTGCCATTGGATCGCCGCTGATATCAACCAATCGCAGCCTGATGATAGGCATGTAAGCGGCTGCTCCTGTTTTATAAAGCCCTTCTAAAAAGGCCGCATCGTCGATATCACCCACGGCTTTTTCAAAACCAAGTGGGGTTAACCCTCCAGCTATAATGACCACATTAGCGCCAGATTCTTGCAAAATGGAATGGGTCGTCTTGAGCATGGTAGCATAAGCTGAGGGATCAGGAAGCGTTCCCCAATCTGATGTTCTATTGGCTCCTGGAAAAAGCTCGACAGCCAGAAGGGTATTGGGAAAAAGGCGATAAAGGGAAAGCACTAATCCTGCCGTCAGGTTTGGATCAGGACCATCAGGGGTACTAGCCCAGGTTGGAGCATTGGTGATGGACATTAAGACGTGTAAATTTCCCCTTTGCGCTGCTCCCATCACCTGGTATAAGTTGTTTAAGTCTGGCAGGACATTTGCTTCCGGCCAATAGCGACCCCAGTCGAAATCTATCGCTATCCAATCTAAACCCATACCGGCTGCTGCGCTGACGGCTGGATTGATTTGCTGGCCCCAAATATCCAGGCGAGCGCCATAGCCAAACTCAGGAGAATCTGGCAGACCCAAAGGCGCCTGAGCAGCTGTCAACAAACTGCTTAAGATCAGGACAAGGATAATTTTCCCCAATGTGGTCGATGCTGATCTCACTTTACTCTCCTACCTATCTAAAAATGGCTCTAAGAAATCCAAGCATAAAACCCAACGTAAGTCCAGAACCTGCCAAGGCTGCTGAGCGGAGAAGCACCTGCTTGGTTTGTTCGTTGAGAGCAGAATCGATGACCGGCTGCAAGAGAGCGAGCAGGTCTCGTGACAGGCTCATTAACTGTATTGTGGTTTTCCAGAATACGACTTCCAAGAGTTGGACGATCTTGTACCGATCCATAAAGGTCTACTCTTACCGAGATGTTGAAATTTTTAAGATCTTTCCATTTATATTGGCTACCACCCTGACCAGGCGAGGCAGGGTTTTGCCCGGAGCGATATTTGCTTTGCCTTGGAAGGTAAGCAGGTATGTTTCGCTGCCCCCATTTAAGGATGCATTTTTCCCTGTAGACGGGCGCTGACGGACTTTAGGTCGTACACCATCAATTTCGGGGAATTGCTGGTAAACCTGGTTGGATATCTTTTGGATGGTTTTTGGATCCATGATAAAAAACCTATTCGAGGTTTCAATTTCGCTAACAGCGATTCTTCCGCAGGAAGGCGGGAATATCCAGGTTTTGTGAGTTGGTGGGTGGGATTGTCTGCTGGATGGTAGGCTGGGCGGGTGCAGCTGGTGGAGGGGCTGGTGACTCCTGGGTTTCTGACTCGGGACGCGCCTCTACAACTCCCCGCGTTGTTCGCACATTGGCTAAGGCTTCCTCCAACGTTGGTGCACCTAAACCGGTGATTACGAGGAAAACCTCCACCCGGTCTCGTAGATTGTTGTCATTTGTGACGCCCATGACAATATCTGCCTGGTTGCCAGTGCGCTCTTGCAGGTAGGTTAGGGCTGCTTCGATCTCAAACAAGGACAGATCGTTGCCGGCGCTAAAGTTTGCCAAGATGCCGGCTGCATTGTCCAGCGAGGCGGTCTCCAAGAGCGGGTGGTTCAAAGCCTGCTCAACAGCTTTGAGCGCCTTATCGGCTCCATGCCCCTGGCCAATGGACATCAAGGCTCCGCCACCCAATTTCATCAGGTGATGGATATGGGCAAAGTCCACATTGATCATACCTGGCTTGGTGATCAGTTCAGTGATACCTTGAACCCCCTGGCGCAAGACATCGTCTGCCAATCTGAAGGCGACCTCCATGGGCAGGTCACGGGGAGCGACATATAGCAACCTGTCGTTGGGGATCGATATGAGTGTATCCGTATGGGGGCGCAGGCACGCCAGCCCTTCGTTGGCGTTGAGTTGCCGCCGGCCCATTTCAAAGGAAAATGGAGTTGTTACCACCGCAATGGTGACAGCCTTCAAAGCGCGGGCGATTTTTGCAGCGACTGGGATTGAACCTGTTCCGGTTCCTCCGCCCATGCCGGCTGCCAGGAAGACCATATCTGCTCCTGCCAGGGCGGCTGCTATCTCACGTTGGCTTTCTTCAGCGGCTGTCTTGCCGACCTCAGGTTTACCACCTGCACCCAGGCCGCGCGTTACTTTTGGTCCAAGCTGGATTTTGACCGGCGCCAGACAGGTTTGCAAGGCCTGGTGGTCGGTGTTTGCAGCAATGAATTGGACACCGTTTATACCAAGCTCAATCATGCGGTTGACGGCGTTGCACCCACCGCCACCCAGGCCGAGCACCTTCAGAACTGGCTGTTGGGCAGCGATAGGGGTTAGTTTAACAGTGGTGGAAGTAGTCGTATTAAGCATGATATCCTCTTTTTTTGAAGGCATAGGGGCTGGATCTTCTTGCCCCGCAAACTTGAGCGGCTATAGTGTAGCTAATTGAGATGCAATACTTGTGCCATCTCCGCTAATTTGCTCGACTGTGCAGTTTGCAGAACGCAGCTCATCCAACACAGTATCTGGGAAGGATTGAGAGCCTCCGATTAAGGTTACTCGAGCTGCTTGTTTGGCTTCTTTGATCGAAAAGCCAATTGTCGGGCGGTACTTCTTCACAAAAGGCCGGATAACATCCAAATGCCAGTCTGCAATTCCCCATTCATAAGTGGGGAGCAGGAGATAATGTTGGATTGAGTGCCCGTTTTTACGAGACTGCAGTGAGGGCGCAACCGGATAGGTAGGGTTGTGAGGGATTGTTTCCCTGGTTGGGCGAGGTTGGGTCTTTTCAGTGGGATTTTCGAGCTTTGCAAACCACTGGCGCATTGTCCCTGCAACCGGGAGTGTATTCCCATCGGGTTGGATCCAAGCATCACCGGCGGATGGATTATCTTTGGTTGAAGCCAGCAGCCAGAAGTTGCAAGCCAGGACTTCTGAGGGCACGCGTTCTCCGTTCTCGGAGTCGACGATACCTTTTCCTGCCAACCGGTCTTTTCCGATCATTAGAGTTGCAATAGATAGATTGGTTTTTGCATGGGCGGCACGATCCACGGGGGGGAAAGATGGGTCGAATTGGTCGCCTGGACGGCAGCCTGCGCCTAAAAGCAGGATGGCGCACGGCCCATCGACTACTGCTCGGATTTGCGTAAGGTACCAATCAAAGATGCGGAAACCTCGCTGGTCTTGGGATCCCTGGGGTGTGTGATATGGCCGCGCCCCTGGCCAGCGTTCTGGACCACCTGCGCCCCAATCCAAAGGCCGGTTGCCGGGATACGCATACGCTCCAATGACAAATTTTTGGAGTAGCTGGTGGTGACCACGCCGCTGGATTCCTTGCAGTGCACCACGCAGGAACGCCGTATCCCAATAATCACCTCCGGGTTCCAGAGGTGGGAAGACCGGGATCAAACCCGCCTGAGTGGCTGCTTTTGCCAGCGGGAGATAAACATCTAAAAAGCGTTCCACCAGATTGCTTTGCGCCCAGGCAGTTGCCGGCCAGGAGGTACGCAAATTGGGCCGGTCGAAGAGAGTTACATAATGTATTCCCCAGCGCGCATAAGTGTGGAACAGCAAACGCATATCATTGATCTGGATGGATTGGTCCAAGGGCAGGTGGAAATGCAAAATCGGCTCAATCCCGGCAGAGGTCAATCCGCGTAAAAATACTTCTGGGATGGCCCGGTCGATAGGCGTCACCAGGGTTACCCAGCTCGCGCCCATCGAACGCAGCTCTGGGAGCCATGCATTCAGGTCACTTTCTCGATAATGCAATGTGTCCGGAAAATAATGAAATCCGAGTCGGGTATTGGCTGGTGGAGTGGGGAAAATTTCCATGTTTCATCTCCTGGCTGATCTCATTTTCTAATGATGCAATTGTTGTGCCAGTGAGTGGGGAGGAGAAAGATGTGAGAGATGCACTTGTGCGAAACCTTACAATTTTGTTAGGTTTTCCCCCCCGCTTCTCAGTTGTCCCAGATCTACCATCACTGATATACTAATTAGGGTACAAGTCTATTGCTAGGATTACAATGATAGGGATGTCTTGGTTGATGCCCTACAATTTCTAATGGTAGTTTTGCAATATCAATACGGCGATTGCTTTAGGCCAAATTCATTTACAGACGGCTTTATGGGCTTTGTTTCGTCATTTGACGCGGAAAAATAACACAATGAGCATTTTAAAAGCTCAAAGCGAACGGTCACCATCCATGTTGAATTACCCCTGCCAAACTCGCCGGTTTCTAATCACGACATTAGGGGGCAATTGATGAAGATAAAGGTAGAAAAGGTTTTAGTTCAAATTATTTTGCTTATCCTGCTGCTCCTTTCCTTGACTGGATGCGCTGGAGAGAAAAGTGGTTTTGTTTTTGTCCCAACTCCGGAAGGCGCCAAAAGCGTTGATATTCTCTTCAGGGAGTTTTACGATCATTTAGGAGGGGTGCAAGTTTTAGGCCCAGCCATCTCCCCGATTTTTGCTCACGAAAACCGAAAATACCAGTATGTCCAGGCTGGATGCATGGAATATGACCTGGAAGCCCCTGCCAGTGAGAGGTTCCGACTTTCCCCATTAGGGCTTGAATTGGGTGTTTCTGACCCACCTGTACCAGCTCCGGTGCAGTCAGATCTAGTATATGTGGATGGGCACGTCATCTATAATGGTTTTGTTCCTCTTTACCGCCAATTGGGTGGGGCGCGCTTTGTCGGTCGTCCGCTTTCAGAAGTTCATTACAATCAAGAGAAGCAGCGCTTTGAACAATATTTTGAGAATCTTGGTTTCTACTGGATGGAGAATGATCCTCCCGAAAGGGTAGCTCTCTTAGCCTATGGCGCCTGGAAATGTGACAGCAAATGCAGACACCAGACGCCCATGTCAGCCCAGATCCAGTTTCCATCGCTTTCGACCGCTTTAGATGGTAGGGTTTTTCGAGAAGTAGTTGCCAGGCTTGGTGCGGACTTTACCGGATTTGCTCTATCTGATCCCTTCATAGGAAATGCTGGCAAGCTTGAGCAAGTGTACGAAAACGTTGTTCTGGTCGAAAATCCTGAGAGTCCTGCCCAGGTTTCGTTACAGCCTCTTCCCGAGAAAATTGGCATTCAACCCGATCCCATGACAGAATACAATGGGGTTGAGGGAATGGTATTCTGGCCTGTTGAAAGCGAGCAAGGCTATAACGTCCCCCAGCAATTTTTGGACTTTATCACACAGCACGGTGGTATAGAAATATCTGGCTCTCCTATCAGCGAGCTGGCTTTGGAAGATGACCAAATCTTCCGTCAATGCTACACCAACCTGTGCCTGGATTATCATCTGAGTAGCAATATCCCCCTCGATTTACGTATTCGCCCGGCTCCGCTGGGACAACAATACCTAGACCGCTATTATCCAAATCAGGCGGGTGGCTTTACGGAATCACAGGCACTGCGCACGATCAGCCTGCAGGTATGGGAACGTTACCAATTTGTGGGGTCCAACCAGGCGCAGGAAATTGGCGCCAGCATTTTCGAAGGAAAATCCCCCTTGCGCTCTATCGAGCCAGTTCTGACTTTGATCATGCCTGACGGAAGTCAAGTATCCCATTACTTCCCACCGACCGGGGACGATGGGCAAACGCTTCTCAGACTTGATCCAATTGATGCGCAGAACGGAACTCTCATTCCATACCAGGTTTGCATCAGCAGCTTGACATATGAGATGTTCTGCGTCAAGGACAGTTTTGTAATCTGGTATAACCCCTGATTTTTTTCTTTAGATTTTTCCGTTAAGGATTTCTGCGGGCAAGTGAGCCAGATCGATGGTACTCTCGTCACAGAAGAGGACCGCTCGCTCCATTGTGTGGTGTAGCTCACGGATATTTCCGGGCCAATTGTAGTCCATCATGGCTTCCATTGCACGCGGGGTAACATCTGTAATATTGACCCCTCGGCGCCCATTGATATCGCGAATGAACAAGCCAACTAGATCAGGTATGTCCTCCTTCCGCTCTCGCAGAGGGGGCAGGTGAACGTTGACAACTTTTAGGCGGTAATATAAGTCCTGGCGAAATTTGCCATCTGTTATTAACGTGAGCACATCCTTGTTTGAAGCAGCCAGGATTTGTACGTCGACATGAACCATCTTGGTTGCGCCTACTCTAAAAAATGAGTGTTCTTCAATAGCGCGCAGAAGTTTGGCCTGGATATCCATAGGCATTGAAGAGATCTCATCCAGGAAGAGAATACCGCCATCAGCAACTTCCATCAAGCCAATCTTGCGTTTATCTGCGCCGGTGAATGCACCAGCTTCGTAACCAAAAAGCTCCGATTCCAGAACCGTGCTTTGGATGGCCGCGCAGTTGATGGCGACAAAAGCCTTTTTTCCCCGTGGCCCCATCATGTGAATTGCATGGGCGAGAACTTCCTTACCTGTACCAGTATCCCCAGTGATTAACACAGAGACCTGCCCGATAGCAGCTCTACGAGCATGATCCATGGCTGTCTGCATGGTGCGGGTCTTGCCAACGATAAAGTCAAGCTGCGGATGCTGAGCCTGGCGAAGGTGGGCCAGCTCCCGGCGCATGCTTACGATCTCTTTAGCCCGTTCAATGGATTTTTCGAGCTGAGAAAACTGAATGGGCTTCTGCAGGAAATCGTGTGCACCACCTTTCATAGCAGCCACAGCCATTTCTACATCTCCATACGCAGTGATCACAATGATAGGTGGCCTGATGGGTAAATATGTAACTTCATCTAAAAGGTCGGGACCATAACCATCCGGTAAATTGACATCTAACAAGACAATATCTGCATTCCCGCGGCGGACGGTGTCGGTCGCTTCGCTCAAGGTTGCCACGCCAATGACATCGTAACCCTTCGCGCTCAGGAAAGAACCAATATTGTGGCGAGCATTCTCTTCATCATCCACGATCAAGATTGTATAACTCATTGTTTATCTCTCCTGGATTAAGCCTTGAGGGTTTTATTGGGGATTGGGAGCTGTACTTGAAAGACGGTGCCGCCAGGTATGCTGGTCAGGTTGATGGAGCCTTTGTGGGCGTTAACAATTTGTTTGGTGATTGCCAGACCCAACCCAGTTCCATTCCGGTGCGTGGTGAAGAAGGGCTCGAAGATATGGTCGCGGATTTCTTCAGGGATGCCAACGCCAGTATCCGAGATGCTCACTTCTACCCGAGGATTGTTGTTTGGGGTTACAACCGGACGAATTTTTACACTTAGCATGCCCCCGTCTTGGCCCATTGCCTGAATGGCATTGTTGATCAGGTTGTTCCATACCTGCTCCAATGCGCGCACGTCTCCTTCAATTTGCGGTGTGCCTGGTTCCACCTGGATCTGGTGTTGGATGTTAACCCTGGCTAGATGCGGGTGCCACCTTTCCAACAGGCGACCGATGGCAGCGCCCAGATTGACCGGTTCCATCTTGTACTCAACCGGCCGGATAAAATTCAGCACCGATTTCATCATTTCAGCCAATTTGTCGCAGTCTGTTTGTAGCCGGGAGACAACCTCGTGGTTAGGATCATCTTCAGATAATGTATATGACATCAATTGCAACCCGGTGGTAATGTTGTTGATCGGGTTACGGACTTCGTGCGCAAAAATCGCGGATACCTCGCCGAGCAGAGCTCTTTGTTCCAATTGCTGGTTGCGCAGGCGGTAATGCTCCTCCTGGCTCAGATCCTGGATGAGGACCAGTAAATTTATTATTTTTTCATCAACAACGATTGGAACCGTGCGCACATGACCCAAAAAGGTCTTGCCATCACGCCGGTACAATTTCACATTGCCAAGGTTGTGCACACTGGTGCCTTCCTGGATGGTAACAAAAGGAGGGATCAAGTTATCTGCACCAACCAAGATATTGCTGTAAGGTTGGCCTCGCACCTCTCGGGTTGCGTATCCCAGGATGGACTCTGCTGATGGATTAAGCTCCTGGATTGTCAGGTCTGGAGCGATTACGACCACCGCATCGTGCGTCATCTCTATCAGAGCAGATCCGATCACCAACTCGCGCCCCTGTTCCTGCAATTCAGTTTTTAAGTTCGTAGCCAGGACATGGTTTTGGTGAAAGGAATTTATCATGGCTGCTAAAAACTGTACCACAACCAGGGTCTGATCATTGTGGATCAACTGGTCTCCAGCGATAACCAGCAACCCAGTAAAAGCATTCTCTTGGGCTAAAGGAACGGAAGCCAGGTAAGAGAAATTGGAGGCGCGAGCTGCCCGGTCAAGGGTTGAGAGAGTCCTTTTCCCCGTAACCCAAACGTGTATACTCTGAAGAACTCCCAAGTCAGCCGGGGGGATTTGCTCTGGTAAAAGCTCCGCAGGACCCCATACAGCCGTGCGTTCAAGCTGGTAATCTGTGCTGTTTACTTCATAGATCACCAACAAGTTCGCGCCGGTCAAGGAACTACCGGCTTCAAGCGCTTTGCTCAGTACGCTAGAAAAATCCTGGGTCTGAGGAGCCAGCGCCAGGGTTTGCAAAGCATCCCAGATTTGTGCTTTTCGAAATAATTCCTTGTTGCGACTTTCGACCAAATTTGTGGGCTCTATACCCAATAGAACCCATTTGCCGTCTGGATCGAGGTAAGTGGGCGTCAAGTGAACATCCAGAAGCGGTCCATTACGCCGGATATTGGTTGCGATTGAAACTTCCAGGGGTTGCTCGCTGTTATCCGCCTTCATCTTCAACAAACCAGGATCCAGGGTGGGAAATAAAGATACAATCCCCAGCTTACAGAGCTCGGCCCGCGTCAGGGCAGTTAGCTCCGTGACCTGGGCATTAGCAAAGCGAATACGTTTCTCGCGGGTGTCGTAGATCACTGCTGCGTAGGGAAGCTGGTCCAGCAGCGTTTCATAGGGTACATGAGTGCGCCTGCGCAGAGATAAGGTCGAAAATGGGGAAGAGTTCGTCATATAGCCTCGCGCAGAGTTTGCGATTGGCGACTCTGCGGTCGATTTGATTGGCGTAAATGCGCAGGCAGGATGCCTTCCATCGAACGATATTTTGCGACTGTGCGTCGTGCTACCTTGTAACCCTGCTCTGCCAATAATGAACCGATCTCAGTATCACTCAACGGTTTTGTTTCTTGATCGACAATCTGTTTCAAGGCAGTGCGAATATGCAGGCTCCGGTCGAAAAACATTGACATTGGGATTATATGACCGCTTGGCAACTGAACGGCTTTCCCTGATACTGCTCTCGAAATTGTTGACTCATGAACTTCCAAATCTTTTGCTAAGGTGGCTCTGGTAACTGGCAATAAATGTGCATCACCGTGCAGGATAAATTCACGTTGGAGGACGGTGATCTTCTGCATCAAGCGTACAATAGTGTGGTTGCGTTGTTGAAGACATTTTACCAGCAGAGCAGCTTGTTCAAGGTCAGATTTCCATTGTTCTGCCTTATCTTGGGGAGCTTGCTGTAATGCTTCTCGAAAAAGTGGGTTAATTCGCAATGTACCCGCCAGCGGCAAGGCAACTTCTACAATGAAAGGAGTATCCTCGCTCTCATTGAGCCGAGAGATGATCACATCCGGATAATGGAAAGAATATTGGTTGGTTTTTTGGTTTTGACGATTGAGGGATACATCTCCCCAATGGAAGCGACCGGGAAATGGGTATAAATTTTCCCCGATGAAGCGGGCGATCTCAGTAATTTGAGCAGTAGGTAACCCCAATAGCTGTCCCAGCTCTGAATAGCGGTGACGACTTAATAGGTCCATGCCCTGTTTGATGGCTTCAGCTGCCATCGCAGGGACGGGCCTGGTTTCTGCCAGTACTTCTAATTGCACCAGCAGCGCCTCTTGCGGGCTTGGGGAGCCAACTCCGATAGGGTCCGCGTGCTGGATGATGCGCAACAATTCTTCAATGCGCGATAAGGAGATATGGTGGTAACGCGCAATTTCTACCAGGGGCACAGACAAAAGGCCATCCTCATCCAAACTGGTGAGAATATGGGCAACAATCGGACGGTCCTCTGGTTCCAGCTCTGAGGCGATCTGGCGCATGACAAAATGGGGCAGGTCTTCATGCAGGGCTGCTTGTGCATAGTTGTCTTCGGGCATTTCCCGCGAGCCAGTTCCGTTAAAATTTTGGAAATCTTCCCGCGCGGAAACGAAAACAATAGGCTCGTCTGCAGAAGATGTCGGTAAGCGGCTACAAAAAGGGCAGGTGGAGCTGCCGGCCAAGACTCTTCGGCAAGTAGGGCAACGCCGTTCATCAACCAATTCCAGGGCAGGGTTGGATGCCAGAGCAGACTCAATTTTTTGGCGTAGCTCCAACGCCGACAAGCCGAGCAAGGTCATGGTTTGCGCCAGATGCGCAGTTGTGAGGGGCCGGAGTGAAGGGGAATGTCTTTGAACTAGCATGCTTTTTTTATCCAGTGTGTATTAAGAGTATAGTCCTTTTCATTTTTAGTGCAAGTTCTATGCCTATACATATTTTGAATATTGGCTAGATGTAGTGAAGCTGACATCTTCTCTGGGAACAGCTTAAGAGCCAGTTAAGTGCGGAGTCACCCGGTTAGTCTTTGTGCTAAAATAAAATTCTGTTATCTGCCTTATTTTGTTGAATCTAAAAGAGGTCTTGACCGGATGTTTCGATCTTTTTTCATTTACTTGTCAAAAGCCGTTTGGGCTCGTAGGTTGGTTACGCAGTGGTCGGTTGCCTGGCGGGCGGCCTCCCGGTTTGTTGCCGGAGAAACCCTGGCGGATGCCATGCGAGTTACACGTGAGCTTAATCAGAAAGGGATTGTGGTGACACTGGATCACCTGGGAGAGCATACCAATACCCCTGACGAAGCCAGACAAGCCTGCCAGCACGTCTTGGACATTCTAGATGAGATTGAGCAGGCAGGAGTGCGTGCGAACGTTTCGATTAAGCTCACCCAAATTGGTCTTGGCCTGGGCTACGAGATTTGTAAGGAGAATCTGGCGACGATCCTGGCTCGAGCGCAGGCAGGCCGCACTTTTATCCGTCTGGACATGGAAGATTCTCCTTGGGTGGATCTAACGCTGCAACTATACCGTGAGATGTCTGCCCGATTTGGTGGGGAAGCCCTTGGGGTGGTCATCCAGTCTTATCTCTATCGCAGCGAGGAAGATGTGCGCGAGTTAGCCAGCAGCGGAGTTCGGGTGAGGTTGTGTAAAGGGGCATACAAAGAACCCGCTGATATCGCTTTTCCCAAAAAGAACGATGTCGATGCCAGCTATGATCATCTGATAGAAATGTTGATCGATGCTTCTCTGCAAGCTGGGGCGCCGGAGTTGAGTCTCTCTGGAAAGATTCCGCCAATTCCTGCTGTAGCCTCCCATGATGACTTGCGCATCGAGCGGGCCAAGACTTATGCAAATCAAAAGGGTCTGCCCAAACAAGCTCTGGAATTCCAAATGCTTTTTGGCATTCGCCGGGATTTACAGGAGCACCTGGTGGAAGAATGTTATCCGGTTCGAGTTTATGTCCCTTATGGCACCGAGTGGTACCCGTATTTCATGCGTCGTTTGGCAGAACGACCTGCTAACCTTTGGTTTTTCATCTCGAACTATTTTCGCCGGTAAAATACAGGTAAAATGTAACTGCTCAGGCTTATGGATAGCACTGCATGATTTCGTGAAGGCAGAAACTACATCTGCCGTTCGAGCATTTCCCCTGCAGGCCGAGAAGTTACAGTATAAAGTAAAGGAGGAAATCTAAATTGCCACGCAAGAAAAAAAACACCCGTCGTCCCATCGCGTTGTTGTTAATCGGATTTTTATTAATGGTTGGAGCTATTGCGTTGTTTTTATCGGATCTGGGGGTTGATCAGGTCGCTGCTCCTCAAAATAATACTATTCCTTATCCTGAGATCGCTCGCACAGGCCTGGCAGACGCAAAATCTGTTTATGATGCCGGCTCGGCGGTTTTTCTGGATGTGCGTACGACTGCTGAGTTTGCTCAAAGTAGGATCCCAGGTTCGATCAATATCCCGTTAGATGAATTGCCTGACCGTCTGGGTGAGCTTAATCCGGAAGACAGGTTTCTGACCGTTTGTACCTGACCGGCTGAGCAAACCAGCGCCCGTGCGGCGCGTTTTCTGATGGATAATGGCTATGCTCAAGTCAATCCCATTTTGGGTGGTTTTCAAGCCTGGATGCAAGCCGGTTTTCCAGTGGAACAGTAGGGATCAAAACTATGCCTGATACCCCAGCAGGTTTATCAGCGAAATTGATAAGTGAAGGAGAGAAAACGCTTACCTTTTTTAAAGATCTGGGAAATGAACAGTTGGAACGCATCGTTTACTCTGAAGGCACATCATGGAGTGTCAGGCATGTGCTGGCGCATTTCGTTTCTGCAGAGATAGCATTTCGGGAATTACTTACAGATGTTCTGGCGGGGGGGAGCGGCGCGGCGGAAGGATTTGACATCGATTCCTTCAACCAAAAGAAGGTATCGGCTCTGCAAGGTTTGTCTACTAGCGTGCTCCTCGATCAATTTCGTGAAGTGCGCTGGCAAACTGCCAGCATAGTCAGCCAGATCAATCCTGAGCAACTTGAACGAACAGCCCGGCATCCCTTCCTTGGTATAGCTCCACTGGTCGATATCATCAAGCTGATTTACCGGCATAACCAGATTCATCTGCGAGATGTCCGCAGGACCATCGAGGCGAAGTAACAAATATCTTACACATGGATAAACTTTTACTTTTCATCCGCCTTTCACGCCCACATTTTTTAGTAGGCGGAGCTTTAATGTACGCACTTGGCGCTGGCGTTAGCCGGTATCTGGGCACGCCGGTGAATTGGGGTTGGTTCTTTTTGGGTCATGTCTGGATCACGCTGCTGCAACTGAGCACACATTATTTAAACGAGTATTTTGATGCACCTGCAGACATGAGAAACCGAAACCGGACCCTTTTTTCTGGCGGAAGTGGCGCAATTGGACCAGGAAAGCTACTGCGCTCGACCGCTCTTTACGCTGGCATCGTTTGCCTGGCGATCGTTACCTCTACGACGGTATTGCTGATCCGGTACGTCCCACTACCACCGGCTACAGTTTTGGTCATGGCTTTGATCTTTCTGGGGGCTTTCTTCTATGCTGTACCGCCTATTCGCCTGGAGTCAAGCGGCTATGGTGAGTTAACCAGCTCCATCCTGGTTGCTAACCTGGTGCCGGCTTTTGCCCTGCTGGTGCAGACCGGGGACCTGCACCGTTTGTTGGCGATGAGCACATTTCCACTCACTCTATTGCACCTGGCAATGCTGCTGGCGCTTGAGCTGCCTGATTACGCTACCGATATCAAATTTGAGAAAAACACCTTGTTGGTGCGCATTGGGTGGGAACCAGGCATGCGCATGCATAATTTTTTGATCCTGGGCGCCTATCTGATATTGGGTTTGGCGGTAGTGTTAGGTTTGCCACCGGCAATTGCACTGCCTGCTTTTCTGTCTTTACCATTAGGCATGTTACAAATCTTTCAAATGAACCGGATCGCGGCTGGTGCGAAACCTAACTGGACCACCCTTACGCTGGCAGCGGTCACTCTGTTTTCCGCAACAGCTTACTTGCTAGCATTTTCTTTTTGGTCTCGATAGGATTGAAGCCTATGCCTGAATTTCTCCAATTACTCCCCCCTCAAAATGCACTTGACCGGTTGCTGGTTGCTTTGAAACAATCGCGAGGTGACTCTCGTACACTTGACGAGGAAATCGATCTAAGCCGAGCTTTGGGTCGTGTAACTGTGGAAGCAACTCATGCACCACACCCGCTACCATCTTTCCCACGCAGCACGGTTGATGGTTATGCTGTTCGGGCAGCAGATACTTATGGGGCTAGTGATGCTTTGCCGGCCTATCTGACCGTCATTGGAGAAATTCCAATGGGCCGGGCAGCGGGAATTGATATCAAGCCGTATGAATGCGCACTGATCCACACCGGCGGAATGTTGCCCGAATCAGCCGATGCTGTCGTGATGGTGGAACATACCCAAGGCGTTCGCCCTGGCGAGATTGAGGTACTGCGAGCTGCGGCAGTTGCAGAAAATGTACTAGAAATTGGCGAGGATGTATCCGCAGGTCAGGAGGTGATTTCTGCTGGAACTCTGCTACGGCCGGCGGAGATTGGCGGCTTAGCCGGTTTAGGGATCGTCCGATTACGGGTTGCCAAGCGGCCGCGGGTTGCCATAATTTCCAGCGGTGACGAGGTTGTTCCGCCCGAGACAGACATTCAACCCGGACAGGTACGGGATGTCAATGCCTTCACGCTATCCGCATTGGTTCAGGATGCCGGTGGAGAACCGGTTTATTATGGGATCGTGGCTGACGAGGCGGATGTAATGGAAGCAACTGCTCGAGAAGCATTGGAATCTTGCGACCTGGTCGTAATCACAGCAGGTTCATCTGCCAGCACCCGCGATCTGACCGCCACAGTGATCAACCGCCTGGGAACGCCGGGTGTCTTGGTGCATGGAGTCAATGTACGCCCTGGCAAACCCACTATTCTGGCAGTCTGTGATGGGAAAGTCATGATCGGCTTGCCGGGAAATCCGGTCAGCGCATTGGTGATTGCCGGCCTTTTTGTGGCGCCGGTGATCAGAAATCTGTTGGGCATCCGCACAGAGCGGCCAAAACCTGCACTATCTGCAAAATTAACTTTGAATCTGGCCTCTTCAGCCGGCCGGGAGGACTGGATCGCAGTGCGCCTGATAAAAAGTGAGCACGGATACCTGGCTGAACCAGTCTTTGGGAAGAGTAACCTGATCTTCACCTTATCCCGGGCGGATGGATTGGTTCGTATCCCACCGGATGCCACTGGTCTAAGTGTGGGCCAGTTGGTAGATGTCAGTTTATTCTGAGGCATACAGGTCAAATAATAATGTCTATATACCTTCATGATATTCCCTTAGATCAAGCCCGTTCGCGATTGGACCAGGCGTTGCAAAACGCCCGATTGTGGGGCATATTGGGTGCTGAAGAGATTCTTTTGGATGAATTTGCCCAAGGGCGGGTACTGTCGGAACCGGTTTGGGCTCGCATCTCCTCGCCCCATTACCATGCCTCTGCCATGGATGGGTTTGCTGTTCGTTCAGTTGATACTGCTGGAGCCATGCCAAACTCGCCGGTTGCCTTGGAGATCGATCGACAAGCGGCCTATGTGGATACCGGGGATCTCCTTCCAGAATGGAGCGATGCGGTTATCCCAATAGAGAATGTGGAGCCTCTGGATGAGACCGGGCAGGTTTCACCGAATGCGCGCCAGCCTACAGCAATCCGCATCCGGGCTGCGGTTACTCCATGGAGCCATGTCCGATCTATGGGCGAGGACATTGTTGCAACACAGTTGGTCTTGCCAGCCGGGCACCTGTTAAGACCGGTAGATTTAGGCGCAATTGCAGCCTGCGGTCACGACCGAGTCAAAGTCTGCCGGCATCCACGGGTGGCAATTCTGCCGACGGGCACTGAGCTTGTGCCGGTGGGTGCGCCGGTCAAAGCCGGTGACATCATTGAGTACAACTCTGTAATGCTGGCAGCTCAGGTGAACGCTTGGGGCGGAGTTGCCACTCGCTTTCCAATCACCCCCGATGATTTTGAGCAAATCCGGACGCAAGTCAGGAAAGCTGCCCGTGATCATGACTTAGTCCTATTAAATGCTGGCTCATCGGCGGGTTCTGAGGATTTCTCCGCTCAGGTGGTTGAGAGCCTGGGTACGTTATTGGTGCATGGAGTGGCTGTCCGGCCCGGACACCCTGTGATTATCGGAATATTGCACGGAGATGAATTGGCAGAAAAGCAGGTGCCAATTTTTGGCGTTCCTGGCTATCCTGTGTCTGCGGCGATGACCGGTGAGATCTTTGTGGAGCCGCTTCTGGCTCGCTGGCAGGGGCGTCGCCCGGCTGAACCGCAGGTAGTCAAAGCAGCCCTGACTCGCAAGGTCACTTCACCAGCCGGCGACGATGACTATATGCGAGTGGCTGCTGGATGGGTGGGAGAACGCCTGCTGGCTGCCCCACTCTCGCGAGGGGCGGGGGTGATCACCTCCCTGGTCCGAGCGGATGGGATTGCTATTCTTCCACGCGGCTCTCAAGGGGCTTCTGCTGGCGAAGAAATTGAGGTCCGGCTGTACCGTTCTCCGCGTGAATTAGAGCGAACGATCTTTGCTATTGGTTCGCATGATATTACTTTAGATCTGATGGCTCAATTTCTAGCGGCGCGTAACCGCCGCCTGGCTTCTGCCAATGTGGGTAGCCTGGGTGGGTTAATTGCTATCCGGCGGGGTGAGGCTCACCTGGCGGGTTCACATCTTTTAGACCCGCAAAGCGGTGAATATAATCTCTCGTACATTCGCCAGTACCTACCTGGGGTGGCTGTGAAGGTTATTGCTTTAGTCGGTCGCACGCAAGGCTTGCTTGTGCCCAGAGGTAACCCAAAGCGCCTGCGATCGTTGCACGATTTAGCCCGGGCGGATGTCTCATTTGTCAACAGACAGCGGGGAGCGGGTACGCGGGTGCTGCTGGACTATACCTTGGATCGAGAGGGGATCTCAAAAACAGATATTCAGGGTTACGGTCAAGAGGAATACACTCACCTGGCAGTAGCTGCTGCGGTTTCTTCTGGAAGGGCTGATTGTGGTCTGGGGATTGCAGCTGCGGCCCAGGCATTGGATCTGGATTTTATCGCTCTGTTCGATGAGCGTTATGATTTGGTGATCCCACAGACATATTATACTGACCAGTTGTTGGCTCCGCTGTTGGGGTTGTTAACAAGCCCAGATTTCCGCCAGGCCGTGGCACAGCTGCCTGGATATGATACGGAAGTGATGGGTACAGTAATTGCAGATATTGAATGAAAATATAGAGGAGGAAATTATGGTTTTAAGTACAGGAATTCCAGCCCCTGATTTCTCTTTGATGGATGAAACCGGCGAACCGCGCAAGCTCTCTGATTATCTGGGCGAAACGGTTGTGCTCTATTTCTATCCTAAGGACGACACACCAGGGTGTACGAAAGAGGCCTGTGCCTTTCGGGACGACTATAGCGATTATGAGCAAGCTGGTGTGGTTATTTTAGGTGTTAGCCCAGACTCGCCTAAATCTCATGCCAAGTTCAAGGAGAAGTATCAGCTTCCTTTCACTTTACTGGCAGATGAGGCGCATGAGGTTGCCAGCCTGTACGGCGTTTGGGGTCCGAAACAGTATATGGGTCGTTCTTATGAAGGGGTTCTGCGGACAACCTTCTTGATTGGTGAAGATGGAATGATTCGTAAGGTATTTGAGAATGTCAAGCCTGCGGGTCACTCTGAAGAAATTCTCAGTGCAATGAAATAGGAAATAAAAAAGGGTGATGGAAAACTTGAATAAGTTGTTGTACCTTGTGGTGGGTTTCTTCATGATCCCGGCTTTGTATGCCTGCCAGGGGACAGGAAATGGTGACGACTCCAGCCAGGCGACTCAAGACGCTGCCCGGTTACCTGTCCCAGCTGAATATGCAAACCTGGTAAATCCACTCCCACCTACGGCTGAGACGATCCAGGCCGGAGAACAATTATTTCTCTTGAATTGCGCCTCCTGCCATGGGGACACCGGGAAAGGGGATGGGCCGGTGTCGAGCGCTTTGACACCAAAACCAAGTGATCTGGCTTTGGTGGCTAGCTCTGTTGATGACGCTTATCTCTACTGGCGAATTGCAGAGGGAGGTGCAGGAGTGCGTTCATCGATGCCGGCCTGGAAATCGATTCTGACGGAGGAAGAGATATGGAAGGGGGTGGCTTTTATTCGCAATCTGGCGAAAAAGTGAGCGCCCAGCCTGCTGTGCATACCAGTTTATTCATTTTAATCTGTGCAAATGCTTTGACCTGATCGATTTATCCGATGCTTTCAAAATGAAGCTGGGGATATTTTTCGCTGATATATCTGATATAAAAATCTGAGCTGAACAGCATCATCAGCCTGTCGCGAGAGTCGTGCGCAAGCAAGATATCATTCCGGATCGGTAGAGATTCGATCACATCTGGAGGGCCTTCAACCCAACGAGCAAGCGTAAAGGGCAGGCTTTCCAGGCGGGTCTTTACGTTGTATTCATTCTCCAACCGCGCTTGAACCACGTCGAACTGCAACATCCCTACCACTGCCAGGATCGGTGCTCTTTTCATGGCATTAACACTGTAGAGCACCTGCACAGCGCCCTCTGTTTCAAGCTGCTGTAACCCTTTATAGAATTGCTTTTGTTTGCTGATATCCTTCAGGTGCAGTTCGGCAAAGTGCTCTGGTTGGAAGCGCGGGATAGGGGTAAATACGACCGGTTGGCCTGTGCAGAGCGTATCGCCGATGGCAAATTCACCATTATTTGGAATACCAATGATTTCGCCCGGATAGGCCTCATCCACCACCTCGCGCTCGTTGGCAAATAATTTATAAGGGCGCTGTAAGCGGATCATCTTCCCACTGCGAGGATGTAAAGCAGACAAGCCTCGCTCAAAACGCCCCGAGCATACTCGCAGGAAGGCTACGCTATCTCGATGTTTGGGATTCATATTGGCCTGGATCTTAAAGATGAAACCGGTAAATTCCGGGTAATCTGGGTGAATCACACCATCTTCGATAGCAAATGGGGACGGGCCAGGAGCATATTTTACAAATGCATCCAGGAAATGGCGGACACCAAAGTTCGTCAGAGCGCTGCCAAAAAATATGGGAGTCTGTTCTCCGGCAAGCACGCGGGCATGATCAAATTCGATACCCAGCCCATCTAACATTTCGATCTCAGTCATTAATTTGTCTAGCTTGGTTTTAGTCAGGATGCCGCTGCTCCCCAGTTTTTTGATGGGGATAAATTTTTCCTGAGAAATTCTCTCGTTGCGAATGGTGCGCTCGTAAAGATATACTCCGCGAGCGGTCCGGTCATAAACGCCTTGGAAATCTGGTCCATCGCCCAAAGGCCAATTCAGCGGAACCGCCTGCATGGTTAGGATGTTTTCAATCTCATCCAGAAGGTCCAACGGATCGCGAGATGGACGATCCATTTTATTGATAAAGGTAAATAACGGGAGGCCGCGTCGCCGGCAAACCTCAAAAAGCTTGCGTGTTTGAGGCTCGATCCCTTTGGCTGCATCCAGAACCATTACGGCGCTATCGACTGCTGCCAGAGTCCGGTAGGTGTCTTCAGAAAAGTCCTGGTGACCGGGGGTGTCCAGCAGGCTGATGACTCGCTCCTGGTAAGGGAACTGCAAGACGGTGGAAGTGATGGAAATGCCTCTCTGGCGTTCCATCTCCATCCAGTCTGAGGTTGTGTTACGCTGGTTGCGGCGCGCCCGGACATTGCCAGCCAACTCGATCGCGTTCCCGTAAAGCAATAGTTTCTCTGTTAGCGTGGTTTTACCTGCATCTGGGTGAGAGATGATCGCAAAAGTCCGCCGGCTGTTGAAATCACCATTTACAGCGGCGGGCGGGATAGAAACATTATCAATAGCGCCAGTTATACTCAAATTAACATCCGTAAATATTCAGGCTAAAACCAATGGACACTCTTGTTCTGCTGACATCTCTGATACCATCAGAAAAGACGGGTGGCTTTTCCTGTTATTGTTATGCTTTGCCTGATTGATAAATCCTGGGGTTTCCCTGCGTTTTACACAGGCCAACAAGACCAACTTCACCGGCAAAAATACCGCCCAATTGTATCATAACAATCACCTTGAGCCGGATCTACCGTGAGTGATGGATGTGCTAAAAAGGTTTTGGTGAATTCGGGAACAACATTTGAGTACTCCTGTGAGTGATTCTTAAGGTGTAACCTTAGAAGAAATGAGTTTTGCCTATAGGTATTTTCCCACAACCAGATATAATCCCAACCATGGAATACGATATCATTGCTACCCTTGGCCCCAGCAGTGCGAGGGATGTGATCTGGCGCGAGATGCTATCCATCGGCGTGACTGGTTTACGCTTGAACACATCCCACCTATCTCAGGATCAGGTCTATCTCTGGATAGAAAAATTGCATGCTTTTAACAATTCTAATGGTAGCCAATATCCATTGGTGCTTGATCTACAGGGCAGTAAATGGCGTTTGGGCCAGTTCACCCCTTATGAACTGGTAGAAAACCAGGAAGTCCAGCTGGTCTATGCTACTGACACGCACCGGCAGCACGAACTGCCGGTTCCACATCCGGATTTCTTTTTATCAGCTGCGAGCGCGACCGGCGATATTTTACTGAATGATGCCAAAGTGCGTTTGTTGGTATTGAATGTTGGGCAAGAATCAATTCGCGCCAGAGTCATCCTGGGAGGCTGGATTTCTCCAGGCAAGGGAATTACCCACCAGTCATCTGATTACCGGATTGAGACAATGACCGACAAAGATCAGATCCTTGTAGAGCAATCTCGCTCGCTTGATTTCATTCGCTATGCAATTTCCTATGTGAAAGATGCCGCTGAAATGGCCCGTTTTCGGGCGATGATCGGCAAGGGAAATTATTTAATTGCCAAGCTGGAACGAAAACCTGCTCTTGACCAGGTAAATAAGATCGCTGAGCTATCCGATGAGCTCTGGTTGTGCAGAGGGGACCTTGGAGCAGAGCTTGGGGATAAAGACATGGCAGAAGCCGTTCACCGGTTTTCAAAACAGGTCCGAAACCAGCCTGTGCCAGTTGTTCTGGCGGGGCAGGTTTTGGAACATATGACTGCACATGCTACTCCAACGCGATCAGAAGTATGTTACCTGTACGACGCCATCCAAATGGGTTACCGGGGATTTGTCCTTTCTGATGAAACCTCTATCGGACAATATCCTCTGGCAAGCTGCCGGGCAGCGGCGCTCTTGCGCGTTGCGAAAAGCTGATTTTTCAACCAAATGATATATGCAGTGGATAGGTTCGAACTGGATGGGTAGACGCTGCATCCATCAGTTGGGGGATTTCTTTATATCAACAATAAAAGCGCACCCTTTGAATGGTGCGCTCAGGTGGAGATGGCGGGAATCGAACCCGCGTCCGAAAGATTAGACCCTCAGGTATCTACGAGCGTAGCCGGACGTTGTTGTCGCCAAATGGGCCACGACCGGCAAAGGATCTCATTTGACCATCCGCTAGAGCCCGAGAGCCCCTCTTTCGCACGTTTAGCGGCATCGCCGTGCGGCACACTGTCTTTTTGTCGCCCGATCCTCCCACCGGACAGAGAGCGGGGTCGGCGGACGTGGCTCTGTTTCTAGAGCCATGGCTCCTTCACTCGCTTATGCAGCGAGAGGCAGAGCGTTTACGTTTGTGCGATTGGCACTTGTTTTTTGCGCTGATTTTCCGAGGTCGGCGCCTCTCGGCTCGCAACCTGGGACCAGCCTCTCCCGTCGAAGCCAGTCATCCCCAGGTACTTCTATTATACATCTAAAGTTCCCTGAGGAGATTACAGATTTGGAGGTGGGGGGCGGATACATGCTCACACCCAAATCTGCGTTTCACCACCTACATTTTGAGAGAACCTGCGAACCCGCCATGATATTGTGTGGATGTCATGTTCTCGGTTAGTGCAAGTCCAGAAGGTCATGGCGCCAGTCGTGTTATACTTTTGCTGAAATAGTAACTATTCAAACCCGGCGGTGTTTTTATCTTTGAAAACTCGCCGGTAAGGGTGCACACGTGCTAGACATCACGGATGAGATGGCGCTGGTCCAAGCCGGGGAGGGGAACAGTGAGGCCTTTGGCGTTCTGTATGAGCGCTATGTGGGTCGAATTTATAATTACATATATTACCGTACTGGAAATCAAGCTGATGCGGAAGATTTGACAGCACGGGTCTTCTTCCGGGCAATGCATCACATCAAGAATTACCAAGATCGCGGCTTGCCGTTTTCTGCCTGGCTATACCGGATTGCCCACAACCTGGTTGCTAACTGGCATCGAGATAACAGTCGTCGCCCGGAGGTGCCTCTGGATGATGGCATGATCGTCCGGCATCAATGGCAAGAGCAGCCTGAGCAGGCCTTGTTAAAATCTCAGGAGCACGAACGTTTGCTTAGGCTGATCCGATGCTTGCCTCCAGATCGCCAGCAGTTGCTGATTCTTAAATTTGTGGATCACTTGTCGAATACAGAGATTGGTCAGATTATGGGTAAGACAGAAGGGGCCGTGAAAAGCCTTTATCACCGGACATTGCTTTCATTGAGATACAAACTGCAAGAAATCATTTCAGAAGATCCATCAGCAGGTTAATACGGATAAGGAAAATGCATCATGGATGGAAAATATTTCCGGGGGGGGCGTTACGTAGATCTTGATTTACCTGGTCTGGAGGTCCAGCTGGCTGAAGTGCTGGCGCCGATCATACCCCGGGTAAACTTTGTTGACGACCTAAAAAGACGTTTGTCCGTTGAGCAGGATATCTCTTTGGCCACAAAGAGACCAAATCCCGTTCAGTCGGTCTTGTTAGGTGTTGCTGGGGTGATCAGTGGAGCATTGATTCTTGTGATCGGTTTGCGGGCAATAATTGCTCTTCTGGGAGGGAAAGGGCATCTCCAACAGTTCAAGGAACAAATCCAGCAGAAAAAAACCCAAACCATGGGATCGTTCAGCTAAACCTGTCTAACGTGAATAGGGGATCAGTTGAATTTTGGATGTTCTGTGATGCGCAGTTATAAGGAACATCCAAAAATTTAACCTAATTTACTTGCTCACCCAATAATTCAAACGCCAACCAACGCGCTTCGGCAATCAGGTCAGCTTCCACAGGCAGTTCGTGCTCTTGGGTTATGCGCTCTAAAAAATGACCGGCTACCTCTTGAATATGCTCGGGTGTGTTCTGGTAGGCTTGTAAGTAGAGCAGATTTTGATAGGCGCTGTGGGGGGCAAACGGTATACCCAAACGAGAGAAATGCTCTCTGATGACAATGCCGGCGGCTCTACGTGCACACACCCTGGCTTTACCCTCATTGCCTGTTGCTCTGGATGCCTCAGCTTGTTCCAATTCTTGGTCGAAGGCTGTTCTCCAATTTGTTTTTGGATCCATTCTAGATCTTCATCCTGAAATTTGTTTTTATTACACTTGTTGTATTGTACCAAATACGATAACAGCTCAACCTATCGAAAAAAAGTGCTCTTCGGATATTACCGGGGAATGGGTTTCAATACGTTTATTCTCGAAGACCCAAAAAAATGGTCATTGAAAATCTCAATGTTCGATCCTGGATAGGGAAGGTTAAGCGGGGGCATGGTCCCTTTGCCGACAAGTGTTTTGTGGGTATCCAGTGAATGAGATGTATAATTGACGAAATGTTTGATCTAATCGAGAACGATCGAAAGGTTTCTTCCAATTAGGTTTATGATGAAAAAATCCCTCTACACCGCTAAATATCGAGAGCTGGTGATGAAGATCCAAATTCCGGAAGGGGAGGGTCCCCATCCGGTTTTATTGCTGCTGCATGGTTGGACCGGTGATGAGAACGTGATGTGGATCTTTGCATCACGCCTGCCTGGCAACTATTTGATGATATCACCGAGAGGTTTGTACAAAAGTCCACTGGGCGGCTATGCCTGGCATGAACAGCGTTCAAAGGAATGGCCGGCCGTGGATGAGTTCCGCCCAGCCGTAGAGATGCTGGTTGATCTTGTGAAGGCGGAAAACAAGCTGCTGGATGCGTTGGCTGATGGAGGTAGCGATAATGGCGCTTCGAAGGAGGCCATCGCCCGGGCAGATTTTTCCACAGTGAGTCTGGTGGGATTCAGCCAGGGAGCGGCACTGGCGTATTCATTTGCCCTGATGTACCCAGAGCGTATCCAATTGTTGGGCGGCCTGGCTGGATTTATGCCGGAAAGGGTTGAAAATCTGGTTGCCAGCCAGCCTTTGGATGGGCAAAAAGTGTTTATTACGCATGGCACTGAGGATGAAATTGTGCCTGTTGAAAAAGCCCGCCGAAGCGTTGAGCTGATGGAGCGGGCTGGGTCGAACGTTACGTATTGTGAGCAGCAAGCCGGACATAAATTAAGCGCTGCTTGTTTTCGCGCCTTGGAAAGCTTTTTTGCCACACACTCTTAATGAAAAAGATGTGGGTCTCCAGCAAAATATCCTGGGCGATGGTCCTGATCTTCAAGGATTTGTCGTTGGATATGACCGAAAATTGCGCTCAAGGGCAGATGGTTTACACATGCCTGTTCACACATCCCACAGCCCGCACAAGAAACCAGCCAGCGTAAGACATCTGCGTGTTTGAAGGCGCCATTGGCCTCCCGATGGGGGTAATCTATTGCACAGATTGGGCAGGCAATCAGACACTCCTGGCAGTCGCCACAATTTTGCAACTGAGTGATCAGGGCATCGACATCCGGAGGGATCAGGTCTGCCAATCCATTTGTCACCCGCTCACGGGTCCGGTTATGGCGCTCAGCCAGCTTCCAGATGACTTTTTGGCGCTGCCCCAATAGCTCTTCACCAGCTTTCCCCGCGGTGATTTTATGGAATTTAAATTTCTCAGCTGCGGCCTCTTCACGTGGTTGGACCAATATATATTGGCGAACGGGAAGCCCGATCACAAAGATATTGATATCTGCCCCATTTGCGTCTGGAGAACTGCACATTTGGCAAGCAGACCGGTAGCGGTAGGCAACTATTCCTCCCTGGCGGGCAAACTGCAGCGCTTCGTAACCGAGCCCTTCCATAGAACCTTTTCTCTCGCTACGCCAGTGGACATCGTCAGCAGGGTAGGTTCCCAGGCAGTCGATACAAATGGTAAGCAAGCGGTCCAGATTGATGGTGGCGCGCTTGGCCATTTCAGCTAGGGCGCGCATCTCACATGGCCGCAGGACAGCTCCAAGCCGATCGTTGGGATGATCTTGAAGAGATTGCGGTATGTACTTGGCAGCATTGAAGGTCATCAAGGGTCTGAATGGATTGACTTGTTCGAATTGTTTTGGGTGCTCAAGCAAGCTCATTCCTGCAGTGTTGTAATCTAAAGCATTCTGGGACACCAACATCCCATCCAGCTTGCTGCTGGACCAAAGGGTATTGACGAATTTATTGACCGTTCCCAAAGGATCGCCATGGGTTTCGAGTATCCAATAGTTGTTCACTGCTTGCCTCCTACCACCTGTCTTGCGAGCATCGCAGGGCTGTTCTTGCTTTCAGGACAGCCCTGTGCCAGGTGCGTGCTTATACCTCTAATTGTTTTGCCAAGACCTCAGCTACATCCATAACCTGAACCTGATCGCCCAATCCCTTGGAGCGAATGGCATCGTCGAACATGAGCAAGCAATATGGGCAGGCGGTAGCCACGACATCTGCTTTTGCTTCCAGCACGTTGTCGAGACGGCGGTGGTTGATACGGGTGTTTGCATCTGTCTCCAGCCACATTTGACCACCACCACCTCCGCAGCAAAAAGCATTCTCCTCCCGTAAAGCCATCTCAACTCGGCTCACGTTTGCCTTATCCAATAGGCCGCGCGGTTCTTTATAGATTTCGTTGTACCGGCCCAGGTAGCAAGAATCGTGGTAGGTCAGGTTACCTTTCAGACTGTTCCCATTTTTGCCAGCCCCTTCCCATTGGAAGGAGAGTTCGTTCAAGAATTCGGTGTAGTGTTGTACTTTGAAGTTTCCACCAATTTGAGGATACTCGTTCTTGAGGGTATTAAAACAATGTGGGCATTGGGTAACCACCCGGTTGAATTTGACCTTTGAGAGGACCTCGATATTCTGCTTGGCAAATTCCTGGAAGAGGTATTCGTTGCCTAAACGCCGGGCAGTTTCCCCACAGCAAATTTCATCATAACCGAGGATGCCAAAATCTACTCCCGCTTTTTGTAGCAAGCGGACAAAGCTCTGTGCAACTTTCTTGTTGCGATCGTCATAAGCGAAAGCACAGCCCAGGAATAGCAGGACATCCGTTTCATCCCCAGGAGACAGCTCCCGAATTTCCAAACCATCTGCCCAGGCGAGCCGGTCTTCTGCAGGCATCCCCCAGGGATTTCCCTGGCGTTCCATATTCCGGATGGTATCGCCCACTGATTTTGGCATCTTTCCGCTGGTCAGGACCTGGTAGCGGCGTAGATCGATGACCTCATCGACAGGGTTGACAAATGCCGGGCAGCGGGTCAGGCAGGCGCCGCAGGTGGTGCAGGACCAGGCGATGTCTTCGGGCAGGACTTCAGCCAATTCTTGGCCATTCTTCCCATTCGACCCATTGGTTTTGACCAGGTTGGTGATCATTACTTCTCGCAGAGATCGGATGAATGTGCGCGGGGAATATGGCATTCCGCTGATTGCAGCTGGGCAGACATCATCGCAGCGCCCACAGCTGACGCATGCGTCAAAAGAAAGCAATTGGTGTGAGGCAAACTCCTGCACTTGCCCTACGCCTAAGGTCTCGACTTCTTCGATGTCATCGATCAGTTCTAACGTCCCCTCTTTTCGACGCGGGTGCAGAATCACATTGAGAGGCACCATGACCAGGTGGCGCAGCTTGGTGAAGGGGATGCTGGCAACCAGGGTCAAGCCCAGAGCAGCATGAGTCCAGAAGAGGTAGAAGTGCAGGTTCATTGCGCCTTCTGTACTCATTCCCATAGACCCCATCAGACCTGCCACCATTGCCCCAATTGGAGACCAGTTAGACCATTCCGGAGCAGCCGAGAGCAGGCGGGTTCCCTCCAATGTAAAGCCAACGATGGGGATCAGCATCAGCAGCACCAGGGCATAGCTGTCGTCCCAGCGCGTCTCCAGATTTTTGGGTTTTAGCACTATGCGCCGGAACAAAGCCATTGATACACCTAAAATGATGGCAACACCAGCCAGGTCCATCACTAACTCAAAAGCCAAGTAGAGATTGCCACGTGGGAAGGGTAACTCTATAAATGGGAGGAACAGAGCCATCTGTTGCAGGTTGATCAGCGTTCCGAGCACCTGGATGGTAACACCCCAAAAGATCAACGCATGCATGATGCCTGGATAGGCTTTCTTTAAGACCCTGGTCTGCAGGACAGAATGGACAAAGAAATCCCGGACTCTGGGTAAGGCCTGAACGAAACCGGTTTTTAATTTTGTCCAGCGCTCATTGTCCGGTTGTGGGCCTGCACTTGGAATAGCTTCCGTGGTCATCCTGCACCTCCAATATAAATTTGACCGTCGACAACTTCAACAGGGAAAACATCCAGACCTCGTGGCGGCGGGCCATGCAGGACTTCTCCGGTTAAGACATCAAAGCCAGCATCATGGCAGGGACACATGATCTCACCTACTTCCGGATCCCATTTCACAATACAGGCGAAGTGAGTGCACACTGCTGAATATGCCCGCAAACCTTGTGGTGTATGGATTAGCAAAGCAGGATAACGGCCAAAGCTGATCGTTTTGCTCTCGCCTTCCAGCAGATCCTCCAAAGGTCCAGCAGGAACAGGTTCGGAAGGTGTCTCCTCCAGGTTGGCTGGGAAGAAATAGGCCACGATTGGACCAAATACAACAGCCAGACCGGTGACGGCCAGGAACCGATTTCCAAGCTTGATAAATTCACTGCGAGTTATTTTGCTCATTGTCAACTTACCTCACCCCAAATTGTCCCTATGATGAAGACGATAACACCCACAGCGGCTATAATGCCGCGGATCCTCTGAACCTTTCGTGATTTGTCGGGCTTCCGGTCGATGAACGGCCAAAGCGTAACGATGATCACTGCTATCAAAGGGATGACTACCCCAGCTGTCTTGGGAATATATTTCAGCGCTTGGTACAGGGCCAAGAAATACCATTCCGGTTTCACATGCATGGGAGTATTCATGGGATCGGCTGGGTCCCCAAGACCGACTGGGGAGAGTATGCCGATCGTGGCTATTGCCAGGACAACCACCATCATGCCAACTACCACCTTTGCCTCGGTCTTGACATGATCCGGGAAAAATGGAATGCTCTCTTCGTGTTCTTTTGGAGTTATAGCTGCCATAGTTGGTTTCCTCCTGGTTTATAAAGGCTTAGCAATACCCTGGCGCCGGACCATCATGAAATGCATCATCATGAAGACATGGTGATGATATGGGTATGCAGACATCATTGCCCATAAGCCTTGAGGATTGGCGGAAATATGTAAAGCCATCATATAAACGCATCATGTCATATTGCAGGGCGCATGGCGTTCATACATCATTACATTCTGACGGGTATATCAATGATATAATCCCAGAACTGATTGAGCTTGGTGTTTCAAGCGTGAACCCGCAAGACCTTGTTAATGGGCTTGAAAACATTAAACGTCTGGCAAAGGGCAAAGCTTATATCCATCTTGATATAGATCGTCAAAAGATAACAGTCTTTGGAACGCCAGACGAAGTTGACGCACACATACTAAACTGCATCAAGAAGCTTGGTTCGCCAAATGGCGGTTTAAGTATGGTTTGGGGAGTTTATCCCGGAAC
>JAWOHN010000101.1:0-5465 GCA_046485135.1 Anaerolineales bacterium | reverse complement strand
AAGGAGAAAAATGATGATGAAATTTCGATCTGTGCGGATAGGTATATTTGGTTTACTGGTGATCGTTCTGATGATCGCGGCCAGCTCTTGTTCACTGCCGGTGCCGGCTGAGGCCACGCCTGAACCGGTGTTGGAGCTGACCCCTGACGCCATCTACACGGCTGCTGTGCAGACGGTCATCGCCCAATTGACCGAATCTGCTCCGACGCCAGAGCCTACCCCAACGCAGCCACTGCCGGAAGCCACTCTTCCGGCGCAAGATACTCCCGTGCCAACTGAGCCGGCCAGCCCAACCCCCTTGCCCACAGCTACCCCAACCTATACCCCCACCAGCCAGCCTGAGCCCACCAGCCCACCCTCAGCCGAGGATCCAACGCTAAATTTAGGCTCTCCTACCTGGCGTGATACCTTTGAAAACGACGCCAACTGGCCTGTGTACGCTGATGGAAATGCTCTTTTTGAAGTTCGCGACAACCAGATGGTGATGGTATCCTACAACGCTAATTTTGTGAACTGGTGGTTGCTGACGCCGCCTACAATTGAAGTCTTTTACCTGGAAGCTGAAGGCGCCAGTGGCGCTTGCGCTGGTCGCGACCGCTGGGGCTTGTTCTTCCGCGCTCCGGATTATACCCGGGGGTACCTGTTTGGCTTATCTTGCGATGGTCGTTATGCCCTGTGGATCTTTGATGGCGCACGCGAAGTTTACCTGGTCGAGTGGACGGACAGCCCGCATATCCAGAAGGGAGCCGACCAGACCAACCGTATCGGTGTAAAAGCAGATGGCAACCGCCTGTCTTTGTACGCCAACGGCCATTTCCTGACCGATGTCCGTGACGACAGCTTTGCCGCAGGTCGCTTTGGTTTGTTTGTCGGAGCAGCCACCACTCCCGGTTACACCGTCAAGGTGGATCAGGTTGCCTACTGGCTCAATCCGTAATCATTATTTGCGAATTTTCTTTCATGTGAAATGTCGATATCTTCTGGTTTAGGAGTGGTTGCATGACCGATTGGTACAAATTAAGCAAAGAAGAATCTGCGGGACAACTTGGGACAGCCCCAGAGACCGGACTGGATGATACCGAGGCTGCCAGCCGCTTGAATAAATATGGGCCGAACGAGCTGATCGAGAAGGGCGTTAAGAGCCCCTGGTTGATCTTGTGGGAACAGTTGACCGGCACGATGGTGGTCATCCTGATTGTGGCAGCGGTCATCTCTTATTTCCTGGGTGACGCCATTGACACGATCGCCATCCTGGCGATCGTGATCCTGAATGCCTTATTGGGCTTCCGCCAGGAGTACAAGGCAGAGCAAGCCATGGCTGCCTTGAAAAAATTGGCCGTACCGAGTGTACGCGTGCGGCGCGGTGGTCATGTGCGCGAGATCTCTGCTCGCGAGCTGGTCCCTGGCGATATAGTGCTTCTTGAAGCCGGCAATCTGGTGCCGGCTGATGCGCGTTTGCTCATGACGGCTAACCTGCGCATTCAAGAGGCAGCTCTCACCGGTGAGTCTGAGGCAGTCGATAAAGACGAGAACTTTACAGCTTCAGCAGATGTGCCCTTGGGAGATCGCTTCAATATGGCTTTCATGGGCACCATTATCAGCTATGGGCGGGGGGAGGCAATGGTCACCCAAACTGGTATGAAAACCGAGCTGGGCGGCATCGCTGAGATGCTGCAGACCACCGTGCAAGAGCCCACGCCCTTGCAGCGCCGGCTGGCTCAGCTTGGGCGAGGGCTTGCCGTCGCAGCTATTGGTCTGGTAGCGATCGTTTTTGTCTTGGGTCTGTTGCGCGGTGAGCCGCTGCGCTTGATGTTCTTGACCGCCATCAGTATGACCGTAGCAGCCGTGCCGGAGGGTTTGCCGGCTGTGGTCACCATCGCTTTGGCCTTGGGCGCCCAACAGATGCTCAAGCGGCGCGCTTTGATCCGCAAGCTGCCGGCGGTGGAGACCTTGGGTTCTGTCACCGTTATCTGCTCGGATAAAACCGGCACGCTGACCGAAAACCGGATGACCGTAACCATCCTGGATGTCGCCGGTAGTAAGATCGACCTGGATAATAGCCCCTCCCAGTTGTTGGTCGAAGAGAAAAGCGCTCCCTGCGCAGATATGATCCCAGACCCGCAGCAACTGGCTGCCCTCAGCCAGCACCCATCTTTGGCCTTGCTGACCGCCTCAGGAGCGCTTTGCAACGATTCGATATTGGAATGTGATGATGATTCAGGCGGACGTTTCCAGATTGTTGGCGACCCGACCGAAGGCGCTTTGGTCCTGGCAGCCGTTCGCCTGGGCTTGAAGAAAGAGCTGATTGAAGAATTCTACCCCCGCGTGGCTGAGGTTCCCTTCGATTCGGATCGCAAACGTATGACGACCGTCCATCGTTGCCCGGCCGATCCAGATCAGCTTCCCCAGGAATACAAGCCCGGTTTGAGCTGGGGCAGTTGGCCCGGAGATGCTCCCTACATCGCCTTCACCAAAGGCGCAGTGGACGGATTGATCGACATTTGTTCCAGTATTTGGGTCAACGACCATGTTGAACCGATCGACCCAAGCTGGATTGCTCGCATTGTGAAGGGCAACCAGTCTTTGGCTGAGAACGGGATGCGCGTCGTGGCAATTGCCACCCGCCGCCTGGATACCCTACCGGAGAAGGTCGAGGCGGAGCAGGTGGAACAGGACCTGGTCATGGTTGGCCTGGTAGCGATGATCGACCCGGCCCGAGAGGAAGTCAAAGATGCTGTCGCTACCTGCCGCACAGCTGGCATCCGCCCGCTGATGATCACCGGCGATCACCCGCTTACCGCCGGTTATATCGCCCGCGAGCTGGGTATCAATGATGAAAATGGTGTGGTTACCGGCGCCATGCTAGAAAAAATGACCCCTGAAGAGCTCGAGACGAATGTTTTTAATCACTCGGTTTACGCCCGCGTTTCGCCTGAGCACAAACTACGCATCGTTCAGGCCTTGCAGAAGCGTGGGGAGATCGCTGCCATGACCGGCGACGGCGTCAATGACGCCCCGGCTTTGAAGAAAGCCGATATCGGCGTTGCCATGGGCATCACCGGCACCGATGTTACCAAAGAGGCCGCCGACATGGTCCTGCTGGACGATAATTTTGCCACCATTGTCGCCGCGGTTGAGGTCGGGCGCACGATCTATGACAATATCCGCAAGTTCATCCAGTACACTCTCACCAGCAACGCGGGAGAGATCTGGGTTATGCTGCTGGCGCCTCTGTTTGGTATGCCGCTGCCCTTACTGCCTCTCCAAATCCTGTGGATCAACCTGGTCACGGACGGTCTGCCCGGGTTGGCCCTGGCGGTTGAGCCATCCGAGCCAGATACCATGCGCCGGCCTCCCTATCCTCCCAATGAAAATATATTCGCTCGCGGCATGGCCTCCCATATCATCTGGTTTGGCTTGTTGATGGGCGGCGTATCTTTGGCGGTTGGCTACTGGTTATGGGGAGCAGCCAACCCACTCTGGCAGACTATGGTATTTACCACCATCACCCTCTCCCAGATGGGCCACGCAATGGCCATCCGTTCCAACCGCTATTCTCTTTTCCAGATTGGGTTGCTCAGCAATAAGCCGCTCCTGGGCGCAGTTCTGCTCACCTTTGTACTCCAGTTAGCTGTGATCTACCTGCCTTTCTTGCAGGAAGTCTTTGAAACGGTGGCCCTGCCCCTGCCTTACCTGCTGCTCAGCCTGGCATTGTCCTCGGTGGTATTTGTTGCAGTTGAGATCACCAAGGCTATCCATCGCCGCACCCATCCCGAGCCCGGCGCATAATGGTGGTTTAACCGAATCTGCGGGGTTCTCGATGATAATATAAATCACTCGGCATTTTACGCGCCGTTTTCTGTTTATTTGCGTATACATGTATGGGTGGTAGCGCTGCATCATCGTGCGCTGGCCAGCCACGGTTCAGTGCATTGCTGCTAAGTTCATTCGTCAAGGAGGAATTATATGAGAAGGAGCACGTATTTCTGGGGAGCGATCCTGGTGCTTGTCGGTGTTCTGCTGATGCTGGATAACCTGGACCTCCTTCCAGTCAAGATATGGGATATCTTTTGGCCGGCTCTTTTGGTTTTGTTAGGGGTATGGATCCTGGTAAGCTCGTTTTCCTCGCGGCGGCTCCTGGAATCCGAACACTTCCTGGTCCCGCATGAAGGCGCTACCCAGGTCCATTTGCGCTTGAATCACGGCGCCGGACGGCTGCGCCTGCGCCCCGGCTCCAACCCAGACGTCCTGGCAGAAGGGGATTTTGTTGGCGGCCTGGACCTGCATTCTCAGAAGATAGGGGACGCGCTGGATGTAGAGATGAGCGTTCCAACTCACAATTTCCCCATCGGGCCCTGGTTTTACGGCCGGCGCAGTTTGGATTGGTCGCTGGAATTGAACCGGGAAGTATCACTGCGCATGGATGTTCGCACTGGCGCCAACGAGGCCGATCTCGATCTGACCGGTTTGCAAGTCACCGAAGTGCACCTGTCTACCGGCGCCAGTTCTACCCGTCTGGCATTGCCGGATGCGGCCGGACACACCCGCGCAACGATTGAAGCCGGGGCGGCCTCAGTCAGCGTCCGCATTCCACAGAATGTCGGCGCTCGCATTCGCAGTGAGGGTGGCTTAGCCAGCATCAGCGTCGACCGCTCTCGCTTTGAACGGGTGAGCAGTGGTCTGTACCAATCGGCGGATTTTGACTCCGCCTCAAACAGAGTCGATCTGGAAGTGCATGCTGGGGTTGGTTCAGTGGATATCCGCTAAACAAGGCCACGGCAGCGGAAATTTGGAAAGAGAGGTTAACAGTGGGTTGTGCAAGTTTGATCATAGGGGTATTAAGCCTAGCGGGCGTCTTGGTCGCGCTGGTGCCGTTGCTGAATCTGTTGAATTGTATTGTTCTACCTACCGCCATGTTGGGAGCCATCCTTGGCTTAGCCGAGCTGGTCAGCTACCGTGCCCCCGGCGAAGGAAGAGGAGCAGCCATCTTCGGCTTGCTGATTAACGGCATTGCCCTGCTGATTGGCCTGGTGCGTTTCCTGGTTTCCTTTTTTACCACCGGCGGCATTTTATAAACCGCTTGTTTTAACCCTTAAGGGAGGAAAGACATTGAAACCGTCCGAGAGAGAAACTGCAGAAGGGATCCTTTTTACCGACCAGTACCAGTTCACCATGGCCCAGTTGTATTTTCGGGTTGGGTTGCATGAGCGGCAGGTGCAATTTGACCACTTTTTCCGCAGCTACCCGGATTACGGAGGTCATCAAGCCGGTTACTGCATTAGCGCCGGGTTGCAATCCCTGCTGGATTGGATAGAGACCTCTCGCTTTCGGGAAGAAGATCTGGATTTCTTGCGCTCTCAAGTTGGGCGTACCGGCAAGCCCGTTTTTGGTGAAGATTTCCTAGACTGGCTGCGCAAGAACGGTAATTTCTTTGAAATTGACCTGTGCGCCATTCCAGAGGGGCG
>JAWOHN010000059.1:0-8702 GCA_046485135.1 Anaerolineales bacterium | reverse complement strand
GATGCGGTTTTTATCCTCATTTCTGATCTCCTTTCTCAACTCATGGTACTGTACTTTCAGCTTGATATTTTGTTGGTTAGATCGCCCAATTCACTGCCAGAGTTCAAGATCAAGGTACGGGTGGTATAGGCAGGGTGGGCGGCGCCGGCGGCGTTATACTCAACCCGTCCGCAGTCACCCACGGAGGCGGGGCATCCTCTTCGTCCTCCACTTCTTCGGTCTCTTCGACGGTAGGCTCTGGGGTGGCTTCATCTTCAGGTAACAATCCCAAGCGAAGCATAATGTCGCCCCAGCCCAGCCCAGACCGTCGCATGGCAAAGATATCGGCAACTGGTACCCCGGCTTGCTGGCTCAGACTATAGGCTAGGTCGATTTCGCCAAAACCAATCCCATCGCAGAACCAGGCGATAATTTCGTTATAGGATACCTTGTACAGAGCGGCCAACCGTTGGGCTTCGGGGTGGGGCGTGATTCCTGGGCAACCCGCCACCGGGGCTGGCGATGGTGTGGTCTGCAGCGTTGGTGGGAGGGGCGTAGCCGGCGCTGTCGGGGAGACCGGCCCGGCCTCGGGGGTCGTTTCAACCTGCGCGCAAGCCTGTGCCAGCGTCACCCTCATCCGGCTGAAGCGCGGGTCAGGCCGGTTCATTTCAGAGGCCACGAACAACTGCAGCTTGACCTCCCTTTCAGGGAGAGCCGCCAGCCAGACCCTGGAAAGGATCACTTGAACATTGAAATAAACCCGCTCACCTGCCAGGATTTCTGTCCAGGACGATGGGTTAATGGTCACGCTCTCTACGAATTGGCTGCCGGTCAAGATGGCGTAAGCCAATTCGATGTTCTTGACCAGGTCCTGTGGGGAGTCTCCGTCATTTTCCATGAACCCGGTCAGGTTGAATTGGTTGCTGCAAGCGCTTACCTCTAAATCGTCGGGCTCAAAGGAAAGCCTGGAGCGGGCGGGGCTGGCCTCGGTTGCCATCTGGCTTTGCAAGTCGGGCAGCAGCCTGGCAGGGGACAAACGATCTATACGCAGCGCCAGGCGGCGCCCGCTGCGCAGGTTGGTGAAGGTGACCCGCACCAGGTCGCCTTGTACCAGACCTGCTGATCGTTCTGTAGCATCGGTGACCAGGACGGATACATCATCCACCAACCACAGCTCTCGGGTGATGGCGCTCAGCACGCCTGCAAACGTGACATAATGCTCGATATTTTCTACGACCTCAATCGTGTCGGCGACCCAGCGGCCGTTCGACAGGATCCGTCCAGTCACCAGCACATAATCGCCAGCCTGCAGCTCTTGATCTAAAATTGTTTCTTCGCTGACACGCACCAGCACTTCATCAACTTCCCATATATTTCCAATCACCCGGCGCAGCTCCCCATGATTGGAGAAGGAGTAGGCAGCTGAGGTGGGCTTTTCCCCGGCGTGGGTGTACGTGGCAAAGCCGGCTGTCAGAACCAGCTCCTCGCTCCCAGCTTCAACGCTCACAGATCCTTCATCCACAGCAATAAATGCACTACCGTTATTTGCAACCGCGACTGAGAAGGTCGTCCCTTGCACATACATATTGCTGGTTGGGGTGCGCACGACATAATTGCCATTCGCTTCTTGGCGCGGGCTGACCACATGCCGGGTGCTGCCGGCCTGCTGGACCCATTCGACCGACAGTGACCCATCCCTTGTTGTGGATAGGGCGCTCAGCGACACCTCCGTGTCATGGGCGAGGCTGATCTCACTCTGGTCGGGAAAGCGCAGCACGATCGTAGAATGGGAACCGGTGCGCAAACGCTGTCCGGGAAGGAAGGTATCTCCGGCTTTTACGACCTGCCACCGCTGTGGATCTTCCGCACGGCTGACCTCCACCCGACCATTCAATTGAATGACCGTCAGACCTTGCTCGGGAACGTTCCAGCCAGGAATCGTAAACGCCACCCATACCGTCATGACCAGCAAGAACAGGCCAATGCCGATGATTGCCATTGAGCGGACAAGTCGCACTCTCTTCTGGTAGGGCTGCGTCATAATCCGCTGTGCTTTTGGGCGGACTCTGGATTGAATATATTGGTGAATGATCTGGTTTTGCTTCTGCGCGGCTTTGGGATCGACCGGCGGGGACGGCAAAGATCGCAAAGCGGCTACCAGAGTTAGCGAATGGCGCAGCTGATCCTCATCTGGAGAGAGCTGTTCCAATACTCGCTCGAGTGGCGCACCGGCCTCTAGCATATCCAGGTATTTCTGCAGGGTATCCTCGCGTTTCTTCATCTTTGCCTTTCTACTTAATCAACCCATTTAAAGACTTCAATGCCCTGGTCTGTAACATTTTGACAGCTCCCTGGCTTTTCTTCATTGTTTGTGCCACCTGGCTGATGGGCATGTCAGCCAAAAACCGCATCACGACCACATCACACTGATCTGGAGAAAGCTTGCGTAGCGCCTGTCGCAATTCCTCAATATCCAGCTTGCGCTCGACGATGGATTCCGTCCCTTCCTTCGTTCCGGCCCAGTTTTCATCCAGCGCCAGATGCTGGCGTATTTTAGAACGGCGGTAATGGTCGATGACCAGGTTTCGAGCGATCCTGAACAGCCATGCCTGAAAAGGTGTGCTTCTGAGCTTATAGCGAGGCAGGTTTTCGATCACCCGGATAAACACTTCAGTAGTCAACTCTTCAGCAACCTGCTGCCCCTCGCAGCGGAAGTAAAGATAGCGATAAACGGCCGGCTTGTATTGCTCATACAACTCGGATATGGCGTTGGCATCGCCATTCTGAGCCCGTTTAATCGTTTCTTTGCTGACCGCCTCCGTTCTGCCTGGTGACAATTTATCCACTGTCCAAGTCCGTTCAGTAAATTTCCGCGCTATCAATCCTATACACGACTCGTGGGTGTGTTGGTAGCAGTGTATCATACCGTGAAGAACCCGGGAATTGGGCAGCCTATCGGCAAATAACTTAAACGGAAAGACCGGGCGTCTCCCTTCCTGCCGAGGTAATTTGCGATGTGCGCCATGATTTGGAACATATAGGTTCTCATGGGAAGGGGCATATATATTGATCATGCCATGCTTCTGGTCTTGAGCCTAATCGCACCAAGGTTACTTAATTGGGGCGTCTATCAAAAATTGAGCAGCCGCCTCTTAAATTGATTAACGTCTCTGGCGCCATAAAAGTCACGCCCAATTCCCCAATATCCCCCTGTCCTTACCTTGAGCGCAGCCGGATTATTGTTGGTTGCCCGTAGGATTTTCCTGTGCGACGGCCAGCAGCGTGTCTACCACCTGGAATACCCGCTCAGTCACCGCCAGGCTTATATCTCCCAGCAGTTGTCTTTGCTGAGAGAAAGTCTGGTAGCTGGCGATCATGCCCCTGTCCCACATGCAGCCGGGTCGTATCGCGTTTGCTTGAGCACTTACCTAACCAAATTTGTACGCCACACCAAACCCGCCGCGCGGGAACTTCCACAAGACGTTGTTGTTGGGGCACATCACCCGGCAGCTTCCGCATTCGATGCAGCTCTGGTGGGCGATCTGCACACCCCCTGCAGCGTCCATCCGGTATACGCCCACCGGGCAGAAATACAGGCAGCCCTTATCTGCACAATTCACACACACCTGTGGGTCGATGATGCGCAGGTGCGCGTCATGCTCGTCGATATAATATTTGAGCGACATCAGCATGTCATCGATATACACCTCCGGTAGGCTTTCTCTTTCCTCACTGCGGTCTATCGTGTTCGGGGCGTCATTCAATACCTTCTTCATAATCTCACCATCCCATCACCGTCTTGCCAAAAGCAAGCATATCGCCCACCGATTTCCTCAGTGGTCTTTTACTGGTCAATGATCTCAATATATCTCGATAGAGCTGCTTCTTGGGCTGCCCATATCCACTAAAGAACATGCCCAGCGCGTCATTCAGAAATGCCGGGTACACATCCATGAACTCAGGATGGCTCGCCAGGAAGCGGGATAAGTTCCGGTACTGGTACAGGTCCTGCAGCACGAAGCGCTCTTTCAGCGCATCTTCGTAGCCAGACAGCGTCTTGGCCGAAAAATCGTGGATATCGTGCGCCATGACAGCCGTCTCCCCCGCCGCTTTGCCGGCAATGATGGCCATATTGGTGCCCTCCCAATGCAGGGCGTTGACCATCACGGCCGCGTCCCCTGCCACCATTACACCGTCTGTGTACAGCTGGGGCATCTCGCGCCAGCCGCCTTCAGGGATCAGGTGCGCGCCGTACTCCATCAGTTTCCCGCCGGCGATCAGCGGTGCGATCATGGGGTGGTTCAGGTAGCGCTGCAGCAGCTCGTAAGGCTTGATCTTATGCTCCGCCAGCAAGTCCAGGTTGACTCCCAGACCGATCGACACGCTCTCGTTAGCGGTATAGATGAACCCCAGCCCGGTCAGCCCCATCGAGACGTCCCCCATCACCGATACGGCCAGGCCGTGCTCTTTGTCGGGCAGGCCAAAGCGGGCATTGATCGTCTCAGCTGGCAGCGCGATCAGTTGTTTGACCCCCAAAGCCACCGAGGCCGGATTCAAATCCTTTTTGCTCAGGCCCAGCTTTTGGGTCAGCAGGTTGTTGACTCCCTCGCAGACGATCACCACCGGAGCATAGATCTCGCCTTGAGGCCGGTCGGTCAGGATTCCCATCACCCTACCCCCGGGCTCGCGCAGGAAATCGACCACCGTCGTTTTGGGGATCAACAGGACGCCTTCCTTTTGCGCTTGCTCCGCCCACCACTGGTCGAACCTGGCCCGCAATGCCACGTATGCATCCAGCGGCTTGCGCTTCAGGTGGCCGCCCTGCACGGTCATACGCGTCAGGCCGTCCTTTGACAGGAACCAGAAGCCTGCCTCAGTCACCGGTCGTTCCAGCGGCGGTTTGCGTTCCCACAAATCGGGGTAGATCTCTTGCAAGGCGTGGGTGTACAGCGCCCCGCCGAAGAAATTCTTGCCGCCCGCCGCCTGGCCGCGCTCGATTAGTGCCACTTTTAACCCGGCCCGGGCAGCGATGGCTGCCGCAGCGGATCCCGCCAGGCCTGCCCCCACCACGATCACATCGAAGCTGATGCGCTCCGTATCTTGTCTGTGTTTGTCGCTCATGAAATGCCTCTTTCCGCGCGGATCTGCTGGATCAGCGCCGGTATCACCTCGAACACATCTCCGACAATCCCCACTGTGGCGATATCGAAGATCGGCGCCTGCGGGTCGCGGTTGATGGCCAGGATGAAGTCTGAGTCCTGCATGCCCACCTTATGCTGGATGGCCCCCGAGACCCCGGCCGCGATATACAGCTTGGGGCGCACAGTCTTGCCGGTCTGGCCCACTTGGTGGTCATACGAGATCCAGCCCGCGTCCACGCACGGCCGGCTGGCTGCCACTGCCCCGCCCAGCTCTTCTGCCAGCTCGCCCAGCAGGTGGAAGCCTTCCGCACCCCCCAGGCCCCGCCCCCCCGCTACCAACACATCCGCATATTCGATCTTGGCGTCCTGCGCCTGGCTGCGGATGATTTTTAAGATCTCTACCGCCGCCTCGTCCTCACGCTGCTCGATCGCCACGCGGACGATCTCCCCTTCCGCTTGCGGGTCCGGTTCCGGCATGGGAAATACGCGCGGGCGCACACTGGCCATCTGCGGAAGGTGCTCCCGGCACACAATCGTGGCGATCACGTTGCCGCCAAAGGCCGGGCGGGTGGCCAGGAGTAGTTTCTTACTGCTGCCCTTGGCTTCGCCCATCTGTAGCTGGGTGCAGTCTGCCGTCAATCCGGTGCGCAGGCCGGTTGCCACCGACCCGGCCAGGTCACGGCCCAATGTCGTGGCGCCCACCAGCAAGACCTCCGGCTGGTATTTCTGCACGACCGAAACCAGGTTGCTGTAATAAGGTCCGTTGCGATACTGCTTGAAGAGCGGGTCGTCCAGCAAGTAAACCCGCTCGGCGCCGTAGTGGAAGGCTTCTTTTGCCAGCGCCTCCACCTGGTCGCCCAGCAAGACCCCTTCGACCACGGCCTGCTCGCCGCTCTCTTCCAGCTCATCCTGGATCTCACCGGCCAGGCGCCGGGCAACGCCCAACAGCTCCCACGAGACCGGATGCACCCGGCCCTCTTCTTGTTCAATAAATACCCAAAAACGCCTGGTCATTTTCCATCTCCATTTTTTCCAAAGCGAATCCCGCTCCCTTTGGCCTTTTCAATCGCCTGAGCTACAGCTGCCTGCACCCCGACCTCTAGCGTGTGAATGACCTCGCCGCGGGCATGCGCAGCCGGGTTGCCCACCTTTGCCACCATGGTCGGCGAGCCCTTCAAGCCGATCTGGGCCGGATCGTAGGGCACGTGGCTGTCTGCCGTCCACACCGCCGGCTCGTAGGTCAGCGAAGTGATCAGGTCTGGCAGCGCCGCGTATGGGATATCGGCGATCTCCTTCTCACAGGTCAGCACCGCCGGCAGCCTGGCCCGGATGATCTCATTCCAGCGCTCGGTCTTGCGCTCGACTACCAGGGTCTGCTCGGCCAGGTTCACTTCATGGATCTTGACCGCGTAGGTCACCAGCGGGTAACCCAGACGCGCCGCCACGCCCGGGCCTACCTGGGCGGTATCGCCGTCGATGGCTTGCTTGCCAAACAACAGCAGCTGCAGCGGCTGGCGGGCATGGATAGCCCGGATGGCTTCGGCCAGGACGTAAGAGGTGGCCAGCGTGTCCGCGCCCGAGAACTGGCGCGCCGAGAGCAAGACCCCTTCGTCCGCGCCCATCTCGATGCACTCGCGGATGGAAGCTACCGTGCTGGCTGGCCCCATAGAGATGACCGTCACCCGGCCTCCCAGGGCGCGCTTGAGCTCCACTGCCGCTGCCACTGCGTGCGCGTCGTACGGGTTGAGGATCGATGGCACGCCCTGGCGGATCAGGTTGCCCGTCTCAGGGTCGATGCGGATATTTGATGTATCAGGGACCTGCTTGATCCCCACGATTGCGTGAAACACGTACGCCTCCATGATTGGGGTAGTTTTCCTATAGTTTGTGAATATTTACACAAATTATATGCGTAACTGACCCCATATACCAGACGCGTTCGTCATATAAAGCGAGTGACAGAAAGCATTATTCTGGATAATTATGATCGGGTTAGGATGTGTGGGGCAAGACCAGGCGCAGCTTTTTTATGTTAAAATCTTTTGGTAAGCATTTTGCTTTCCATATTCCAAACCAATCACCACAGCGTTTGATATTCCTGTCTTACCTGACATTACCGGGAGATTTGTCATGACCGAACATCTATTTGAGGATCGACCCACCCAGGACCAGAAATTACTCGCCCGGCCCATCTCCCCGCCCCAGGATTTCACCGACAGCGATCCCTGGCGGGTGCTGCGCATTCAGGCCGAGTTCGTCGAGGGTTTCGACACCCTGGCCGGCTTGCCTGCGGCTGTCTCCATCTTCGGCTCCGCCCGCACCCACGAGGATGACCCGTTTTACCAGGCTACGATCGAGACCGCCCGCCTGCTGGCCGAGGCCGGCCTGGTGGTCATCACCGGCGGCGGTCCGGGCATCATGCAAGCCGGCAATCAGGGCGCCCAGCTTGGCGGGGGCGCGTCTGTTGGGCTCAACATCGAGCTGCCCTTCGAGCAGAACAACAACCCCTACATCACCATCCCCATCGACTTTCGCTATTTCTTCGTGCGCAAGACCATGTTCGTCAAGTATGCCCAGGCTTTCGTCATCTTCCCGGGCGGCTTCGGCACCATGGACGAGCTGTTCGAGGCGTTGACCCTCATCCAGACCGGCAAGATCAGCAATTTCCCCGTCATCCTGTTCGGCTCGGATTACTGGTCCGGCCTGCTTACATGGCTACGCGAAACCATGCTGGCGGGAGGCAAGATCTGCCCCGCCGACCTGGACCTCATCCAGCTAACCGATTCCCCCACCCAGGTGCGCGATTTGATCTTAGCTGCCATGCACTCCGCTGACCTGCTGGCCGAGAAAGAAGCTGCCGCCCGCCAGGAGACCCGCAAGGCTTACCAGAAGGGTGAGGGATAAACATCCCTATCCCTGCTCCGGTCCCAATTTGACCGGAGACGAAGCTGAAATTACGCCATTACAAACACCTTGACAATTCAAGCACCTCAACTCCTGCCATACATTTTCTGATATAATGTATGGCAGGAGGCCGCTCATGGAGAAGTTCAAATTCACCGTTCGCGTCGATGCACATGCGTTCAAATCTGCCAAACACTATGCCGGTCAGCATGGCACCACCATCACTCGCCTGGTGGAAGCATATTTTCGATCATTGCATAAGATCAACCAAATAAACACCGACACACCCATCTTGCGCGAGCTGGCCGGTAGTCTCGGTCAGGACGTATCACTGGACGATTACCGGGAGTACCTGGAGGGCAAATACATTGATGACCCAGGCGAATCCAGCTAAGTGGCGCGTGTTATTTGACCTGAACGTGCTTCTGGACGTATTGATGCAACGGGAACCCCACTTCGGCAACGCCGCTCGCCTATGGGCGCTGGCTGAAACGGGCCAAATCGAGGGGATTGTAGCAGGCCACAGTTTTACAACTTTGTTTTATCTCTATCGCCAGCAGTATGACCTACCCAGGGCGTACCAGGCCATCCTTAGCCTGTTAAAAGTATTCAACGTCACCAGTGTGGACCGCAAGGTCTTGGAGATGGCCTGCGATCTGCGCTGGCAGGACTTCGAGG
>JAWOHN010000238.1:0-11803 GCA_046485135.1 Anaerolineales bacterium | reverse complement strand
AGATCATCTCCCGAGGCGCCCAACCGCCTTTGCCGTCGGCCTCGAGCAGCACGCCACGCTGGCCCGCGGGGGGCAGGGTTTTCAGAGGACCTTGCACCCGGATCTCGCGGTCGCGGTCCACGACACGGTGATGGGTGGGCAACGGCTTGATCGCGCTGAGCTTGAGCGATTCAGACTGTAGGGTAGGTTGGGGATTCGAAGGGCATCATCACTTCGACAGGCTCTACGCTGCCGCTGCCACAGTCGATGATGTTGGCTGCCGGCACCACCGCGGTGTTGCTGTTGGAACCGTTCAAGGTGGTTTGGTTGAAGCGCTCGCGGGCGAAACCTGTAACCCGGACGACCTGTCCTTCACTGACATAGTTGTTATTGCCAGTGAACACAAATATGCCATCTGAAGTAGCCGGATCGCCATCTCCATATAGGTCCTGTATGTAAAAGCCCGAAAGGCTGGCGGTGGTTTCAAAATCACCCACAACCACACCCTGAGTGGTAACGGTACCCGTGATGGCAGCGCTCATCCCGCTGCCCTGGATGTCGTAGATGGGGGTGAATGCCAAAGAGCATAAATCCATATACGTCGTGAAGCTGGCGGTGAAATCAGCAACCATTTCATCAGGTGGGTCGTCCGTATCCTGGTCGGTGACATTGGCTGCATAAATCGTCAGGGTGCAACTTTCTCCGGAGGCAAAGAGCCCCACTGGGTCTAGTGTGTAGGCGACTGGGCCGCCAGATACCGTAGCAGTATGCCCACCACTTATGTCACAGGTCAGATTGAACCAGTCGCCGGCTACGTCTACCGGTTCACTGAAGACGATCTCAATGTTGCTGTCCAATGCGACCTGAATCGCTCCATTCGTTGGTGTTGTGCTCAAAACGGTGGGGGCAAAGTCTGTTGCGCACACATTTGTGGGGGACGCTGAATTTCTGGGCATTGGCGCTCCTACCGAGAAATCCGTCGCGTTGTTATCGGTCTCCATGCACCCGCCGTTGTTGCGCAGAATGGCAGTTGTATTGCTAATTGTAGGAGCTGGACCGCTGCCTTCAAAGTAGTTGGCGGTCCCATACCCGACCAAGTCAACAATCTGAGCGAGCTGTTCTGGAGAGCAAGGTGTCGACCCCCCATTACATCCTAAGGAGGTTGATTCACTTACTAGAGCTACCTTTCCAGTAGTTGCTGACATGTTGATTGGCGTTGGGTCGACCAGGTCCGGGGTGGGCAGGGCAACCCCATTTGCGCCTCCTGCTTCTTGAATTAGTAAATATTGCCCGGGAGCAAGAGTCACATCCGGTAATTCAGTTAATTGGGCTGAATTTGCCCCAAAATTACCTGTTCCAGTTGCGCTAGCGTATTGGACTGACCAGCCTGTTAAGTCAACGGGGGTATTTCCGCGGTTGAACAGTTCAATGAAATCATGAGTATAGGGCGCACCACTATTGCCACCCCCACCATAGACCTGGCTGATTACCACGCCAGTTGAAAGTGCACTGGCAGGTTGGGTTTGCGCCGGCGCCAGGTTTAATACCATCACTAAAAGCATGGCAATCAGTAGAAGCGTGCCTTGTCTTTTCATGTTTATCTCCTGTTTGAATTGGATTCTGATGGATTGCAACACAACTATTCAATTGGAAGAGCAGAAACTACAAAAGTATGGCCAAAAATTCGCCAACCGGTATACACCTCACTACCCCGCTGATGCTTACCTGATCTACAATAAATTATACCAAAACTATCGCTAATTATATGGGCAATTGCCTGCACTGCGTGAGATGATGTTGGCTTCGCGCTAACCTTGCCCAGGTTGCGTTCTGTTTCGGACGGCGTTTGAGCGGCAGGAAGTTGACAAGAGTCACCCTTAAACCGCTTGACTTTTGATGTTTAATTTGCTATGATTAAACTACCGAACGGTCGGTAGGGAGGGGAGATGACCCGTGAATCGATCTTAGAAGCTGCCGCCCAGATCTTCTCTGAAAAGGGCTTCCACGCAGCCTCCATGCAGGATATCGCTGAAGCCGTCCGCTTGCAAAAAGCCAGCCTGTACCACCATGTCTCCAGCAAACAAGAGATCCTGCTGGCCATATTGGACCAAACCCTGGACCTGCTGATCGAACGCATGAATGAGGTCCTGTCGTTGGACCTGCCAACGGACCAAAAGCTGCGCCAGGCCATGATTTGTTACCTGCAAATCCTGACCGAACACCACGACCTGGCCTCGGTCCTGCTGTTCGAGCACCGCTCGCTGGAACCCGAGCTGAAAGCGCGCCATATCCCCCGTCGCAACCGTTTTGAAGCATTGTGGCGCGACCTGATCGAGCAAGGTCAGGCTGCGGGGGTTTTTATCGATGCGGATGAGGGCCTGGCTGTGCGGACACTCCTGGGCGCAATGAACTGGACCATCACCTGGTACCGCCCAGATGGCGCTTTCTCCGGTGAAGAGATCGCCAATCGCTGTGCAGACATGTTCCTGGGCGGACTCCTGGCTGTGAATAGAGGTGCGCATGACGACGCCTGACGTGCGGGAATATAACACTCCCGGTGGTGCGCGCGTCTTTCAGCTGCCCTTGCTGGCCTTCCCAGGCTTATCCGGTTTCGCCTACCTGGTCTTGGTGGGTGAGTACAAGGTGTTGATCGACGCCGGCTCGGGCATCGGAGAGTCAAACGAAAATCTGGAGCACGGATTTCGCGTGGTAGCCGAAATCTTGCGTTGTGAGAAGGCGGGAAAGGGGGATGATTTTTCTTTTGCTGACCTGACGCATATCCTGGTCACCCACGGGCATATCGACCATATCGGCGGCTTAACCTACCTGCGCCCGCTAACCAGCGCAGGAATTGGGGTGCACGAGCTGGATCAGCGCATCCTGACCCATTATGAAGAACGCTTGATCGTTATCGACCATCGCCTGAGCGAGTACCTGATCGAAGCCGGGGTCCCAGATGAACGCCGGGGACAGTTGCTGTCTATGTACAGGCTGACAAAAGCCCTCTTTCATTCGATCGAGGTCGATTTTACCTACGAGGCGATGGGTATGCGCCTGGGGCCATTTGAATTCTTGCACGTCCCCGGGCATTGCGCCGGTCATGTGGTCATCCGCCTGGAGGACATCCTGTTCTCCGGCGATCATGTCTTGGAGGGCACCAGCCCGCACCAGGCTCCCGAGCGCCTGACCCTCTCGACCGGATTGGACCATTATTTGAAATCCTTGGATGCGGTGGAAGCCTGGGCTGGGGACGTGCGCCTGACCTTGTGCGGGCACAAGGAGCCCATCAGCCATCTGCCGGCGCGGGTCGACCAAATCCGGCAGTTACACCGGGAACGGCTGGCGAAAGTGCTGGAGCTGATGCTCGCGCCCAAGACGATTTTCGAGGTATCTGAGATCTTGTTTGGAGATGTACACGGTTACAACAAGCTATTGGCAGTGGAGGAGGCAGGCGCCCACGTCGAATACCTGTACCAGCGTGGCCTGTTGGAGATCGCTAATTTGTCTGAGTACGAGAAAGGAGACGGCCCGACCCCAATCAAGTACAAATCTTACAAAAGCAAGACCATCCAGTGAAGAATGGGTGTTGCAATCAGCGTTATCTTCGTCCCATTGGTTATGATTTGACCAGAATAAAGAAGGAGGTTCTCCATGTATTCTTTTGAACCCACCGATGAGCAAAAAATGCTGATCGATGCCATCAAGCGTTACGCCACCGGTGACCTGCGCGCCGCTGCCCACGATGCAGACGAGGAGGGGGAGCTCAAGCCAGCCCTGATCGAAAAAGGCTGGGAGTTGGGCGTCTTGCAGGCTTCCATCCCCGAAGATTTTGGGGGCTTTGGTGAATACTCTGCCTTGAATGGGGTACTGGCGGCCGAAGAGATGGCCTGGGGAGATCTGGCCGGGGCTATGGCAGTTATGACGCCGGCCCTGTTTGCTGTACCCCTGCTTTTGGGTGGCACGGATGAGCAAAAGCAGGAATACCTGCCGCCCCTGGCGGAAGCGGAGTGGCAGCCGTATACCGCGGCGCTGATCGAAGAGCGCTATGATTTCGATGCCACCGACCTGGCTACCGTGGCTGTAGAGGACGGCGACGATTACCTTATCAGCGGCGCCAAAGCCTATGTGCCCTTTGCCAACGAATCTGTGGGCATGCTGGTTTATGCCCGCCTGGGCGACCAGACTCAGGCTTTTATCTTTCCCAAGGATAGCGCAGGTGTGATGGTGGGCGAGCGCCAGAAGCTGTTGGGGATCAACGCCCTGCCTCTTTACCGGGTTCAATTCGAGGGTGTTCGTGTGCCCAAGGCGAACCGGTTGGGTGGGGCGGAAGGTCACCCGATCGAGCCCATCCTGGCTACCGCCTACTTGGCCAATGCCGCTATGGCGCTGGGGGTCTCGCGAGCAGCATTCGAATATTCGCGCGACTATGCCAAGGACCGCGATGCCTTCGGCGTCAAAGTGGCCCAAAAACAGGCTATCGCCTTCATGTTGGCCGAAATGGCTACCGAAATCGAAGCCATCCGTTTGCTGTTGTGGGAAGCCGCCTGGATGCTGGACAACGGGAAAGAAGGGGCTTTCAAGCAGGCTTACCTGGCTCATATCGGCGCCATGGATATGGTCGTCATGGTCACAGACCGGGCGGTGCAGATACTGGGCGGGCACGGCTACATCCGTGAGCATCCGGTGGAAATGTGGCTGCGCAACGGGCGTGGAATTGCTACATTTGCCGGCCTGGCAATGGTTTAACCTGGCAACCTGCCTCAGCAGCGGTAGTTTAGCTAGATAAGGAGAATTTGACATGATTGAGTTCGAAAGTCCCAAGCCCATTGTCCAACAGAGCAACGTGTTGGAGACCGTTGCCGTCAATATGATGCGACCGGTATCCAGGTATTTTGATGACCACGAGCATGAGATTCCCTGGGATTATATCAACTTCATGCATATGGCCATGCGCGCCACCGGCGCCGGCTCCCTGGCGCCGCGCGAAGAGAAGAAACCCAAAGAGCCGGGGAAGGAAAGACCGCGTATTGGCTACCAGATGCTGGCCTTTATGCTGGAGATGCTCTCCTGGGGAGATGTCGGCCTGTACCTGGTCACGCCGGGCGGCGGGTTAGGCGCGGCAGCTGTGGAGGCGGCTGGTACGCCAGAGCAAAAGCAAAAGTTCCTGGCGCGCTTCCGTGAAGAAAAACCGGCTTTCGGGGCCATGGCAATGACTGAACCGCAGGCCGGCTCGGATACCTCCATGATCCGCGCCACGGCGGTGCTGGATAAAGAAACCAATGAATGGGTCCTGAATGGGGAGAAGATCTTCGTCACCGGTGGGCATAAATCCCTCTTGGAAGGTAATGGCATCGTGGTTGTGTGGGCGACCATCGATCCGAAGGCCGGGCGAGCCGGCATGCGCTCCTTCGTGGTGGAGGCCAATACCCCCGGGGTCAGCGTGACCAAGCTCGAGCACAAAATGGGCATCCGCGCCAGCGACACGGCTTCGATCGTCCTCCAGGACGCGCGCGTCCCCTTCGACCATATCCTGGGCAGCCCTGAAGTCATCGTGGAAAAGACCACCACTGGCTTCAAAGGCGCCATGGCGACCTTTGACGCCACCCGGCCGCTGGTAGCTGCCACCGGCATCGGTGTGGCGCGTGCCACGCTGGAGCTGGTCAAGGAGCTGCTGGAGAAGGAAGGGGTGGTGATCCGTTATGGACTGCCGCGCCAGAAGCTGACCAGCATCGAGCGCGATATCATCGATATGGAAGTCATGTTGCGCTCCGCCTGGTTGCTGATCATCAAAGCGGTCTGGATGGCAGATACCGGCAAGCCCAACTCACTGGAAGCCTCCATGGCCAAAGTGCGGGCAGGCGATGTGGTGACTAAGATCACCCAGAAAGCGCTCGAGATCATGGGCCCGGTCGGCTACTCGCGCGACCTGCTGCTGGAGAAGTGGTTCCGCGACGCCAAGATCACCGATATCTACGAAGGCACCGGCCAGATCAACCGCCTGGTCGTTGCCCGGCAGATTTTGGGTTACCGCGGCAGCGAGCTGCGCTAACCCGTACACCGGTTACCCGCTGGTTAACTCCGGCGGGAACCGGAGCAGGCAGCGATTGAGCTGAATTTGTGATCCTTTCTTTTTGCGTATAGCAAAGGAGGTAAGATGAGGTACCAAATCCATCGTGCAGTGGTTATTGGAGCCGGTACGATGGGAGCGGCCATTGCGGCGCACCTGGCTAATGCCGGTGTGCCGGTGACCCTCCTGGACATCGTTCCCAATAAACTGACTCCCGCAGAGGAGCGCAAGGGTCTGACGCTGAATGACCCAACTGTGCGCAACCGAATTGTGAATGAGGGCTTCGAACGAGCGGTCAAATCGCGGCCGGCCAGTTTCTTCAGCGCCAGCCATACCGCACTGGTCAAGACCGGCAACCTGGAGGATGATTTTGAAACCATCGTTGGCGCAGATTGGGTGATCGAAGTCATCGTTGAGAACCTGAAGATCAAGCGCAGCTTGATGGAGCGGATCGATGCAGTGCGCTCTGCGCATACCATCGTCAGCACCAACACCTCCGGCATCCCGGTGGCTTCCATCGCGGAGGGATTTTCGGAAGGCTTACGCCAGCATTTCCTGGGCACCCACTTCTTCAACCCACCGCGCTACCTGAAGCTGTTGGAGATCATCCCCACCCAGGATACCTTGCCGGAAGTTGTGCAGGCCATCTCGCACTTCGGAGAGTACCGCCTGGGCAAAGGCATCGTCCCGGCGAAGGACACGCCCAACTTCATCGCCAACCGCCTGGGCTTTGGCGGCGGCGCCTTTGGGCTGCACTATATCCTCGAGAACGGTTACACCGTAGAAGAGGTAGACGCCATCACCGGCCCAGCCATGGGGCGCCCTAAAACTGCCACTTTCCGCCTGATCGACCTGGTGGGGGTGGATGTGTGGGACCATGTCGGTCGTAACCTGGTTCCCGCCATCCCTTATGACGAAATGGCCCAACGCTACCTGAAATCCGAAAAAGCCAACCAGCTGGTCGGCGCTATGGTCGAGAAGGGTTGGTTGGGTAATAAAACCAAGCAGGGCTTTTACAAAGAAGTTCGCATGCCAGAAGGGGGCAAGGAGTTTCATGCCCTGAATTTGCAGACCTTGGAGTACGCCGCACCGGTCAAAGCGCGCTTCGATTCGGTCAAGAAGACCAAGGATATCGAAGACCCGGCCGAGAGGGTGCAGACTTTGCTGGCAGCCGATGACCGGGCCGGACAGCTGGTGCGGGCGTTCACTTACCAGGGCCTGGCGTATGCGGCTTCCCTGATCCCGGAGATCGCCGATACCCCCAAACCGATGGACGATGCCATGCGCTGGGGGTTTGGACACGACTTAGGCCCCTTCGAGACCTGGGATAAGCTGGGTGTGGCTGATACTGCCGAAAAAATGCAGCAAGAAGGCTTCCCAGCTGCCTCCTGGGTGAGCGAGATGTTGCAGAAGGGCTGCACCACATTCTATGAGTATGAGGGCGATCGGAAAGTCGGTGTTTACAATCCGGGATTGGGGAGATACGAGAAAGTCGCCGTATCCCCCAACCTGTTGATCCTGAAAGATCTCAAGCAGGCCGGCAAACTGATCAAACGCAACCCCGGCGGCAGCCTGATCGATGTGGGCGATGGTGTGGCGCTGGTGGAATTCCACACCAAGATGAATGCCCTCGACGATGACATCTTCAATATCTTCATCGAGGGTCTGGACCGGACCGAGCGAGAATTTGAAGGCCTGGTGATTGGCAACGACGCCGATAACTTTAGCGCCGGCGCCAACCTGTTCATGGTCGTCATGGGCGCTCAGGGCGGCATGTGGGAAATGCTCGATGAGGCCATCCGCAAGCTGCAGAATGTGAATATGCGCGCTCGCTACTTCCCGAAACCGGTGGTGATTGCGCCGGCCGGGCTGGCCCTGGGCGGGGGCTCGGAGGTCATTATGCACGGCAACCGGGTGGTGGCCGCGGCCGAGCTGTACGCTGGCCTGGTGGAGGTAGGCGCAGGGGTCATCCCTGCCGGCGGCGGCACCAAAGAGATGGTGCGCCGCATCTTGAACCCGCCCATGCGCACACCCAACAGCGACCCGCTGCCTTATCTCCAGCGCATCTTCGAACAGGTCGGCATGGCTAAGGTAGCCACCAGCGCCGAAGAGGCGCGCGACCTGGGCATCCTGGGTCCCAGTGACCGGGTGGTGTTGAACCGCAGCCACCTGATTGCCGAAGCCAAGAAAGAAGTCCTGCACATGGTTTCGACGGGTTATAAGCCGCCCCTGCCGGAAAAGATTTACGCCGCAGGCCGAGATGCACTGGCTGCCATGCGCGTAGGCGTGCATATGTTCAAGGAAGGCGGCGGTATCACTGCCCATGAGGCCGTCATCGGCGCCAAACTGGCGTATATCATGACTGGCGGTGAGCTAAGCCGCCCGACCTGGGTGGACGAGCAGTATTTCCTGGACCTGGAGAGGGAGGCTTTCCTATCCCTGTGCGGAGAGGAAAAGACCCAGCAGCGTATGTGGAACTTGCTGCAAACCGGGAAAGTCTTGAGGAATTAGCAGCTCTTGGAAAGGGAGGGCATGGCGTTTGCGCAGAGAGTGCGCCGCCCATGCGGACCCCTTTCAGGAAGGAGACGAGAATATGAATAATCATCCAAACGCTGCTCGTGAGGCAGTTATCGTTGCCGCTGCCCGTACTGCAGTAGGGAAGGCAAAACGGGGTGGGCTGGCCTCTACCCGGCCGGATGAACTGGCAGCCGCAGTCCTGCGCGAGTTGATGCAGCGGACGGAAGCCCTGGCGCCTGAAGAGATCGATGACGTGATCATTGGCTGCGCCTTCCCAGAGGGGGAGCAGGGCATGAACCTGGGGCGCATGGTCAGCCTGCGGGCAGGCTTGCCCAACAGCGTGCCGGGCGAAACGGTCAACCGCTTCTGTTCCTCGGGGCTGCAGACCATCGCCCATGCCGCTTACCAGATCATGGCCGGGCAAGCCGACGTAATCATAGCCGGCGGCGCCGAATCGATGAGTATGGTGCCGATGGCCGGTAACAAATTTGCGCCCAACCCCTATTTTGCCGTGGAAGGCCCGGAAGTCTTCACCAACATGGGCCTGACAGCCGAAAATGTGGCCAGCCAGTATGGCATCAGCCGGGAAGACCAGGACGCTTTTGCCTTGCGCAGCAACCAGCGCGCCGGAGAAGCGGTGACAAGCGGTCGCTTTGACCCGGAGATTGTTCCCATAGATGTTGAGTTGGTCGAGCTAGGCCCGGACGGAAAGACCTTCACCCGCACCTATACCGTTGCCAGGGATGAGGGGCCGCGCCTGGACACGTCTCTGGAAGCCCTGGCAAAGCTGCGACCGGCCTTCAAAGGGGGGGGCTCGGTCACTGCGGGCAACTCGTCACAGATGTCGGACGGCGCGGCGGGTGTAATCGTGATGGCGCGTGAGAAAGCCGAGGCGCTGGGATTGAAACCCCTGGTGCGCTTTATATCTTACGCGGTGGGCGGGGTTCCGCCGGAGATTATGGGCGTTGGTCCGATCGCTGCCGTACCAAAAGCACTCCAGAAAGCCGGCTTGACTCTGGATGATATCGGCCTGATTGAGCTGAATGAAGCCTTCGCCGCTCAGTCCCTGGCCGTTATCCGCGAGCTGGGCCTGAATATGGATATAACCAATGTCAATGGTGGGGCAATTGCCCTGGGCCACCCTCTGGGCTGCACCGGAGCCAAGCTTACCACCCAGATCATTTACGAAATGAAGCGCCGAGATGTGCAATATGGCCTGGTGACCATGTGCATCGGTGGCGGCATGGGCGCCGCGGGCGTCTTTGAGAATTTACAATAATAAGGAGAGTACCATGTCTGATATCACTGTTGCACAATTGATGCATCGCATGCCCAAAGCCTTCCTGCCTGAGAAAGCCGGGGATCTGGCCGCGGTCATCCAATATCATCTGACCGGTGAAGAGGCCGGCGATTGGATCATTACCATTGCTGACGGCAAATGCGAGGTAGCAGAAGGGGTGGCTGAAAATCCCAAGATGACCCTGACGGCCGATTCGCAGGACTACAAGGATGTGATCCTGGGCAAACTCAACGGGATGACGGCGTTCATGACCGGCAAGCTAAAGCTGGCGGGCGATTTGAACCTGGCCATGAAGTTCGCCGATTACTTCAAGCTGGGCTAATTGATCTGCAAATAGCCTTGTCTTGACTGTCCCAACAGCAACGTCCCGCAGGGTGATGTTCAAAAGAGTTGGTCTTGGTAAATCCTGCGGGACGGTTAAATCAATCCAGAACGTCCCGCAGGTTATCTTAAACATCAGCTTGAATTGCTGAAACCTGCGGGACGCTTTGCGCCGGAGCCGTCTTTACATTTCCTTTGGTAAAAATTCATGCGGATTCCCTTTACTGCTGGAAAGGAACTTGCACCAAACCAGCTTCTAATTCCCCTTCTAGCGTATTGATCTGCTGCTGGATGGCTTCCACCAGTCCCTCCAGCGGCAGGATGCTCTTCTCCGGGCGATCGCGCCGTTTAAACTCCACGCCACCTTGTTTTAGGGCCCTCTCAGAGACCGTCAGGCGGATGGGCAAACCGATCAGGTCGGCGTCGTTGAACTTCACCCCTGGGCTTTCGTCGCGGTCGTCGTACAAGGATGGGATGCCTGCCGCTTCCAGTTCTGCCGCTAGGCGTTCGGCCAGCGCGGTGACTTCGGCGGTTGCCTCGCTTCCCACCTGGCTGCCTTTCGGTCTCAGCAATACCAGGTGAACGGGGTATGGCGCCACAGAGATTGGCCAGATCAGACCGTAGTCATCATGATGTTCCTCAGCGATGCAGGCCAACAGGCGGCCGCTGCCGATCCCGTAGGAGCCCATCACCACCGGTTTCGATTCCCCATCCTGGTCCAGAAAAGAGCAACCCAGGGCCTTGCTGTAGCGCGTGCCAAGCTTGAAGATATTGCCCACTTCCACGCCCCGCTCAGCGAGCATTGGCGCCCCGCACTGCGGGCAGGCTGAACCCGCTTCGGCCGAGGCGATGTCAGCGATAAGATGAGCCTGGTAGTCGCGGCCATAGTTGACATTGCGCAGGTGATAGCCCTCCCGGTTAGCTCCGGCGACCAGGTTGGGCGAGTTCGGGATAGCGTCATCCACGACCACCAGCACGTCCTGCAAGCCAACCGGCGAGGCGTAGCCGGGCGCAGCGCCCACCGCCAGGATTTCGTCTTCCAGCGCAGGACGTAGCTCGATCGCCCCGCTGGCGTTAGCCAGCTTGGTCTCATTGACCTCCATATCCCCGCGCACCACCGCAAAGATGAAACGCTCGACCAGCTCGTCTCCCTCTGGCAGCCTTCCCACCAAGAAGACTGCTTTGGCGGTTTTTGCCTTGGGGATGCCCAGGTACTCCGCCAAGGCCTCGATGGTCTTGGTCTGCGGGGTCGCCACAGGCTGGCTCGGGAGGGGTTCTTCCGCCAGGGCGGCAGCCGCGGCGGTAGGCTGACGGCGTGTACGTTCTCGAACCGGTCCCCCTCGATGTGGTCCCGGCCGATCTGTTGTCGGCCGCGCGCCGCGCGTTCGAGCACGCGTACGCCCCGTACTCCGGGTTCCACGTGGGCGCGGCGCTGCGCGCGTCGGACGGCGACGTCGACGCCGGCGCCAACGTCGAGAACGCGTCGTACGGGCTCTCGCGCTGCGCCGAGCAGTCGGCGGTGCAAGCGCTCGCCAGCCGCGGTGGCCGCGCCTTCTCCGAAGTCGTCGTCGTCGCCGACGCGGATCCGCCCGCCACGCCGTGCGGCGCGTGCCGCCAGG
>JAWOHN010000227.1:0-3881 GCA_046485135.1 Anaerolineales bacterium | reverse complement strand
TGCCTGAGAAGATCGATGAGATATCCAGCCAGATCCAGCCCGTTCTTGAAAAGTCCGGCACACCGCTGCAGCAGATCCGTTTCCTGACGGGGCTTAATTATTCAGCAGTCCGCAAAAATCGCTACCGGGTCAGCCGGGAAATTGTCGACACCGAACGCTATGCCCTGCAGGTAGCCAAAGGGGTTGGGGATTCAGTCTTGATCTGTGAGCGCCAATTCAACACAGGCATCCTCTGTCTTCTGTATGGAGACCTACAGCCCGCCATTGAGTACCTGGCTGCTGGTTTAGAGCTGTCTCGCAAAATCGGCCTTCATCCGATTGAGCTGCAGTGCCTCATCTACTTGATTGCAGCGCAGCGGATGGTCAACAACCTCCCGGAAGTTGAGGGGCTGGTATCTGGATGTATGGAAACAGCTCAGCTTGTCGGCAATCCCAATTACATCGGCGCTGCACTTGCCCACCAGGCCTGGCTAGCGTTTCGCTCCGGTAAATTCGAGACTGCTAAAGAACTCGCTTTGCAAGCCCGGGAACAATGGCAAAAAACTCGCACCTACCCATTCCAATGGATGGGATTGTGGCTGCTGCTGTCACTAGCATATGCGCAAAAAGATGACTCCTTAATGCACCAAACCGCGGCCGCGCTTGTCCATCCACTCCAGCAAGCCGCGCCGTCCGAGCTTGAAGACCTGTTGCATTCCGCCATCAGCGCAAAAAAGGACCAGGAGATTGAAAAAGCCAGACTCGCTGTCGACCAAGCCTTGCGTCTGGCGCGCCTTTTTGGCTATCTTTAAATCGGTACTCCAAACGCTCATCTTTGTGGATTCTTTGTGGACTGGCATTTGCTAAGCTGTTGTCATCAGACAACAGCTAGTTTTGATGTTTAACAGAGATGAAACATGAAAAGTCATCCAGCTCAGACAGCTCACTTCAAGTTCAACCTGATTTCGAATGGAAAATACACTGCTGCAGGTAGCTTTACTGCTGCCGGAAGCGCTTGGATAGATGAGGGCGAGGCTTCCCAGGTGTTCTGGTACACCATTAAAGGTGATCTGCAGGGGATACTTACACTCGCCAGCCAGAAAGGTGCCCTCACCTTCACCTTTACTGCCGCACGATCCACTGAAGAAGTTTGGAACGGTCATTTTGTCATCATCAATGGCAATGGGGACTACGAGAACATGCACGGACAGGGAGAAACTCTCCTCACCCTGGTGTTCAGCCCCCTGGCAGATGTGGTAAACCCTGCACTGGACGTCATCAAAGGGTCTTTCACCGGTCAGGTGCAATATTATCCCTCCCAGCGGGCAGGAAGATATCTTGGCCCTTTGGCCGGCCGGAATATCTATTTACATAAAGGCGAAAAGGTCTAGTCAGACGTCGACGTAGTCTAACCACCTTTTAACAAAAAACAGCTATTCAGAAATATTGATGGAGGTCCATGATGAATGATTCCGCACCGAACGAAACCCGCTTCGAGTTCGATCTGCAAATGACCGGTCAGGATACAGCCGCCGGCGCCTTCACTGCCAAACAGGCAATTGAAGATGATGGCAAAGCCTTCCAGGTGTTTTGGTACACCCAGGAAGGCCGCGTGCAGGGCATCAAAACCCTCGTCAACCAGAAAGGTTCTATCACATTAAAGTTCGATGCTGCCCCACAGCCTGATGGCGTAGCGACCGGTCATTTTGTTGTCATCGACGGCAGCGGCGCATACGAGCATATCCACGGTCAAGGGGATACCCACGCCGCCCTGGTATTTGGCACGCTCCCAGGCCAGGCAGACCCTGTCCCCACCGGCATCACCGGCTATTACACCGGTAATATATATATTAAATCATAGGGGGTGGCAAAACCGAGGTAGCTGTGGGGTTGTCCAAATTTAGGCAGCCCCACAGCGTCTTATCCTCAGCTTAGCGCCGGACAAACGGCAGGTACATATTGCTCGAATATACCTCGATCGTCACAGTCGCCAGGTTGGAGGTGATGTCATTGGCTGTGGCCCGGTAGGTGAAGCTATTTAGGACGATGAAACTATAGCTACCGGTTGTAAGCGACGTGCCGCTTAGCAGACAATGACAATATCCCTAGATTTAATTGAGCAGCGATAAATGGAGGGAAGCTCGCTTAACCACTGCAAAACGCTCTCCCATTGATCCCAAACCGCTCAGGATGATGTAAAATAGAGGGGGACAAGGAGGCGTCGGCATGACCGATCGAAACATACACATCACCGAATTTGACAACAAACGCTTGCGTGACCTGCTGGCAGAGGCTCGATATACAAACTATCGCGGCAGCGAATACCTGGCTGATTTGGAACATGAGCTGAATCGGGCTAAGGTGGTCGATCCCAAGATTGTACCCCCAGATCTGGTCACCATGAATTCGCGCGTGCGCCTGGAAGACCTTGAGACGGGGGAAGAGCTAGTCTATACCCTGGTCTTCCCTGAGGACGCCAACCTGTCCGAAAACAAGATCTCTATCCTGGCGCCCATCGGCACAGCTATGCTTGGGTACCGCGTGGGTGATGTGTTTGAATGGAAGGTCCCTGGTGGCATCAGCCGCATGAAGATCAAGGAGCTGATCTACCAGCCGGAAGCCGCCGGAGATTTCCACCTGTAAGCGCAATCCAGCACTCCCCAGCGTGAATCCAATACCCCGCCACTGGGATATCCCCATCAATATGGACAGCAGCAGATGACGCCGGGCCAGGTGATCGTGGTTGGGGCAGGCGCAGCCGGCCTGATGGCTGCCGGACAGGCAGCCAGTCTGGGCGCCTCGGTTCTGCTATTAGAGAAAATGGACCGTCCAGGCCGCAAACTGCTCCTGACCGGAAAAGGTCGCTGCAACCTGACCAATGCGGATCTGTTGCCGGAATTCATCGAACATTTTGGCCCGAGTGGGCGTTTTCTGCGCCAGGCATTTGCCAGGTTCTTCTCCGCTGAGCTGCTTGAATTTTTCACTGGTCTGGGTTTGTCCAGCGAGAAAGAACGCGGCGGTCGCTATTTCCTGTCCAGCGGGCGCGCCGACCAGGCCGTGCAGGCCCTGGTCGAATGGGCGACTCAGCAGGGGGCCGTCCTTCAAACCCGCTCTGCGGTTGAAAGCCTGTTGGTCGAGGACGGGCGCGTGGTAGGCGTGCAAATTTCGGCTGCCGGCGCGGCCAGCTCCGCGTCATCCCGCAGGCTACCAGCCCAGGCGGTTATCCTGGCAACCGGCGGGGCCTCTTACCCGCACACCGGCTCCAGCGGAGATGGGTATCGCCTGGCCCAGGCCGCTGGTCACGCTATCATACCGGTGCGTCCCGCCCTGGTTCCCCTGGTGACGACAGGCCCCACGGCCTGCCAGCTGCAGGGGCTCAGCCTGCGCAACGTGCGCCTGCGCGTGATCCTGGATGGCGGCAAGGTGCTCGCTGAGGCTTTCGGAGAGATGCTTTTCACCCATTTCGGCCTGTCCGGTCCGGTCGTGCTCAGCCTCAGCAAACAGGTGGTAGATGCCTTGCACTCGGGAGACCGGGTGCATATCTCCATCGATCTCAAGCCGGCTCTGAGCGAGGAGAAATTGGATGCCCGCTTGCTGCGGGAGCTGGAGATCCATAGCAAGCGCCAGATGCACACGCTGCTGAAGGGGCTGTTACCCGCCAAGCTGATCCCCGTCTGCCTGGAGCTGATCGGCCTGCCCGGCGACAAACCTGTCCACCAGCTCACCGCTCTCGAACGCCGGAGCCTGCGCCTATGGCTCAAGGATTTCCGCCTGGAGGTGCGCGGGCACCGTTCCTTTGCCCAGGCCATTATCACTGCCGGCGGGGTGGACCTGCGCCAGGTAGACCCGCGCAGCATGGAATCCCGCTTGGTCGGGGGCTTGTATTTTGCGGGCGAGCTGCT
>JAWOHN010000222.1:0-8622 GCA_046485135.1 Anaerolineales bacterium | reverse complement strand
GTCAGCCAGGCTGATCTGGAGGCTATCCTGGCAGTGTACCAGCAATGTGAAGATTTCCTGGCACTCGGCCCGGTCTCCGAAGCTTCCATGGAATTGGTGCATAAAGACCTGCAAATTTCACAGGATGAAGGCGGCGTATTCTGTAGCATTCACCTGGCAGACGGCAAGATAATTGGCGTTATCGACTATATCTCACACCATTACCAGGGCGATCCCCAGACGGCGTACCTATCGTTGCTCATGATTGCGTCTCCTAATCGTAACCAGGGCATCGGTGAAGCGGTCGTGCAAGCTTTTGAGCGTCAGGTCATCCAGGATGCGCAAGTGAGTGTCATTTATGCCGCAGTGCAAGTCAATAATCCCCGCGCAGCGCGTTTCTGGCAAAGGCATGGTTACCGCATTGTCAGCGAGCCCAGGTTGCACCCGGATCAGACGATAGCGGTTGATCTGCGCAAAGACCTGCCCTGAAACCCTAGAGTCGCGTTCTATGTCTGATCTTAACAGCCTGTCAGATAGGAGTCATCAGATGAGCACAAAAACCGAAAAAGAGAAAATGTTGGACGGAGAGGTCTACAACATTCTGGATGCCGAGCTGGAGGCAGAGCGTCAAAAAGTGAAAGAAATTCTTCACATCTATAACCTGAGCCAGGCCGAGCCTGAGCGTCAAAGCTTGCTGCGGCAATTGTTGGGGCATATCGGTCAGAATTCGATCATTTGGCCGCCCTTCTTCTGCGTCTACGGCAAGAACATTTACCTTGGCGATCACGTCTTCCTGAACGTCCTGTGCACCATTTTGGACTGCAACCAGGTGCGCATTGGGAACCATGTCATGATCGGCCCCCACGTGCAGATCTACACACCTGCCCATGAGATGCAGGCGGCCGCGCGCAACCGGGGATTGGAAGTAGCCAAGCCGGTCGTGATCGAGGACAACGTTTGGATCGGCGGCGGGGCTATCCTCTTGCCGGGAGTACGGGTCGGCTGCAATGCCGTGGTGGGCGCGGGGGCGGTCGTCACCCGGGATGTGCCGGTCAATACGGTCGTGGCTGGCAACCCGGCCCGCGTGATCCGTGAGATCGAGCAGTAGAGCCTGCAGCTGGTCAGCTCGGGAGAGCAGACCAAGGAAGCCCCGCAAGTCTTCACCACTTTGCATCTGCAATACATCGTCAGTGAGCCCCGGCGTCACCCGGATCAGACGATCGCAGTTGACTTGCGCAAAGAAATCTAATTGTCCTAGTTGGGTGGCCTCCCATCGCCAACTCCAGCGGACGCTTTGGTTAACCCGTTGATTTTAGAAGACGATCGAGCCCTGTTTGTACGATTATCAGATCTAGGAGCAAACTCATGACCGAATCTTTACAAAAAAACACTGGCAATAACATATGGGAATTGATCAAAGTCATCGCACCAGTGATTATAGCCATCGTTCTTGGATATGTATTTGGCTCAATAACGGCAAAGAATGAATTTCTAACCAATACCCAACTCCAAAATCAAAGTTACATTTTGGATGTGCGTCAAACGGCATATTCCAATTTTTTCGAAGGACAATCTAAGTTACGTGAGTCAGAACGTCTGGAAGCACTAGGATTTTCAGCGGATGCCGTAAAACTTAGAACAGAATATAATTTGGCGGTTAAGACCTCTCTCTTTCAAATTGTTATGTTCGGATCGAAACAGGTTAACGAGTCTATGGCAGAGCATTTTCGAACGGCTTTCCATTATGGCCCCTGTGACGGCGATTTGCAAAGATGGCAAAATGAAGCCAGAATTTATCAAAACATGCGTAAAGAAGTATTTGGCGAAGAGAGTGAAGAACACATTGATGACGAAACAATACTGGTTTTATTATTCAGATGTACTTTACCTTAAATTACAGCGAGCCTTTGAAATCGTGATGGTTGATTAAATACAAAATGGACTAACACTCGCGGATAGGCCGATCCGCTTGAGAGTCATTGGCATCGACGTGATAGTTTTTGAGGCGCCCCATCCGGTACACTGCCATCATGCAACACAGGCATCTTCTCATCATCAGCGGATCACTGATCATCAATATCCTCCTCTCATCGATGATCTTGCCCTTTGCCATCCCTCCATTTCAAGGTTATTCCACCCCAGACCTTCTCGAAGTATTTCTATGGCAAGTCATTGCCTCCGTTGGCTGGCCATTCGCCATCCTCGGCGGACTTCTTTCCCAAATCTTCACTCGAGGACATGCCAACCTGCTCCCTCTCCTGTTGACGCTAGTCTATCCGTTCATGCTACTGCTACTCGGCCGGGCCGTCTTCTCAAACTCCCTCCAACGCTGGGAATTGCCCCTGTTACACTTATTGCTCACGTTCTCTTTCGCTGTCATCTGGTATTATGTACTCAATGGTTACGATTTCATGCCGGGGTAACACCTTGCCCACAGAGCGAGCTAACAACTCGCTGGACACAGTCAGGCTATCTCCAAGGATTTCCAACGATAACAGTTTTTAACAGATGGGTAGCACTAGGCTATGAAGGATTTATCCGGATTGAAAACAAATTCCGTGGAACAGCAGATTGATAATCTCAGGCCAGCTGTACGAAGCGGTTTTGCGCTTTATTTCCATCACGGATTGCTGGCCGGTGCAACTGGGCTTGTGATCCTGAGTATCCTTTTGTGGCATCCCGTTCCGCTGATGATAGCAATCTTTCTTGGCATTGTCGGGATTTTTGAGCGCCGCTCAGGGCCAAACATTGCGGCTGCAATAAACGCTTATGATACGAACCGTCCGACCCTTGGCGAGGTATCTATCACCATTTCACGATGGGACACTGATAAGCACTATCATGCCGTGGTTCGAGAGCATGGTCAACCCGACTGGGAGTATGAGTTCGTTCCTCAGGGCTGGGAACCGGCTATGGGGAGATATGCTGTGCGAATCTGGCGTGCAGATATTGACGGTCCCCCAGTTTTGACTGCCGTCGAGAGTGGCATCCTGATTCCGCGGGATAACCCGACAAATCCTGACCTATGATAATTATAAAGCCAGAACCAAGATGAAATCTGCGTTTCGATTTAGCATCCTCGTATTTGGGCCGCTACTTTTCGCTTTTCTTCTGCCAGCCCTGTTTTTGCTGCCAACAGGCATACTGGTGGCCTTAATCAGTATCTTTGATCAGACGATAGCCGTTTCAGAAGGTTTTGGTTACAACGCCTGGGTGTGCAGTCCCATCCTGGCAGCTGTTGGGCTTTTCCTGACTGGAATGTTGTTTCATACTTTCAACTTGCGCGGACGCTCACACGAGACAATATGGATAGCCATTTGGATCGTTTTCTCAGTCGCCTTGTTTGCAGCTGTCTGGTTTGGAATCACCATCCTGACGGGTATTGGCGCTTCGGACTACTCGACTATCATGTTTCTGCAGTTGACGGCGAAAGTCGCGGCGTTCCTCACGTTAGCCCTCCAGCCTGGCGTGGTTCTATGGCTATTTGTTTCGTCACGTATTTTGCACGGTTTTGAGTCGGCAGCAATCTCGGCCTTGAGCTGCCCCGACAAGCCTTAGATATGCAACTCAGGGACCACTGCCAAAACACTTGAGGCAGTCCCGCAGCCAATGTTACAATTAATTCCTAAGGAGACTAACATGGAGACAGTCACAAGCACCGTACATCTCAAGTGGATCGAGGCCACCCTCATGGCCGGCATGGACTCGCGCGGCCGCACCCTGGTGATCGGCACCGATCAGCAGGCCGACCCGCAGTGGCTGGGCGTCAAAGCCTCCGACCTGCTCCTGCTGGCCGCGGCTTCCTGTTCGACTTACGACGTGATCAATATTCTGACCAAGCAGCGCGAGCTGGTCCAGCACCTGGAGGTGGTCTGCTCGGGAGAGCAGAACAAAGAGGCCCCGCATGCCTTCGTCAGCCTGCACCTGCATTACATCGTCAGCGGTCCGGTGGACCCGCAAAAGCTGGAAAAAGCCATTCACCTGTCCGAAGACAAGTACTGCTCGGTGGTCAACACCCTGCGCCCGACCGTCAAGATTACCCACGATTACGAGATCAAACCCTGAGGAGCAAGCCAATGCAAACCTCCATCCAAATCTCCGCCGCCGAGTTCAGCGCGCGCTGCGAGCGGCTGCTGGCCCATATCCACCAGGAGAAGTTGAGCGGCGCAGTGCTGTTCGACAATCACTATATCCTCTATTACACGGGCTTTGCCTTCATTCCTACCGAGAGGCCGATCGCCTTTATCCTCAATTCCGCTGGCGAAAAAGCCCTATTTGTGCCGCGTCTGGAACTGGAGCACGCCCAGGCCAACGCCCAGCTCGACCGGGTCGACCATTATATTGAGTACCCCTACCAGCCCCACCCGGCCGAAATACTGGGAAAGACGCTGAAAGAGATGGGCATTACGCCTGAATACGGGGCGGACCAGGATGGTTACCCGTGGATCTTTGGCTACCGCGGTCCCAGCCTCAGCGAGATGCTGGGCGCACCCCCGCAGCGCCTGGCAGGCTTCGTTGAAGACCAGATGATGATCAAGAGCGCGGCTGAGCTAAACCTGATCCGCGAAAGCATCAAATGGGCCAACCTGGCGCACGTCCTGTTACAGCGCTATACACGCGTTGGGGAAACCGAGACCGCCGTCAGCCGGCGGGCCAGCACTGAGGCAACCCTGGCGATGCTAGATGCCATTGGGCCGATCTACCGGGCATTGAGCGCTTTTGAGGACGGCCCAGGCGCCGGCTACCGCGGCCAGATCGGGCGCAACGCGGCCATCCCGCACGCATTGGCCAACAATATCACTTTCCGGCCGGGTGACGTGTTGGTGACCGGCGCCAGCGCCCCCATGTGGGGTTACAACTCCGAGCTGGAGCGGACCATGATCGTCGGGCAGGCTAGCGCCGAACAGCAGCGCCTGTTTGAGCATATGCTGGGACTGCAAGAGACCACCTTCGCTGCCATCCGTCCGGGCGTGCCTTGCTCTGCAGTAGACCAGGCTGTGCGGGACTATTACGATGCGCACCAGTTGATGCCTTATTGGAAGCACCATACTGGACATGCCATCGGTTTGCGCTACCACGAAGGGCCCTTCCTGGACGTCGGAGACGAGACCATCATCCAGCCCGGCATGGTCTTTACGGTCGAGCCCGGCCTGTACGACCCTGCCCAGGGCGGTTTCCGCCATTCCGACACCGTGGTGGTCACGGAAGATGGGATCGAGATCATGACCTATTACCCGCGTGACCTGGACAGCTTGATAATACCCTTGTAAAGTATGCCTCCCGCAGATTGCCAACCTGCGGGAGGTGGGGAATATCAAAATATGACCACAGACGAAACCCGCCTTTTTCCGCTCCAGTCTCGCTTTGAAGAGGCCCTGCTCCTGGCGGCGCGCCTGCACGCACGCCAGAAACGCAAGGACAAAGACCTGCCCTATATCTCGCACCTGTTAGCCGTCACCGCCCTGGTCTTCGAAGACGGCGGCGAAGAGGATGAGGTCATCGCCGCCCTGCTGCACGATGCAGTGGAGGATCAAGGCGGGCTGCGTACCCTGGAGGAGATTCGCCGGCGTTTTGGGGAGAAGGTGGCTGCCATCGTGGAGGGTTGCAGCGACGCCGTGATCCATCCCAAGCCGCCCTGGCAGGAGCGCAAACAGACCTATTTAGAACATTTGCGAACCGCCTCCGCCAGCGTGCGGCGGGTCTCGCTGGCGGACAAGCTGCACAACGCCCGCACCATCCTGGCCGATCTGGAGCAGGAGCGGGAGTCGGTCTGGTCGCGTTTCAACGGCGGCAAACAGGGCTCGCTGTGGTATTACCGCTCCCTGCTGGAGATCTTTCAGACGGGCGATGACAGCCATATGCTGAGCGAGTTCGCGCGCGTGATGGCAGAGATCGAGCAGCGGTCTGCCTGACACCCTCGTCGAATCAATACCGCAGGATTTGCGGGATGAACAGCATGCGCGCTGTGACCAGGCGGCCGTGGATGTCCTGGTAGGTCTCGCGGGAATGCTCCCAGGCCACTAGATAATTTACTTTTCCACCGCCAATAACTGGATTCCTGCGGTGCATATCTCCAAATGGGTGAACAACGGCAAACGGACTTTCCAGCGTCGCGTTGGGTTGCACCAAACGACCCCAAATCCCGAATCTGTCATTTGTGTATTGTGTTTGCCACGCGACCATGTATTGCGTACCAGCGGCATTGCAAGCCACCTCGGCCTCGACCTCAGAGCCAGTGGTGTCATCGATCTGGTGTACGCTGCCTGGTGTGCCGTCACCGCCAATAAAGCGCGCGTAGATGGCATCGCTGTGGGTGCTGGTAATCAAATCTGATTGCCAGACCACCAGGTACTGGTTGGCTTCCCGGCAGGCAGCCACAGCCGGTTTGGTTTCACCGTCTGGCCAACCGGCGATGGTAAATTCTCCCCCAAAATCATGGCCGAGGTTTCCCGTAAAACGGCGCCCTAAGATGTCGGCGGTATTATCATAGACCACCAGGTACTCGTTACGCGCCAGGTTGTAGGTGACATCCACATTGACTCGTTGCTCTGTCGTGGGGTTGATGGTGAAGTCGCTATCAAAGCCAGGGAAGCTACCATCTGCTGCGGTGATTCTGCGCCCGCTGATGTACATTGGTAATGTTCCGGACTGGTATTGGTTGTTCCACGCCACCAGGAACTCCTCGACCGCTCTGCCATAGGCCAGCTTTGGATTCCATTGATGGGTACCCCAAGTGCAGATGGCAAACTCGGTCAGACTGGCACTCGGGCCATTCCATGGAATAAAACGCCCGTACAGATCACGGTCGCTGCCGTCTCCAAAGGTATCGAACACCCAAACCACCAGATAACGATCGTTTACGGGATCGTATTCGACCGTAGCTTGGGAGCTGTCCCTGGTGGCGTGCTCGTATACGACGAATTCGCTCAACACCTGGCCATTGGCTGATATGCGCGCCCCGCGGATATCGCGGGGACCGATGGTCCATACAGTATGCCAGACGACCAGGTACTCATTGTGCTGTGAGTTGTAAGCCACAGAGGGAAGGTATTCCAAGTTATCAAGGTCTGAAATGACAATTTCAGCGCTCAAATAGGGGGACGCGGTCATTAATTCAGAACCTTGGGCGGTCAGGCCACTACCGGCCAGAGCCAGCGCCAATAGTGTCGTGCAGAGACCCACCAGCAAACCCTTCTGTAGAGACATTTTTCACCTCCTCGTGGAGCAATCCCAATCATGGTATGCGCAGGGTACATACCATTCTTCAGGTTTCCAGGCTGATAACCTGCTCAAGATGCCTTCTTTGTTCTGGGCATGCTGGATTTCAGGCAGGTGCTTGCCAGGTGGTGGTTATGTCGTTGTCTAGAAGTAGCTCGGTGTGCAGCATGACGAAAACGTCAGAATTGCATCTATCTTATTTTATACAAATTGTGATCGTAAAGTCAATATCCAATAAAATTTTTGTCCTCTCTTCCTGGCAGATGATTAGGCCATCCCTCTGATACCCTCGCGCATGGTGATTGATCAGGATTGCCAGACAATTTCTTCCCTTGACTCGCCTGATATAATCTAAAGGATGGACCCCAGACCAACATTTCCATTGATCGTGGCATTCGTAGCAGATTTGATGTTTGCCGCGCGTATCGAAAGCGTTGCCCACCGGATGGGTTACCGGCTGGAACTGATCGAGCGATCCAGCCAGATTGCTCCTGTGGAAGATCTCCCACTTGACCGCCTGCCTGGCGAGCACCTGGTCGGACCTGGCGCGGTCCTGCTGGACCTGCTCAGCGCCTGGGGACCGGCTCTGCTCATATTCGATCTAAACAACCACCACATCCCCTGGCGGGAATGGATCGCAATGCTGACTTCTGTACCGGCTACCCGCCGTATCCCGGTGCTGTGCTTTGGCTCTCATGTGGACGTGGAAGCCACCCAGGCGGCGCGCTCAGCCGGCGCGACGGCTGTTGTAGCCCGCTCACGCTTTACCTCGGCCTTGCCGGAGCTGATCCGGAAATATGCCCGGATACCTGATTTGAGCAGACTGGCATATGCCTGTGAGCAGCCTCTCTCCTCCCTTGCGCTGAAAGGGCTGGCAGAGTTCAACCGCGGCGAATACTTTGAAGCCCACGAGTACCTGGAGCTGGCCTGGAACGAAGATCACAGCCCGGCCCGCGAGCTGTACCGGGCTATTTTGCAGGTGGGCGTGGCTTATCTACAGATCGAGCGCGGTAATTACAACGGGGCGGTCAAGATGTTCCTGCGCCTGCGCCAGTGGATTGACCCACTCCCACCGCTCTGCCGGGGCGTCGATGTGGCCCGTCTGCGAGAGGATGCCCGCCAGGTGCACCAGGTTTTGCTGGCTTTGGGGCCAGACCAAATCGCCGACTTTGACCGCAACTTGTTCAAACCTGTGCTTTACGAAACCGGATGAACGCTAAACTTACCCCCAAAGTTATCCTGGAAGGCACGCGCCTGACCTTTAAAACAGAAATCGCCTTCCGCTTGAACGAGCACCCCGGCTTTGTCGGGCCGCGCCAGTACCGCTATCATTCCCCGCTCATCTCAGCCGAGTGGTGCGCCTTCACCAATTTCCCTTGGGGGCGAGGGCTGATCAATTTCGAACCGCAAGAAGAAGCGCTGGCG
>JAWOHN010000194.1:0-4814 GCA_046485135.1 Anaerolineales bacterium | reverse complement strand
GCAGCGATGATTGCCAGGGTCTCTCCTTTGAGGATGGTGTGGTATTTGGTGCAGGTATCAGCTGCAGCCGCGTTACCTAGTGGCGCCGCCAGGCTGAAGACCAGGGCCAAAACCAGAATGGTCAAAATGGTGGATTTGTTTTTCATGATACTTATTTCTCCTTGCATTTGTTGAAAGAACCACTTTTTTATTTTGATTTGGGTTAATACTGAGTATATGACGACGGAAAGTCCTGTTTTGTTTCTGGAATTTATTCCAATTACCTCAAAACCCGCAGCTGCGAAAAACACTTTATAAAGAAAGATGCAAGCTTCGAGCCAATTTCAAACTCAGTTTAGCAATAGATCTCCCCAAATGCACCAGGCATTTGGGGAGTTTTTGAACTGGATTGATGGGGAGTACCAGGACTGGCCGAGTGGCTATATAGGAAAAATCGCCATTTAGGGCTTTGTCTCGTCGATGATCGGCAGGAATACGGTCCGATAGAATGCATCCCGCTCAGCTGGCAGGCTGAGCAGCAGTACCATCAGGGTGCGTCCGCCTGTTTCAGCCAGGGCCAAATCGACCGGCCGGCCGTTGGATAAGGCGCGGTAGATGGACCAGTTGATGCCATTGGCGAAGCGGGTGGTGGTGCGAGGGGGTGTGCGATCAAAACCCACCCCATCGAAATCAGCGATCAGCGCTGCCAGCAGCGCCGGAGATCGCTCGCTTGAAGAGCGAATTTCCAAACGGGTGTCATCCCCGTAGGTTGCCTCACGGCTGAAAACACCCTGACCTTGATCTCTCCAACCAATAGGCGCCAGGCTCTCTACTTCCATTGCTTGGATTTGGACCGGGGCCAGCTCGAGCGGCGGCTCGCCTGTGTAAGGCGTGTAATATGTGATTTGGGTTTGATTCAAACAAGCTGTATCCAGCGGTTGGTTGGGTTGGTCGAGAAAGTTCAGCGCCAAGCTAAATGGACAGGACAAGCGCCAGTCTAAACTAGGCGCATGTCCTGCGCCTGGCACCTCAATGAATAAGCTTCCAGGTAAGGACTCTGCCAGGCGCTTGGCGAAGGAGGCTGGGGTAATGGGGTCGACCTGTCCGGCCATTACCAAGGCAGGGGCGCTATTGGTAACTGGCTGGCGGTCGTCTGGATCGAAAGGTGCTGCTCCCCAAAGATCACATAAAGCAAAAAGCGTCTCTCCATCGCCTAATATCGCTTGCTCTCCTAAAAACTGAGTACGCGGATAGGTTGATTGAGCCTCCAACAATTCCTGCGGAGTTGTGGCGTAGATTTGCTCGTGACAATCCGCTGAAAAACGCATCCCAGCGCTCAGGTCAAGAACTCCGACCGGGGGCAAGGATAGGGCAGCTTGGATAAATGCCCGCACGCTTTCTAGTTCGCCCTGGCTGAAATCATAGATCAGTTTGGGCAAACTGGATGTATAGAAAGATGCATTCATGGCTGAAATCAGGGCGCTGGAAAATTCACTGCCATCCACCTGTATTTCAAAGTCTGGTCTACCTGGGTCGCCTGGCAGGGTCACCGTCAGCGGGGCTTCATCCAGCGCAGCGGCCAGGTTTTCGAAGACTGTTTCCAGGTCTGGATAGGTCGAGCTGCAGGCGGGGCTATCTGCGCAACTTTCGAACAGAGCATTCAAAGCCTGGTCGTACCGGGCGGCTGCCTCATTGTAATAGTTTACTTCGATTGGTATGGGAGAGTCAAACACCACGCTGCGGATCAGCTCCGGATAGTCACGCAAGATGGTCTGCGCCAGGCGTGTGCCGTAAGCAACACCATACAAATTAACCTGTTCTACCCCCAGGGCTCGGACGATATCCCGGGCATCGGCTGCGTTTGCTCTGGTGGTGTAATCAGCTGGATCTATTCCGTAGCTCGCTAGCCGGTCACGGCAGGTGCCCAGAGCCTGGGAATAGGCTGCCCGTCTTTGCACCGTGGTCAACGTGCCGCGTTGGTCGCGCCTGTAGACGCTGACGGCTTCCTGGCAGTCCAGGTTGGGCACTGATAAACCACTGCCGCGCATATCAAACACGATCAGGTCACGCTTTTCCAAAATGGGCAATACAAAGTTATCAAAATTGATGGATGCCCATTGCAGAGCGCTGGCGGTAGAAACACTGCCACCCGGACTGTTATGCAAGTAGAGGAGTGGGTCTTGGGCAGGAGAACGGCTGGTGCTGTGAAAAATGGCCACAGCCAGGCGGATAGTGCTACTTGGATAGATGTCCCGATCGGCGGGCACCGCTACCACACCACAGGTCACCTTGGCAGCTTGTGGCAGGGTGAAGCGGCAGTCTGAAGCAACAAACGTGGGTGAAAAGGTCACCGGTTGGGAGGTAGGCTCAGGGATAGATGGTGTTGGCGTGCGCGGTGCAACGGTCGGCCGGCGGGTAGGGGTAGGTTGGGACGTAGCAGTTGGCAAGGTAGTTTCAGGCGGCACGGGTACGGGCATTTCGGGCCGGTTCATGATGCTGAGAGTGACCAACACCAGTAGTGCAATAATGATGAGGCCCAAGAGGAGCATGGTCCACGTGGTGGAAGATATAGATCGGCGGCGATAGCCTCTGGATCTTTTCATAGGGCGCGTGCGCCTCCTGTTGTGGGAAGATAAAGCTGCCTAGTTTCTACTCCTAAAATGTATCATGATTTTATGAAACGCGCCACAATTCCCGGACCTTTTTCTTTAAAGTGAGTCCTGATAATATGATATATAATATCTAGTATATCCAATAAGCATCAAGAAAGGTTGCAAATCATGGCAAACAAAAATCTGAAAAGCGTTATCGTTTGTGATTTAGAAGGGCGTATTGAGACCTTCAATCAGGGTGCGCAAGAAATCTTTGGCTATTCTCCCGAAGAGGTTATCGGACAAAAGAGAGTATCCTTGTTTTCCCCTGGTCTGATCGTGCTGGAGCATGTGCAGACCTGGCTAAAGACTGCCCGAGAGCAAGGGGAGTTTAAAACTCGGACGGTCTTTCTGCGTCGGGATGGCACTCCGTTCACTGCTGATGTCCGCATCACTCCCACTTTCCGCAATGGTGAACAGATTGGCTACTGTGGCGTGACCACACCGGTACTGGAAATCCCATCTGAGCAGGCCATGCCACCGGTAAAATTATCCACCCGGTTTTTTGCCTGGCTGGTTGTCACTCGTGCGCCATTCCTGACGGCAACTTTGGTTCCCATCATGGCGGGGGCGGCCTGGGTTTCAGCACGCAATCTGACGCAGCCTTTTCCGTGGGGGATGTTTGTCCTGGCATTGTTGGGTGCGATTGCGTTGCATGTCTCTGCCAATACCTTCAATGATTACTTTGACTGGCGTTCTGGTACTGATAAGATCAATAACGCCTACTTCATGCCCTTCTCAGGCGGCAGTCGTTCGATTGAGCTTGGTCTGATCTCAGAGAAACGCCTCTTGTGGGTGGCTTGGATTGCACTGGCGCTGGCCTCGCTGGCAGGGTTGCCATTTTTGTTTGTACGCGGACCAGTTTTGCTGCTCTTTGGTCTGGCAGGTGCTTTTTCAGCCTACTACTATACTGCACCACCTCTACGGCTGGCTGCACGGAAAGGGTTGGGCGAGCTACTCGTGGGGTTGAATTTTGGCCCTTTGATGGTTGCCGGTACCGTCTTCGCTCTGACTGGGAATCTGTCCTGGTTGGATTTCTTCATTGGGCTGCCGATCGGTTTGTTTACAACTGCCATTCTGTGGATCAACCAGTTCCCGGATTTGGAAGCAGACGCCTTAACAGGTAAAACCAACCTGGTGGTAATCCTGGGCAGACAGCGCTCACGGTGGGGGTATTTGCTGCTTATGGTGGCTGCTTTTGGCTCAGTCTTGCTGGGAGTTTTGCGCGGGTACCTGCCTGAAAGCGCATTGTTGATGCTGGCAGGGGCGCCTTTGGCAATCTACACCACCCGCATACTGTTCCGGCATTATAACGAGCGGTTATTAATTAAAGCCAACTCTAATACCATCCTGTTACATCTGGTGTGTGGATTGTTGCTGGCGGTTGGATTGTACCTTTAGCAAACAGGAAAGAGGTTATAGTTCGCGGTAAGGAAAATCTCCTGCTACCGCTTTGTAAAACGAAATGCTCTTGCCGTTATTTTGATTGACCGGTTCTTCCAGGTAACTGCGGAGTGGTTTAACTGCTCGATTGAGGGCGCGGTTTGCTTCATCTAATGCCCGGTTGGCATCAGAAGGCAGATCAGGCGCCTGCTTTCGCAGGGAAGCCAGTTGCACACTGGCTGCAAAAATGGCCTGTAAGGCTTGATCGGTTAAGATGCGATTTTGATGGACTTCCCGGCGGGCTTTTTCCAATACCTGCGCCTGTAACTCGCTGGTTTCTCGTTCCTCCATCCAGCGGGCGATCAAATCTAACATCAAAAAGACAAACAGTGGACCAAGGCTGCCAAAAATTGCTAACTCTGCCAGGAGGTGGTATTCCAGCCCCAATGAACTATGGATCCAACGGGCCGGGCCGAATACGTACAAGGATACCAGCACAACAACTGCCAGCGGCAATGCCACCCGTAAGAAGCGAATGCGTTTATGTAGGATTATGTACGGGAGCATTTGGGGCCTTTCGTTGAATATCTTCTGCCTGCCAGGGGTGTCAATTATACAAACATACCCCGATCTTGGAATTATTGTACATCGCCTTATTTTGTCCGAAAAGTGCACATCATCACCCGCATGTCATGAAATTGGCTAAGATGTCATGTGTAAATACGCGCCTTTGATGATGCTTGATGTACACGCTCGCGGCATGTTGATATGACAATTGACCGGATTCTTGTTATGAGACAT
>JAWOHN010000136.1:0-4668 GCA_046485135.1 Anaerolineales bacterium | reverse complement strand
ACCTGGACCTGGCTCAGGATTATTTCCTGGAAGGGCTGGCGCTGGCAGAGCGAGTCTCCATGCTTGAGCGGATCGCCGGGCTGACCGCCAATCTGGGGTTAGTAGAGATTGAACGCGGCCAAAAGGAATTAGCCATCCATCATTTCTCCACTGCTCTGGCGCGCGCGGATGCTCTGGGCACCCAACACCTGGCCGCCCAGATCCGCCTGTGGCTGGCGCCCCTGCTACCCCCGGCTGAAGCCCGCCAACACCTGGCTGAGGCGCGCGCCATCGCCGCCAGCGGTAGGCGGCAGCGGCTCCTGCAAGAGATCACCCACCTGGAAGCAGGATTGGGGGACGAGGTTTAGCCTTTAAAAATACCCATCACGAGAATAACAAAATCCAACCTCGTTGTTCACGCTTTTGTTTACGCGCCTGTTGTCGCGCCTGTAACGGTCAGTATGTAATATATATGCAGGCTTGATTGCCAGCACAGTCAAAATCAGTCCGAAAGATAGGTTTCGGTAATAATCTAGTGTTCCGTCAAACGTTATTCTATGATTTGAAAATGCCCTCAACGGAACACTTTAAGCTTTGTCAAGGCAAAGATTAGCTTATTTCAAATCAAGGTATCAGCCTTGACAAAGCACTAGCACTGCTGAGAACTCATATAAACAACCAACATACAGGAGAAAACAACATGTCTTGGAAAATTGACACAGCCCATTCAGAAATCAACTTTTCGGTGCGCCATATGATGATCGCCACCGTGCGCGGAAGATTTGAGAAATTCAGCGGCGCCATTGACTTCAACGAAAACGAACCGGCCCGCTCACGCGTCGAAGTTCAAATCGAAGCCAGTAGCATCAACACCCGCGAGCCCCAACGGGACGCCCACCTGAAATCACCCGACTTTTTCGACGTAGAAAACTTTCCCTTTATCACCTTCAAGGGCAAAAGCATCGATGTTAAAGGCGATAACCAGGCGCTCATCACCGGCGATTTGACCATTCGCGACGTAACCCGCCAGGTCGTTCTGGATGCAGAGTATGCCGGTATGGCACAGAGCCCGTTCGGCGCCACCAACGCCGGCTTCAGCGCTTCCACCCGCATCAATCGTAAAGATTGGGGGTTGACCTGGAACGTAGCCCTGGAAACCGGCGGCATGCTGGTTGCAGATGAGATCAAGATCGATATCGACCTGGAGATCATCAAACAAGCTGAGGCAGAGCCAGAACTCGCGCTGGCCTGATATAATTCCACAGGGCGAGAGCGTTGTCCTGCTCTCGCCTTGTGTTTATAGATGGGTAATGAAAATAAGAGAGATTAATGATATCAAGCGACCATTCCCCCCACCAAAACCAGCCGGTACTGGCTGCTGGAGAGAAATTAGATAAGGCCCAGGCTGCCATGCTGATGGTACACGGTCGCGGAGCTTCAGCTCAAGACATCCTCTCTTTGTCTACGGAACTGGACATACCCGGTTTCGCTTACCTGGCGCCCCAGGCTGCTGCCGGAACCTGGTACCCTTACCGCTTTCTGGAACCGGTTGAGGTCAACGAACCCTGGCTCTCATCAGCCCTGAGACAGCTTGAGAAAGTAACGGACATCATCCAACAAGCCGGCATCCCGGCTGAACGCACGATTTTACTGGGCTTCTCGCAGGGCGCCTGCCTGGCGGTTGAGTTCGCCGCCCGCAACGCCCAACGCTATGGCGGCGTGGTTGCCCTGAGCGGCGGACTGATCGGCGCGCAGGTCGATGCCAGCCAGTACCCAGGGAATCTGACAGGCACACCCGTCTTCCTGGGTTGCAGCGATGTCGATCCACATATCCCCCAAACGCGGGTGAAGGAAACCGCCCAAGCCTTTCAGGCCCTGGGCGGGGACGTTTCGTATAAATTTTACACGGGTATGGGGCACACCGTCAACCAGGATGAGCTGGACCATGTCCGAGAAATGATGATCCCCTTGGTTAAAGAGCAAAACAACAATCGCTAAATCAAGCCACGCCGGCCCGCTCCAAAATCGGAGTTAGCAAGCCGCGCTCGGTTTTGTCGATCACCTGATCGACAGCCTCTAAGACAATTGGCTTGGCAGCGACTGGACAGAAGGAGCGCTCAGCCAGACTTAACAGCGGTAAGTCGTTCTCGTCATCACCGGCAGCGAAGATACACATCCCGTTAGCTGGGGAAGATAACAACGATAACACTCCGCTACCCTTATTCACGCCTTTTGGGTTCACCTCAAAAAAAATACCCATCCCGTGCATAATCTCCACCGGCAAGGCGCCGGCCTGCTCGCTCACTTCACGCAGCAGATCCGGCTCAGGCGAGATACAGACCAATTTGGATATACTATCGGAACCAGCTGCCTGCGAAAATGGCAAACAGGTCATGTCCAGATCATCGATCACTTGCCGGCTGAACGGATTTGGCCAACGCATGTAAACATTGTCGATATCGTAGAACCACCAGGTCACAGAGGGGAAGCGTTGTGAAAGTTCGAAAAGCTGCTTCCGTACAGTGGGTGTGAAAGGAAAATAATCGCTCAGCATCTCCCCAGGCATATACGTAACCGAACCGTTCGCAAGAGCCAAGTGAAAGGGGAGCGGCCGGTCTTGGAACATTCCGTTCTTGTGAAAAGCCCTCTTGACTGAATGAAGGGGACGACCTGTCGCCAGGATAAACTGGACATCTTGGCGGTACAGCAGAATTTCTTTATCCAGGGGGTGAATGCGCCCTTCTTCGTCCAGCAGAGTGCCATCCAGATCCGTACAAACAACGATCTGCATATGATAATAACCTCTTGAATTAAGTGAAGATTAGCTTACCTCAAGCTGGCCTGTAAGCCGCATTCTGTTCAACGCTTTAGCGCTGCGGCAATCATCTCTCTAGGCCGCCTGTTTCCAGACGGCTCTGGCGGCCTACCCGGAACTGTGGCTGCTGTCGAAACAGCAGCACGGAAGACGAGCAACCTCCCGCCTCTCAACGAGGCTTCGTCCCTGCTTGGCCTTGCTCCCGATAGGGGTTACCTGGCCGCCCGCATTGCTGCAAGCGCCGGTGGTCTCTTACACTGAGCCAGCCCGCAGGCTGCTCAAGAAGACAGCTCTCGCCGTCTTCCCGCCTTTTCACCCTTACCCGGCCGAAGCCAGGCGGATTGTTTCTGTGGCCCTATCCGGCAGGTCACCCCGCCCCGGGAATTACCCGGCATCGTGCTCTGTGGAGTGCGGACTTTCCTCGCCCCTGCCCGAAGGCAGGGCCGCGATCACCCGGCCAGCTTGAGGGTTAAGATCATACCATAAATTGGGATCATTGATAAATATCGGTTCGTTCATCAGGTTGTACTAAAAAGCTTTTGGTGAATCCCGAAAGTGGCGCGGTTCCGTAACACTTATAAGTGATCACCTGCTGGTAATGACAGGTTTGGACCGAGAATGGGTCCAAAACGCTTTGGCTAACACCAATATGAGCATCAACGCCGTCAAAGGCAGAATATAGCGCAGCATGGTTGTGGAGTAAGCCGGCAACAGATCATGCTGCACCGAGAAGAGCAACAGGTACAGGATATAGGCGCCATAGTAGCCAAACAGCAGCAGGCCCTCCCACCGGCTGATCACGTAGCCAGAGAAAAAGATCGGCAGGCTGGCAGCCGTCACGGCAATCATGACCGGGATATCAAATGAGATGCTCGAGCTGGGCACCGGCAGGCCTTGCGGCGCAACAATGGCGCCGCTGCCCATAACCAGCAGCAGATTGAACAGGTTGCTACCAATGACGTTGCCAATAGCCATATCCCGCTCGCCGCGCATGGCAGCCGCGATGGAGGTAGCCAGCTCTGGTAGAGAAGTGCCCACAGCTACAACGGTCAAGCCAATCACCAGCTCACTAACCCCCAAAACCCGGGCCATACCAGAGGCGCCATGCACCAACCAGCGCGCCCCAAACACCAAGCTTACCAACCCAACCACCAGCAAGAGGATGTTTTGCAACCATACCCTACGCGTGTCACCAGGTGGAGTTAGACGAGAAGGGTAATCAGTCAAGGCGACTCTGTCGTCACTAACCCCGGTCGGGTTTTCTCGCCGGTATTGCCAGATCAGGAACACGGTATAAAGAACCGCCCCAGTTAGCAGGAGCAGTCCCTCAAGCCGGCTGATACGCCGGTCCACCGCCAGGAAGAAAACCAGAACGGAGATCCCTAGCAGCAGCGGCACCTCCAGCTTGATCAGCCTTAGGGATACCATCAGCGGGGCGACCATGGCTGAAATCCCCAAAATGAGCAACAGATTGGAAATATTGCTGCCAATGATATTGCCCAGAGCGATGCCACCCTGACCTTCCAGCCCGGCCTGGACGCTGACGGCTACCTCAGGAGCGCTGGTGCCAAAAGCTACTACGGTCAGGCCAACGATCAACGGAGAGATCCCCACCAGGGCAGCCAGGCGCGAGGCGCCTCGCACAAACAGCTCTGCGCCAAGAACGAGCACAACCAAACCCAACATGAATTGGATGATGAGCATTGCGTATCAGTATCTCCTCTGGCAAACTGTCAGACCCACAGATCAAGCTAAACTCGGCGGATTATAACATGGCCCCTAAGCCCAACTTAACTGAGCCAAGGTATTCTTACAGTCCATATATTATCTCACTCCCGGCATTCCTTCCCTAATCGAGACCTTACGATCACGCT
>JAWOHN010000135.1:0-12891 GCA_046485135.1 Anaerolineales bacterium | reverse complement strand
TGTCCAGTAGGCTCCAGTGGAAATATCCTTGAAGGTTTACGCCAGACGCGATGGCTGCATGCGCGGCTGCAACGTGGGCGCGCAGGTAATCAATTCTCTGCCAATCGCTCACAGCTCCATTCCGGTTAACCGTATCCGGAGTTGCACAGCCGTTTTCAGTGACAAAGACCTTGGGATTGTGGTAATTTTCTTTCAGTTTAAGCAAAACAGATTTGAGTCCCAGCGGGTGGATCCCCCAACCCATATCGGTAAAGCCGTACATCGGAGCGGTGATGTGCAGGGCTTTGCATTTCAAATACCCGCCTTCCGGATCGAAATTCACTGCCATGCCACGATAGTAGTTGATGCCGAGGAAGTCCACCGGTTGACTGATCAGCTCTATATCGCCATTGGAAACTTGCGGTGCTATAGGGCCAAGCCATTCCATCAATTTAATAGGGTAATGGCCTTTGAACAACGGCTCGGTGCACAGCCAGGCATAATGCTCGGCGTAGCGCTGGCAGGCTTCCAGATCTTCTTCTCTCTCGCTGGCGGGCAGACTGTCTTCTATATCAACCGCGATGCCGATCTGCCCTGCATGATTCCCCTGGCGGTATACCTGCAAGGTCTTTCCATGTGAGAGCAGGAGATGGTGCATCACCTGGTATGCCAGGCTTATGTCTGCCAGTCCTGGCGCCATGGTGCCATAGCCATGGCCCGCAAAGGCTACCACCCAGGGTTCATTGTGGGTAGCCCAGTACTGTACCCGGTCGCCCAGGGATTCAAACATGACCCGCGCGTATTCGGCAAACCAGTCAGTCGTTTCTCGATTGGCCCAACCCCCTTGATCTTGGATGGCTTGTGGGAGGTCCCAATGGTACAAGGTGCAGACCGGTTGGATACCGGCTGCCAGCAGCAGGTCCACCAGGCGCTCATAGAAATCCAATCCCTTTGGGTTGACCTGCCCGCGCCCTTCCGGCAATACGCGTGTCCAGGCGCTGGAGAAGCGGTAGGCTTTCAAGCCCAACTCTTTCATCAAGGCGACATCACTTTCCAGGCGGTGGTAATGGTCGCAGGCGACGTCGCCGGTTTCTTCGTTCATGATTTTAAAGCGCTGGTGGGTGTAGCGATCCCAGATGCTCTCGCCTTTTCCGTCTTGGTTCCAAGCTCCTTCAATTTGGTAAGCAGAGGTAGCCGCGCCCCACAAAAAGCCAGCCGGAAAGGTCCTAGTTGCCATACAGACTCCTGGTAACTTACTTACCTGTGGATGATCCGGGAATTGAACGTTATTTGCTTTGCACCTGCAAAACACGTTCAATTCCCAGGAATATCTTCTAACATGACAGGCAGGAAGCTATTTCCTGCCTAGGTGAACCCTTAACCTTTGACGGACCCAGCCATCATGCCGCGCACGAAGAAACGCTGCAAGGCGAAGAAAACCGCCAGCGGCAGGATCATGGTGATAAAAGCGCCTGAGGTGAGTAAATGCCAGTCTTGGCCACGCTCTCCGACGATACTGGCCAAGGCGCTGGTAAGCACTGGCAGTCTGTTCCCCAGAAATACCAGGGCTACCAGGTAGTCGTTCCACACCCACAGGAACTGGAAGATGGCAAAGGAGGCCAGCGCTGGCACTGAAAGCGGCAGGATCAGCTTGGTAAAAATGGTGAAGTTGGAAGCGCCATCGATGAAGGCAGATTCGAGGATATCGCGTGGCAGCTGGCTCATGTAGTTGAATAGCAGGTAGATGGCCAGCGGGAGGCCAAAGCCGGTGTGGGCCAGCCAGATAGCCAGGAAGGTGCCCGTGATACCCAGCTTGGTGTAGTCCTGCAAGATGGGGACCAGTGCGATCTGCAAGGGCACCACCAGCAGCGCCACCACGACGGTGAAGAGAAACTTCCGCCCAGGGAAATTCAACCACGAGAATCCATAGGCTGCGAAAGCCGCGATCAGGATCGGTATGATGGTCGCCGGTATCGCCACGGCGACGGAATTCATGAAAGCCCCACTCAGGTCATTGCCCTGGCTGACGACCTCGTTGCCGCTGCCGTCTAAAAAGCGAATTTCTTTGCCTGATAGCACGTTGCGATAGTTTTGTAGGGTGAGATTGGTAGCGAAACCTTTCCAGCGCCGCTCAGAGATCTCGATCAGGCGGGTGCGCTTGTTGCCAAACCACACCAGCTGGCGCCCATCCTCCAGGGTTACCCCGTTGCGCAGCTGCTCAAAGGTCGTGGTAATGCCTTCAATTTGGAAGGGGTTATCGACATCAACGGACTCATCCAGTAAGATCTCATCGACCTTGACGTATTCCCTATGCGGGAAGACCGCCCACCAGCCGGTGCGGAAGATATCCTGGCTTTCGCGGAAAGAGGTAATGAAGACCCCCAGAGCCGGGATGATCCAGATCAGGCAGATCAAGATCAACACCCCGTTGACTACCAGGCTGGAGGTCCGCTTTTGGCTTGTGTAACTGCTTGTTTTCTCGGCCATCAGAACGCCCTGCTTTCCCGGAATTGCCGGAGGTTATAGTACATGACTGGGATAACGGCCACCAGCAGCACGATGGCGATGGCTGAGGCTTGCCCGGAGTTGCCGTAGGTGAAGCGCCGGACGTAAAACTCGTTGGCGATGACGTTGGTGCCGTAGTTGCCTCCTGTCATCACCCGCACGACGTCGAACAGCTTCAGGCTGAAGATCACCACGGTGGTGATGACCGTGATGAGAGTGCCCTGGATATAGGGGATGGTGATGCCAAAGAAGGCCTGTACCTCGGTGGCGCCATCCACCCGCGCCGCTTCCAGCAGCTCCATCGGGATGCCCTTGATGGCGGATGAAATGATCACCATCGAATACCCGGTTTGCAGCCACACCATGATCACAATGAGAAGGAAGTTATTCCAGGGCGGTTGGGTCAGCCAGGGTTGGGGCGTGCCTCCTAATCCGATGAGCATGGCATTCAACAAACCGGTCTCCTGAATGCCGACACCGGTGCCCTTGTAGGCGTACACAAATTTCCAAATTACACCCGCGCCAACGAAGGAGATCGCCATCGGCATAAAGATGATGGCTTTGTAGATGTTCTCAAAGCGGCTGCGATCAGCCAGCACTGCGATCAGCAGGCCCAACCCAACGGTAAAGCTGGTTCCAAAGACCATCCACAACAGGTTGTTGCGGAAGGCTTCCAGCATGACCCGGTCGGTGAAGGCAAAGATAAAGTTGTCCAATCCTACGAAACGGGTACTGTTTGCATCTTGAAAGGCCAGCCACAGCGTGCGCAGGGTAGGGATGGCCAGGTACCAGGACAGGATGGCCACACCAGGGCCGACAAAGACGAAAGGCTGTAAGCGCCGGGTCCATTCACCTGGCAGTTGTTCGACCAGCCAGTTGGAAACCAGGAAGAGCAGCGCCACGCCTCCCACACCCCACAGGATCGCCACCAGGATCAGCACAACCTGGGGAGCATTGCTATTCCTCAAAAAGACAAATCCCTGCCAAAGGACCAGGAATGTCAGGATGGGGACGAATAATGAGATCAGGATGCGCCCAGCTGTAGTTGCCAGCCAGGCAATCAGACCTGATGGTTCAGGGGGTGATTCCTGAATCTTTTTTGGTTGCACAAATTCGGCATCATCCATAGTTTCACACCTCCCTCCCTAATAAAAATTAGGGGAGGAGCGGAGAGGCCCTCGTTGCAGGCACTCTCTGCTCCTCGATGAATTATTGGACTAATAACCTGAGCAGACGAGCTGCCAGGTTAATTGGGCCAGGAAGCGTCAATTCCCTGGAGGGCTGTATCCAGGTCAACCGCGCCGCTGACATAATCGGTCATAAACTTCCAGAAGGAGCCCGCACCAACCTCGCCCGGCATCAGGTCTGATGCATCGAAACGCACAGCGGTGGCTCCGGCGATGATCTCGGCCACGCCCTGATCGACGGAGTTAGGAGCGTACCAGTCCAGGCTGGCGTCGTTGTGAGGCGAGATGGCGCCGCCGGCTGTAACCCAATCCTTCAGGGATAGGCCGGTGGAGAACCACTGGATCACCGCCCGCACTTCAGGCCGGTCGTTGAACATGGCATAGATATCGCCAGCTACCAGTACTGGCCGGCCGTAATCTGTGCCGATGGGAGGCAGGTAAAAGAAGCTGTAATCCGTGCCCTCTACCAGACCTTCAGGGAAGAAGGTGGTGATAAAGCTGCCCTGACGGTGCAGCCAGCACTTGGGAGGAGCTTCGAACATGGGTAGAGGCGCATCTGAGCCGAAGTTCTTGCTTGTGATGGCCGCGCGCCCGCCAAAGACATACTTGTCCTCAAACCAGATCTGGGTCACATAGTCTACAGCCGTGCGAACTTCTGGTGAGTCAAACTTCAGCTCGCCAGCAACCCATTTGTCGTAGTTCTCGGGGGTGGTCGTGCGCAGCATCAGGTCCTCAACCCAGTCGGTCATCGGCCAGCCGGTAGCTGCACCAGATTCGATGCCGATGCACCAGGGGGTGTCACCGTCGGCAGCAATTTCCTCGGTCAGGGCCATCAGCTCATCCCAAGTTTCGGGGACCTGGTAGCCGGCGGCGTCAAACTGGGCTTTCGGGTACCATACCAGGCTCTTGCCGTTCACCCGGTTCCAGATGCCAGCCATCATGGGTCCATCAGGTCCTTCCATGGTGCCCATATCCAGCCAGGATTGCAGGTAGTTTTGTTTCAGCCAGTCCTGGTCGATGACCGTATTCAGGTCAATGGCGTAACCTTTCTTAACCAGGTTTGCCAGCAAGCCTGGCTGGGGGAAGTCAACCACGTCGGGCGCATCACCGCCCTCAACACGGATGGAAATATTGGCTTCGAATTCCTTGGTGCCCTGGTACTGGATGTCGATGCCGGTGATTTCCTCAAACTCCTTGATCGAGTTTTCGAACTTCACCAGGTCGGCTGTGCTGAACGGGCCATCCATAGTGACCACGGTGCCTTTATACGCGCCGTTCCAGGCTGCAGTCAGCTCCGGACCAGCCGGCACAGGCGCCGCTACTTCTGCCGGTACCTCAGCTGCCGGTACCTCGGCTGCCGGCTCGGGTGTGGATGTGGCGCAGGCAGACAGAATCATAGACAGGGCAATCAACAAGCTCAAAGCGATCCAACTAGCTTTCTTGTACATCTTCAACTCCTTTTTGGTAGATATAAATTATTTGTTCGTAATGCTTCGGGGACCATATTTTTGATTTTTTCCCTTTTCACCTCCACACTGTTGTCTGAATTCCTGCATCGTTTTCAATGCAAGCGCAATGGTTTGACCAGATGCATTAAACCGTCTCCCTTTCAATAATTTTTAAGGGAACTGAGACGTGCTGTACGGACTGCCTGGCGCCTGAGATCTGCGTCAAGAGCAGTTCTGCTGCAATCCTTCCAGTCTCGTCTAAGGATTGATTGATGGTAGTCAGACCCATGTAATCCGCTACTTCAAGCCCGTCAAAACCTAAAACAGCCAGATCTTGGGGGATGTTTAATCCCATTTCCTTGGCCACTTTGATCACTGCCATAGCCTGGATGTCGGCAGCCGCGAAGATTGCTGTGGGTCGCTGCTCCTGCTGGAGTAACTCACAGGCTGATTTAAGAGAGCTTTCTTGATCGATAGGAGATGAGCAGATATGCTCATCCGGTAATAGGATATGGTGTTCAGCAAGTCCCTCCTTGAACCCATTTAAACGATCCAAAGCAGGGTGAATGGCGTACTCAGGTGGGTTGATTTCGCCGATGAACCCCAAGCGCCGGTGACCCTTACCGGTAAGATATCTTGCAGCTATTTTACCACCACCTGCGTTGTCGATCTTAACGCTGCTAAAGAATTCCTGCTCATATTCGATGATCACCGTTTTTACCTGGTGAGCAATCAGGCGTTTGGCATCAGTCTCATTGAATGGCAGCGACATGATGATCAATCCGTCCAGGTTGCGCGTTAAAGCCAGTGAGACCAGGTAATCCTGTAAGCGCACCTTTGAGTCAACGGTATAGACAATCAGCTCAAAGTTGGTTGTACCGATGACAAAGGCAATGCCACGCAGACGCTCGACAAAGGCAGGGGAGGTGAAAAAGGGGGTCAGCACTCCGATCCTGCGGGTGCCCCGAATGGCACGCGCGCGCGCTTCTGCTTTGGGAATGTAGCCCAACTCATCGATGATCTGGAGGACTTTATTCTTGGTGACTTCATTGACCTGCTCGGGTGAGTTGATCACCCGTGAGACGGTGGCAATGCTGAGTCCCGCCAGCCTGGCGACGTCGTAGATGGTCGGATTTTCCTCGCGCGCATCATTCATTGAATTCAGAAGCTTTAATTTTCTCGCTATGAAAGAGCTTTCATGTAAGGATTTACAATACTAATATAGCAAATAACAACCCGGTTGTCAATAGATTAGCAGGCCATTAGGAAAACTTGCGCACTTTCATGAACAGGAAACCTAATTTTCCTGGTCAATAGGCTTTGCATTGGAAGGCGGGCAGACCTTAACAAGTGACGCGATGTATTTCAGCGGACTGGGCGGCGCTGACAACTCGCAGCTTGAGTACCAGCTACCGGTCTTCGATTTGGCAGAGCGCCGCTTCCCAGAGCTGGAACGGATCCAGCTGACTATGAGCGGCCCAGGCGCTCTCCGAATTAGCCTGCCGCTGGAGGCGATCGCTGCTTACCGCGCCGGTCAGCTGGATGCAGCCGGATTCCTGTCGCAGATGGAATTTGTGGAAGTGCAGTAGAGTTAATATTCCAAGCGGTTATTGACGCCCGTGTAAAGCAGCTTGAACCCGGCTCTTTCGTACAGAGCGCGGGCATTGGTCAGCTTCTGGTCCACTGTCAGGGCCACACTGGAGACTCCCTTTTCAGCAAAGCACCACGCCAATGCGCAATTCAGCAATTGCAGCCCGATGCCTTTCCCCCGCTGTGCGAGCTGGACTGCCAGGAATTCAATATACCCCTCTCCCGCGTGCTTGTCGATTGAGACATACACGTAACCGTTCACTTCTTCTGCTTGTGCATGCACAAAAACCTGGTGATCCGCATCGATCTTGCAGATGATGTTTACCCCATCGATGAACGTTTCCGGGAAGGCGAAATTGTGCAGGGCGGCAAAGGAGTCTGCCTGGGCTTCGGTCAGCTTCGAACATGTAGTTACCTGAAGAGGCTGCTGGGGCACCTGTTCGGCCACATATACATGCGCCAGATCCGTTTGCTTGAAGCCGTTATCAAGATAAAATTTGTGCCCGCGCTGGTTTTGCTCATTGAGAAAACTGTCCAGGCGGCGGATCTCTACGGGTAAGATCGCCTGCAGCTCATGCAGCATAGCCGCCGGGATGCGTTCCCAACCGGGCCCGGTCAGGAACGGGCCGCGCATCCAGCCTCGCCCGATGCCGCGCTCGAACTCGCAGCCCAGGCAGCCGATGATCTTTCCGTCAACCTCCGCAACAACAAAGCGCAGCTCATCCTGGTCAAACAGCTCCTGCATTTCGTTCTGAATGACATGTGCATCGTTGATGGCGCTGCTCTGGATGCATTGGGTCTCAGCGTTTTGGTTTGCGGTGGAAATGATTTGGGCGATAGCAGGAAAATCGCTCGTTTTTGCCGCTCGTATCTCATCTGTCATAAGTCGTTGATCCTACTTTACCTTGTCGTTGTTCCATTAGCAATAGAAATTCCCTAAAAAGGCGTGCATAGGGGGCGCAGGCGCCATTTGCACACCTTTTTAGGGGTCAAGCTGCGAAGGCTTCAGCTTGAGCAGCTACTTTATCGATTTTATTCGCTAGGGATGATAATCCATAGCAGGGCATAAGCCAGGAAACCCGGTACCCCGCCAGGGATCAGCGCGATCAGGAAAGCTAACCTGAACCAGAAGGAGGGGATGCCAAAAAATTCGGCCATACCTCCACATACCCCGGCAAAGATGCGGTTGCTGCGCGATCGGCGCAGAGGGTTTCTATATTCTCTCATCAATGTACCTCCACTGATAGTGGACTTATTTACCACCAGATAACGGGTCCAGTTTTCACTTATTCTACGCAGTGAAGGTCGAAAAGTTGCAGGGCAAAATTGGGAGGGGGTACGCAGCCCTGCCTCAATTGCTCACCTTGACACCCACCAGCATACCATCGCCAGCCGGGAAAATGGTGCTGAGCAAGCGGGATTCCCCGGCAAAGCGACGGTTGAACTCCTGCGTGATCGCCGTATGTTTATCCGGCTCGACCAGGCCGGCCACACTACCCTTGCGGAAGGCGTTGTGGACTGCAATGACCCCGTTCAAGCGGATGTTTTCTAGCGCCCAATCCAGATATCGCGGATAGCCGGTCTTTTCTGCATCGATGAAGATGAAGTCAAATGGTCCCTCTGCCGGGAGGGACTTCAGCAGATCATGGGCGTTCCCCACCCGGATTTCGATCCGCTCTGCCACACCGGCTGCTGCAAAATGCTCGGCTGCTACCTGGGCATGCAGGGGTTCTACCTCCAGGGTGATCAGCCTGCCGCCCGGGGAAAGCCCGCGTGCGATCCAGATCCCGCTGTAACCGCCCAATGTGCCAATCTCCAGCGCTTTCTGCGCGCCGCAAGCTCTGACCAGGAACTGTAAAAAACGGCCTTCCTCGGGTTTGATCTGAATCGCTGGCAGACCTCTCTTAGGACTATCCTCGCGCGCCCTGCGCAAGGCGGCGTCTTCGGGCACGAACAGGCTGTTGATATAGGCGCTGAATTCATCGTTGTAGATGGTCATTGCGCTGATACTCCTTTGCGATTTGCAGGGTTTGAAAATGAATGTCGACCGTTTCGCTTACTACTTTGGCATACCCGCCTGCCATGGTGACGGCCACCGGCAGCCTCGCTTGGTGGCAGCTCTCTAACACCATCTGGTCACGCCGGGCCAAGCCAGCTTTGCTGAGCCCCAATCGCCCCAGACGATCCCCTGAATAAGGATCGGCGCCTGAGACATAGATTGCCAGCTGCGCCTCGGCTCGCTCGAGCGCTAACCCTAGCCCGCCCTCGAGCGCTTCCAGGTAAGCTTCGTCTTCTGTTCCGTCAGGCAGGGGGATATCGAGATCACTGGCCTCTTTATGAAAGGGAAAGTTCTTTGAGCCGTGGATGGAGAAGGTAAAGACGGAGTGGTCCCCTTGAAATATGGCGGCGGTGCCGTTGCCCTGGTGCACGTCGCAATCTAGAATGACGACCCTGTTGACTAGACCTTCACTTTGCATGACCCTTGTGGCTACAGCCACGTCATTGAACACGCAATAGCCCTCCCCGTGATCCGGATAGGCGTGGTGGGTGCCGCCGGCCAGGTTGGCGGCGATCCCCTCCCTCAGAGCAGAACGGCAGGCTGAAATGGAGGCTCCCACCGAGCGCTGAGAGCGTTCAACCATCTCAGGCGACCAGGGAAACCCGATCCGGCGGATTTCCCGCTCGGACAGAGAGCCATTGAATACTTTTTCCAGATAATCTGGGTGATGGACCAAACCTAGTTCTGCTTTTGTGGCTGGTGGGGGGACTTTCAGCTGTCCAGGCCTGACCAATCCAGACTCAATCACCCTCTTACGCAGAAGCTGGTACTTGGCCATCGGGAAGCGATGACCATCTGGCAGAGGCAGCACAAAATGGTCCGCGTAGAACAAATCCATCGTAGCAGGCTTAGAGATGGGCTGATGTGCGCCGGTTACCAGCGATCCCAGTGCACGATCTCGTCGAAGGACCTGCGTCCCCCAGAACGGGGTGCTTTGGTCAGGACCTCCTCAGTTAGGGGATAGCCAAAAGAGATGGCGATGCGCAGGTGTAAATCGGCTGGGAAGCCCAACAACTGGCGGGCTTTATCTGGCTGGTAGATGCTGGCCAGACAGGAACCGATGCCCAACTCCCAGGCTGCCAGCTGCATATAAGCTGCCGACTGGCCGATATCGAACAAGATCTGGAACTTTTCGCTGGGATCGGCGTGCACAATGGCCACCCCCATGGCTGCTCCGGCCAGGTGCCCGGCCCAATCACCGCATTCGGACAGGCCTTTCAAAATGGCTTTGTCGGTGATGGCGATGAAATGCCAGGGTTGGGTGTTCTTCGAGGATTGCGAGCGCCGCCCGGCGTTGAGGATGGCTTGCATGGCCTGTGCGGGCAAGGGCTCTGCTTTGAATTCGCGCACTGCGCGCTTGAGACGGATGGCATCAGAGACACTTAGGGAAAAGTTCATATTTACTCCATCTCTTCCAGTAATTGCACTAAATCGCCATAATCGTTGCGTATCCATTATAGCAAACATGGCGCCACCGAAAGAAATTATTATTCTATTGTCATGCGCGTGGGTAATAAGGCTGGATGATGTTCAAGCTTCTTCTTCCATCCAACGTACCCAGGCTGCTCCAACCTGCCGGGCATTGTTGACCAGGGATTGATCCGCCGTCCATAACTCTGCGCCTAATTGTTCGGCTGCCGCAAGGTAGAAGCCGTCATAGGCAGATTTCTGGTGCAAACGGGTGGCCCAGTCAAAGGCAGCGCGCGCAGGTACATTAACTTTTTGGACTCCCAACTCAATCGTTAATAAATCCAGGGCAGTATAAGCAATTTCATCCGAAATAAGTCCATTGAAACGGTAGCGATGGACAACAGATGTAACCTCATACCACCAAAGACCGGGTGCGAAAGGTTGAGATCCCTTTTGAAGCAGATTTTCCATTACTCGCACAGCAGCAGACGAGTGCGGGGTTTTCAGTACACTAAAGATAGCCAGATTGGCGTCAATAACCACGCAAGAGGTCATGATCGCGTTCCTCGCGCATCTGGTGAATGTCGCCTACAACATCAATGTTGAGCATTGGCATGGAATCTCTTAGCTTTGCTGCTGCTACCAGTGCCGCTTGCATCCGTTCACTTTGTTCGTTGGCACTCAGCTTTTCCAATCCGGCATCAATTGCCTGGCGGGTGACCTCCGCTATGCTCTTACCCTGCGCTCTTGCTAGTTCAGCCAGCTTGCGGCGCTGTCGGGGCTCCAGGAGCATCTGCACACGTTGCATAGCCATAGAAGACCTCCTTATGTATATTGCATACACATACATATTATAGCATAACAAAAACAGAAATAGACAGGATGAACAGGAGTGATCTCTTTATCCTGTCTATCCTGTCTATCCCTGTTCAAAATTCAAGATATACCCACAGCTATATGATATTGGCTCTTAAACAGCCCGGAATACCACACCGCTGGACGGTTGGGTGCGGTATAGGTGATGCGGTTAACTACGATGGCCGGGTCACCCGGGCCGGCCTCCAGCAACTGCGCTTCTTGTTCGTTGATCAGGTGGGCTTCAATTTCAATTTCAGCCCGCAGCAAGGGATAAGCGGAGGCTGCCACCAGCAGGTCGTGTATTGAGCCAACCCGGGTCAGATCCTCATGGACCAGGTCTGGCAAGATGTCCTCAAGCAAGAACCTTTCCGAATAAGAGACAACCTGGCCACTGACGAGTTCACGGCGGGCAATATGGATAATGGCTTCCCCCGGGGGAAGCTTTAGCTTATCAGCGATATCCACAGGGGCGGGTATGACCTCCTGCGCCAGTACCTGGTAACTGGTCTCTACACCAGCAGCCTCCGTTGCTTCAGGGGGAGTGACAAACTGAAAGGGTACAGCGTTTGGATGCAGGGCGCGCACGAATGAGCCCACCCCGTGCTCGGTTTCGATCAAGCGCTCTGTCTCGAGTTGGGCGATAGCTTTACGCACAGTTCCCCGGCTGAGCCCGTACGTGCCGATCAACTCTTCTTCAGAGGGGATGCGTTGGCCCGGTTCGAGCTCCCCTTTCAGGATTTGGTTCCGCAAGATGATCAGTAGCTGGCGATATTTGGGGATCGAGCCAGCTACGATTCCGTTTGGCTTTCGATACATCTTATTCTCCGGTTTCGATATTGACATTTGGATTATAACAGGATATCATACCGACGTCTACTCGTATATACGTGTATATAAGTTGGTTTCGCAATGTCCTTGGTCAACCATCTGCCCATGAAAGATACCCAAACCTTTTTAAAAGTCCTCGATCCTGACGACACTTCCACGGGTGGAGGCTCTGCCTCTGCCATCGCCGGCTCAATGGCGGGGTCCTTGCTCAGTATGGTATGCTTGATCTCAACCAAAACCCAAGAAGTAAAAAATGAAGCCTCCTTCGTCCACGCCGCAGCCCAGGCCCGGGAGCTTTCCGAAGAGCTCCTGGAAGGCAGCCGGGCGGATAGCCTTGCTTTTCAGGGTTTGCGGGAGGCCTTCAAGCTGCCACGTGCTACAGAAGCTGAGCGAGTCATCCGTTCCCAAGCCATCCAATCCGCCTGGACCCAGGCTACGTGCGTTCCATTGGAAAATGCAGAGACTTGTTCGCAGTTACTCAAATTGATCTCCAATCTGGCTGAGCAAATCAAGCCGCAATTGCGCTCGGACCTGAATTGTGCAACCTTATTGACCCAAGCAGGTCTGTTGGGCTGTTTGGAGAACGTCGCCACCAACCTGCCTTTCATAAAAGACCAGACCATCGCCTCCCGGCTAGATTCTCGATCCAAAGAGCTGCGCCAGGAACTGTCCTTGTTGGAGGGCTCTGCCGGTCTACCTGTTTTTCCGCGCTTTCCGAATGAAGGTAAGTCTTTATGAAAAAAATTCTGCTGTGCGAACCTAATATCAGCGAGGGGATTGACCTGACCCTGGTGGATGAGGTGCTAGACCAGGTCCGCCAGACCGAAGGCGTTAAAATCCTGGACGTTTCCTCTGATGCAGACCACAACCGCTCGGTTTTCACCTACCTGGGAGAGCCACTAGATGTGCTCCAAGCCACACAAGCCATGGCCCAAAAAGCCCTCCAACGCATCGACATGCGCAGTCATCATGGGTCTCACCCGCGCATGGGGGCGGTGGATGTGGTACCCTTCATCCCAGTGCGCGG